>NC_009441.1:2133905-2438748 GCF_000016645.1 Flavobacterium johnsoniae UW101
TGCAGATGGAAGACAAGTTTCTGTTCGTTTAGGGAAATTTGGACCAATGGCTCAAATTGGAGAAGCAGATGATGAAGATAAAAAGTTTGCCAGCCTGATGGCAGATCAAAATATTGGAAATATCACACTTGAAGAAGCTTTGAATTTATTCTTGCTTCCTAAAAATTTAGGAGAATATAAAGGAGAAGAAGTAGAAGTGAGCAATGGTCGTTACGGTCCGTATGTTCGTCACGGAAGTGTGTTTATTTCATTACCTCGCGGTGAAGATCCTTTGAATGTTACAAAAGAAAGAGCTAAGGAATTAATTGACGAAAAAGCACTTGCTGATGCGCCAATTGCTGTTTACAAAGGAGAAGCAGTTCAAAAAGGTGTGGGACGTTTTGGTCCTTTTATTAAATGGAACGGTCTTTTTGTAAATGTGAGCAAAAAATACAATTTCGATAATTTATCTCAGGCAGATGTTGAAGAATTAATTGAAGATAAATTACAAAAGAATATTGATAAAGTTCTTCACAATTGGGAAGAAGAAGGAATTGTAGTTGAAAAAGCCCGCTGGGGACGTTCAGTTATTTTAAAAGGTAAAATCAAAATTGAATTAAGTAAAGATGTTGATGCGACAAAATTAACATTGGCCGAAGTTCAGGAAATGATCGAGAAAAAAGCACCGGCTAAAAAAACAGCAGCAAAGAAAACCACAGCAGCTAAAAAAACTACAACCGCTAAAAAAGCACCAGCAAAAAAGAAATAAAGAATGGAATTTGACTTTCTAGAGCCTTTAAATGACGGAATTTTAAAATTCATTAGTTCATTGTCTACACAAGAACTGGGGAGCAAAATTGTTTTGCATACTCAGGATCAATTTCCGGATATAAGCAAAATTAATATTGCGATCGTAGGTGTTCTCGAAGATCGACGCAACATTAATATGGTTAATGAAGTTAACCTTACTGCAGTTCGTAAAAAGCTTTACGGAATGTTTCCTGGTAACTGGGATGCATCAATTGCAGATTTAGGAGATATTCTTGCAGGTGATTCTGTAGAGGATACTTATTTTGCAGTAAAAAAAGTTGTAGCTGCTTTAATTAAGAATAAAGTGATTCCTATAGTCCTGGGAGGTTCTCAGGATTTAACCTACGCTTTGTATCGTGCTTACGACGATTTAGAGCAAATGGTAAATATGGTTTCTGTAGATAATAAATTTGATTTTGGTAAAGAAAATGAATCGGTTTCGGCTAATTCTTACCTAACGCAGATTATTATTAATGAACCAAACAACCTGTTTAATTACTGTAATATAGGATATCAGACTTATTACAATTCTCAGGAAGAAATTGATTTAATTGAAAAGCTGTTTTTTGATGCTTACCGTTTAGGTGAAATTTCAAATAATATTGCTTTGGCTGAGCCTGTATTTCGAGATGCAGATTTAGTTAGTATTGATTTGAATTCTGTAAAGTCTTCTGCATCAGGCAATATGGTTTCTTTTGAGCCAAATGGTTTCAACGGAAAAGAGATTTGCTCTCTGGCTAGATATGCCGGAATAAGTGATAAAGTTTCTTCTTTTGGAATCTTTAATCATAATAGTACATTGCCGGAATCTCCTATAATGGCTCAGATAATCTGGTATTTTATAGAAGGATATCATTACAGATCAAAAGAATATCCATTTGGAAGCAGAACAAATTATTTAAAATACATCGTTCCGCTGGAAGAAGAGGAACTTGTGTTTTATAAAAGTGACAAAACTGAGCGTTGGTGGATTGAAATTCCATTCGAAACAAACGGCAGCAATAAATTAAAAAGAAATACGTTATTACCATGTTCTTACGACGAATATTTGTCAGCTTGCAATCAAGAATTGCCAGAAAGATGGTGGAAAGCACAGCGAAAAAACGCTTTGTAGAAGAAAATTTCGAAAGAAATCTTAAAATATTTAATTTTTAGGAAAATAAGTTAAAATTATTAGTAAGAAAAGGTGTATTTATTATAAAATTTAACGTTTTACGTCGATTTTTTTAATCAGTTTATCGAGGAAATATTTTTTTTTTATTTTATTTAACATTATTTTTGAACGGTAAAAGAAAATTCGCAAATAGGTATTGTTTTTTAGATAAATAATAAATACGTTTACGGACTTTTAGTAATGAATAGATAATCCAAATTTATATGAAGAAGTTTATTGCATTTGCAGCAATGTTAACACTAGTAATCGGCTGTGGTAAGTCAGGTGACAAAGGTGAATTAGTTGGTGTTACAGGAGGGAAATGGCATCCTGAAAAACCGTATGGAATGACTTTGGTTCCGGGTGGATCTTTTATTATGGGTAAATCTGATGGTGACTTAGCTAATGTAGAAGATGCTCCAACAAGAACTGTAACTGTTCGCTCGTTTTATATGGACGAAACTGAGATCACTAATAGTGAGTACCGTCAATTTGTAGAGTGGGTAAAAGATTCTACAATGAGAGTTCGTCTTGCTATTTTAGCTGATGAAACTGGTCAAAAAAGTACTGGTGACAAAGGTAAAAAAGGCGGTAGTATTGCTGATTATGCATTTAATGATTCTGAGCCGGATAAAATGACGGCTTATGATAAATATATGTATGATAACTACTATAGTGTAGGGACAAAAGATGATCCGTATGCTGGTAGAAAATTAAACAAAAAAGTAAAATTAATTAGAGATACTAAAGCTTATCCAGATGAGTATTATGCTGAAGTAATGGATTCTATGTATTTACCAATTGAAGAATCATACAATGGTTTAAGAACAATTGATGTAAATAAATTGAAATTCCGTTATTCTTGGATGGATATTCAGGCAGCTGCAAAAGCTAAAGTTGGAAAAAGAAAAGACTTCGTTAAAACTGAACAAGTTAATGTATACCCTGATACAACAGTTTGGATTAAAGATTTCGCATATTCATATAATGAGCCAATGCACAATGATTATTTCTGGCACAAAGCTTACGGAGATTATCCAGTAGTAGGTGTGACTTGGAAACAAGCTAAAGCATTCTGTGCTTGGAGAACTTTAAATAAAAACAGCTACATTAAATCTAAGAAAAAAGGACGTGATTTAGTTAACGCATTCAGACTTCCAACAGAAGCAGAATGGGAGTATGCTGCAAGAGGTGGTCTGGAGTCTGCTACATACCCTTGGGGAGGTCCTTACACTAAGAGTGACAGAGGATGCTTCATGGCAAACTTTAAACCAAACAGAGGAGATTACGCTGCAGACGAGGCTTTATATACTGTTGAAGCAAAATCTTACGAGCAAAACGGTTATGGACTATATAACATGGCAGGAAACGTTTCTGAGTGGACAGATTCGGCTTACAATCCAAATGCATACGAGTATGTTTCTACAATGAACCCTAACGTAATTGATGGAAACAACCAAAGAAAAGTTGTTCGTGGAGGATCTTGGAAAGATGTTGCTTACTTCCTGCAAGTAAGTACTCGTGATCACGAATATGCTGATTCTGCAAGAAGCTACATTGGTTTCAGAACTGTACAAGATTACATGGGAACTCAAGTAACAGGAGGCGGAAGAAAATAATAATAACTTAGTGTATAATTAAATCAATATACAAAAACCAAATCGAATCTATTTAAAATTAAAACCTAAAAAAGAATTATTATGGCATTATTAAGTAAAAAAGTTATGAATTTCGCTTATGGTATGGGAGCGGCAGTGGTAATCGTTGGAGCTTTATTCAAAATTACTCACTTTGAGATTGGGCCATTAACAGGGACAGTGATGCTTTCTATCGGTCTTTTGACTGAGGCATTAATCTTTGCGTTATCTGCTTTTGAACCAGTTGAGGATGAATTAGATTGGACTCTAGTTTACCCAGAATTAGCTAACGGACAAGCTAGAAAAAAAGAAGCTAAAGCGGAAACTGCAACTGATGCCCAAGGTTTATTGTCTCAAAAATTAGATGCAATGTTAAAAGAAGCTAAAGTTGACGGTGAGTTAATGGCAAGCTTAGGTAACAGCATCAAAAACTTCGAAGGAGCTGCAAAAGCAATTTCTCCAACTGTAGATTCAATCGCAGGTCAAAAGAAATATGCTGAAGAAATGTCTATGGCAGCTGCACAAATGGAATCATTAAACAGTTTATATAAAGTTCAATTAGAAAGTGCTTCAAGAAATGCACAAGCAAACAGCGAAATTGCTGAGAACGCTGCTAAGTTAAAAGAGCAAATGGCTTCTATGACTGCAAACATCGCTTCTTTAAACAGCGTTTACGGTGGTATGCTTTCTGCAATGAGTAACAAAGGATAATTAGTTTTTAACTAGATATTACATTTATTAATAAGAACTAATTAGACAAAAATGGCAGGAGGAAAATTAACCCCTAGACAGAAGATGATTAACCTGATGTATCTGGTTTTCATCGCAATGTTAGCAATGAACGTATCAAAAGAAGTTATTTCTGCTTTTGGTTTGATGAATGAAAAATTCGAAGCTGCAAATACATCTTCAGTTACAACAAATGAAAGTTTGTTGACATCTTTAGATCAAAAAGCTGCTGAAGCAAAAGGAGAATTTGCTAAAGCTGCAGAAACAGCTCACAAAGTTCAGGCTGCTTCAAAAGAATTCTACGATTACATAGGTACTTTAAAAACTCAGGCTGTAAAAGGTTTTGAAGTTGATAAAGAAACTGGAAAAATGCCATACGAAGCTATGGATAGAGGTGATAACATCGATGACTGGTTTACAGGAGACGGTTACACTAAAAAAGGTAATGAAATTATCGCTAAAATCGAGAAATATAAATCAGATATTAAAGCTGCTTTAGGTACAGATAAAAAATATGCTGGAATTATTTCTGAGGTTGAGAAAAAATTTGATGTTTCTGACGTAAAAAACAAAGAAGGTATTAAAGAAAAATACTTAGCATACCACTTCAAAGGATTTCCTGCGATCGCTTCAGCTGCAAAACTTTCAGCTTGGCAGAATGACGTTAAGAAAACTGAAGCTGACGTTTACAACAGTGCATTAGGTAAAGCTGCAGTTGCTGCTGCTTCTTACAGCAACTACCAAGCAATCGTTGTTTTAGACAAAAATGCTTATTTCCAAGGTGAAAAAGTAACTGGTAAGGTAGTTTTAGGGCGTTATGACGAAAATACAAAACCAACTTCTTTCCAAGGTCCTGGACAAATTGTTAACGGACAAGCAGTAATCTCTTTAACTGCCGGTGGAGTAGGAGAACAAGATATTAACGGACAATTTACTTTCTTAGAAGATGGTAAAAACATTCCTTTAAAATTCTCTGGAAAATATGTTGTAGTTCCTAGACCAAACTCAGCTACAATTTCTGCTGATAAAATGAATGTAGTTTATAGAGGTGTTGTTAACCCAATCTCTGTATCATTCGCTGGTGTTGATGCTAACAAAATTGTTGCAAGTGCTCCGGGATTATCTTCTGCAGGAAAACCAGGAAAATATAACATGAGCCCAGGTCAAGGTACTGAGGCTACAATTTCTGTAACTGGTACATTACCAAACGGAGATAAAGTAACAGATAAGAAAACATTCAGAATTAAAGGTATTCCTGGTCCAACAGGTACAATTAGAGGTGAAATGGGAGTTGTTAAAGGTCCTAAATCTAACTTAGAAATTGCTACTATTGGTGCTAAATTACTTGATTTTGATTTTGAAGTTGGTTTAGATGTTGTTGGATTCAACATGAAAATTGCTGGACAGCCTACAGTTGTCGTTACTGGTAATAAAATGAATGCACAATGTAAATCAGTTCTTGCAAGAGCTGGTAAAGGAGACCAAGTTACTATTTCTGAAATTAAAACTAAACTTGTTGGAGCTGGTAGTTATTTATTACCAAGAACTGCTCCGGTAATTTACGAAATACAATAATAAAGTAGTTAAAACTACGTTCAATATCTTATAATGATACCACGATGAAAGTAAGAAATTTTTTAATAGCTATTGTTTCTATCGCTGGAGGTTTTGCTTCTAATGCGCAATCTAATTTGCTTAATGCAAAAACTCCTGCTCAGATCGGACTTAAAACTCCTGCGCAGCTTATCTCAGATAATGATAAGCCTTTAGCTTACGGTTATGTTGATGATAGAGATATCTTGATGGGTAAAACTACTTGGGAAATCATTGATTTAAATGAAAAAATCAACTTTCCAATGTATTTTCCTGTAGATACAGCTAATATTGGTTCTGATAGACGTTCTCTTTATGACGTTTTGACGAAAGCCATCACAAAAGGCAAAATAACTGAAGTTTATGCTGATAGTTATTTCAATACTAAAAAATCTATGAAAGACATCCAGGGTGCATTATCTCGTATTGATACTACAGATGCTGGTAGAGAACTTATCAACCAATATCCAGATGACTACAAATCACGTGTTGTGAAGAAAAAAGTAGTTACTGGAAGCGGTAAAAAGAAAGTTGTTACTTATGTAGATGAAACAGTTGGTCCAACAAGAACGGTTCCTGCTGAGTATATCTTAAAACAAGATCTTACTTCTGCTGATGTTACACAGTACAAAATTAAAGGGTACTGGTATTTTGACAAACGCCAGAGTGAATTGAAATATCGTTTACTTGGACTTTGTCCTGTAACTCCAGACGTTTATACAATGAATAGTGACGAGAAAGATTATATTGAATTGTTTTGGATTTTCTTCCCAAATGCACGTGAAGTACTGCATGAAGCAAAAGCTTTTAACGACAACAATTCAGCACTTCCAATTTCTTTCGATCAAATCCTAAACTCTAGACGTTTTAATGCGGTAATCTACAAAGAGGAAAACCTTTATGGAGATAGAGCTATTAGTGATTACATGAAAGACAATGCACAAAATCAATTGTTAGAATCTGAAAGAGTAAAAGAGAAGATTCGTAACTTCGAACAAGACATGTGGAATTACTAAGTATCTGAAAATAAAATATTTAAAAAACTCTTACTACCTTTGTAGTAAGAGTTTTTTGTTTTTAACACTGATTTAGATCTTTTTATAAAAACAAAACATTGCTCAATTTTAAATTACTTTTTAGTAATTTTGATTTTCTGTAAGAAAAATAACAATATTGAATATAAAATTACGTTTAATTTCTTATAATATTTATCATGATGAAAGTAAGGAATTTTTTAATTGCTGGTTTTGCCCTTATTAGTGGATTTGTTTGCAATGCACAATCTAATTTATTAAATGCTAAAACGGCTGATCAAATAGGGCACAAAACTGCAGCACAGCAAATTTCTGATAACGACAAGCCTTTGGCTTATGGTTATGTAGATGACAGGGATGTTTTAATGGCAAAGACAACTTGGGAAATTATTGATTTAAATGAGAAAATCAATTTTCCATTATATTTTCCGGTAGATACTGTGAATATTGGACCTGAAAGGCGTTCTCTTTATGATGTTTTGACCAAGGCCATTCGAAACGGCAGAATAACTGAAGTTTATACAGATAGTTATTTTAATACCAAAAAATCACTAAAAGATATTGAAGGATCTTTGACTCGTGTTGATACTACAGATGCTGGTAGAGAACTTGTGAATCAATATCCAGATGATTTCAGAACACGGGTTGTTAAGAAAAAAGTAGTGACAGGAACTGGTAAGAAAAAAGTAGTTAGCTATGTTGATCAAACAGTAGGGCCTACAAGAACGATTCCTGCTGAATATATCTTAAAGCAAGATCTTACTGCTGCCGATGTTTCACAATATAAAATTAAAGGGTACTGGTATTTTGATAAACGTCAGAGTGAATTAAAATATCGTCTGCTGGGAATTTGTCCAGTAACTCCAGATGTTTATACAATGAATAGCGATGAAAAAGACTATATAGAACTGTTTTGGGTTTTCTTTCCTAATGCGCGGGAAGTGCTTCATGAAGCAAAAGCCTTTAATGATAAAAACTCTGCGCTTCCTATTTCGTTTGATCAAATCTTAAATTCAAGACGTTTTAATGCGGTTATCTATAAAGAAGAAAACGTATACGGAGACCGTGAAATTAAAGATTACATTAAAGACAATGCGCAAAGTCAATTGTTAGAATCTGAAAGGGTAAAAGAGAAGATTCGCAACTTCGAAGAAGATATGTGGAATTACTAAGTGCTTAAATCCAAATTATACAAAAAACTCTTGCTACCTTTGCAGTAAGAGTTTTTTTTATTTTATCTATATTACCAATGCTTGATTATTTAATCGTCGGATCTGGATTAGCCGGAATTTCCTTTGCTGAAATCGCCCTTAAAAACAATAAATCTATTTTAGTTGTTGATGACAAATCCCAAAATTCTTCGAGAATTGCAGGAGGCTTGTACAATCCGGTTATCTTAAAACGTTTTAGTGAAGTCTGGAATGCAAAAGAGCATTTGGTTTTAATGAATGAATTCTATGAACAAGTTGAAGGAAAGCTGCAGGAAAAATTCAATTTTAAAATGCCAATTCTTCGAAAGTTTTTCTCAATTGAAGAGCAGAATAATTGGTTCGCTGCTTCAGATAAAATTAACCTGGCTCCCTTTTTATCTACAAAACTTATTACTAAAAAATACCAGGGTATTGACTCCCCTCATGATTATGGAGAAGTTCTGCATACTGGTTATGTAAAAACCGGGCAATTATTAGAAAGTTACAGAGAGTATCTAAAAAAGAATGATTTACTTCTTGAAGAATCTTTTCACAGCTCTTTTCTGGAAATTCTTGATTCAGGAATTCAGTACAAAAGTATCAAAGCCCGTCATATCATATTTGCAGAAGGTTTTGGACTGCATAAAAACCCTTATTTTAATTACCTGCCTTTGGATGGAACAAAAGGTGAACTGTTTTTAATAAAAGCGCCTGATTTAAAACTAGATGTTATTGTTAACACAAGTGTTTTTATTCTGCCTGTTGGAGGTAATTTATATAAAGTTGGTGCAACTTACAATTGGCATGATAAAACGGATCTCCCAACCGAAGAAGGAAAACAAGAGCTTATAGATCGTATTAAAGAAATTATTACCTGCGATTTTGAGATCATAAAACACTTTGCCGGAGTAAGGCCAACAGTTGCCGACAGAAGACCTATAATAGGAACTCATGAGGCATACAAATCTATTCATCTTCTTAACGGATTAGGAACACGCGGTGTAATGCTGGGACCGGCATTGGCAAAAATGTTATATGATAATATTGAAAATGGAACTCCAATAGACCGTGAAGCAGATATAAAACGCTTCCATAAAAGATATTTGAAATCTCTTATTCCTGACCGGCCTTAGGATCGTATGAAATAAACATATTGATATATAAATTTCTCGACAGTCTTAAAACAAACGGAAATAATAGAATCAAAGTAATAACAATTGCAATAAAAGATTGTTCTATACTTGCTCCAAAGAAAACAAATGAGACAATAAATGCTGCAATTCCAACGGCAACATTTAAACCGTAACTTACATACATTGCGCCATAAAAGAACGAAGGTTCAATTTGATATTTTAAACCGCAATGACTGCAATTCTCATTCATTTTTAGAACATTAGTCAAGTGAAGCGGATTTTTGTCCGAATACATGCTCTCTTTTTGACATTTAGGACAACTTCCTGTTAAAATACTATTTAGTTTGGATCCTTTTTTTAACATTTGCAAAAAATTTAAACAAAGGTACGATTTTTCAACCTTTACTGCTGATAACAATAGTTATAAATTATGCTTAATATACACAATCTTTCCGTTTCTTTTGGAGGAACATATTTATTTGAAGAAGTTACTTTTCGTTTAGGAGCCGGAGACCGAGTTGGTCTTGTTGGTAAAAACGGAGCTGGTAAATCTACAATGCTTAAAATGCTGGCAGGAGATTTTGCACCAGATTCAGGTGTTATCTCACAAGAGAAAGATATCAGAATGGGGTTTTTACGCCAGGATATCGATTTTGAACAAGGAAGGACTGTATTGGAAGAAGCGTATGAAGCTTTTACAGAAATTAAGGTTGTAGAAAAAAAACTGGAACAAATCAATCATCAATTAGTTACAAGAACTGATTATGAAAGTGAAGAATACAGTCAGATTATCGAAGATTTATCTGATTATACACATCGTTTTGAACTTCTTGGCGGTTATAATTATGTTGGAGATACAGAAAAAATTCTTTTAGGACTAGGTTTTAAAAGAGAAGTCTTTAATAACCAAACTGAAACATTTTCCGGAGGATGGAGAATGCGTATCGAATTGGCAAAATTATTATTGCAGGCAAATGATGTGTTGCTTCTGGATGAGCCTACCAACCACTTAGATATTGAAAGTATTATTTGGTTAGAGAATTTCCTTCGCAATTATCCGGGAGTTGTGGTAATTGTATCGCACGATAAAATGTTTTTGGATAATGTTACCAATAGAACAATTGAAATTTCTTTAGGAAAAGCATACGATTTTAATAAACCATATTCGCAGTATTTAGAATTGCGTCATGAAATACGCGAAAAGCAATTAGCGACTCAAAAGAATCAGCAGAAAAAAATTGAAGAGACAGAAAAATTAATCGAGAAGTTCCGTGCAAAAGCTTCAAAAGCTTCGATGGCGCAATCGTTGATTAAAAAGTTAGATAAAGTAGAAAGAATAGAAGTTGATGAAGATGACAATTCTGTAATGAATATTTCTTTCCCGGTTTCAAAAGAACCTGGAAAAGTTGTAATCGAGGCAGAACATGTTACAAAAGCTTACGGAGACAAAACGATTCTAAAAGATATCAGTTTATTGGTTGAAAGAGGAAGTAAAATTGCATTCGTTGGACAAAACGGTCAAGGAAAATCGACTTTCATTAAAGCGTTGGTTAACGAATTTGAGTATGATGGAACTATTAAATTAGGGCACAATGTACAATTAGGATATTTTGCTCAAAATCAAGCAGAATATTTGGATGGTGAAATTACATTGCTTCAAACTATGGAAGATGCAGCTACAGATACAAATCGTATGAAAGTACGTGATATGCTGGGGTCATTTTTGTTTCGTGGAGATGATGTAGAGAAAAAAGTAAAAGTACTTTCTGGAGGAGAACGCAACCGTTTGGCGCTTTGTAAATTGTTATTGCAGCCAATTAACGTTCTGTTGATGGATGAGCCTACCAACCACTTAGATATTAAATCTAAAAACGTTTTAAAAGCGGCACTTCAAAAATTTGGCGGTACATTATTATTAGTTTCTCACGATAGAGATTTTCTACAGGGAATGTCGAATATTGTTTACGAATTTAAAGATCAAAAGATCAAAGAATATCTGGGCGATATTAATTTCTTCTTAGAACAGCGTAATCTTGAAAACATGCGCGAAGTGGAGAAAAAAGATGTTGTAAAAACAACAGCAACTAAAGAAACCACAAAAGCATCTTATGAAGATCAGAAAAAAGGAAAAGCACTTCAAAACCGATTAAGCAAAATTGAAAGTCAGATTCAGCAGTTAGAAAAAGACATTCAGCACGACGATAAAATGCTCGAAACGAATTGCGATAAACATATCGAAGATGCATCGTTTTTTACGGCTTACAACAAAAAGA
The DNA here is from genome assembly GCF_000016645.1 of Flavobacterium johnsoniae UW101. Lineage (NCBI taxonomy): Bacteria > Pseudomonadati > Bacteroidota > Flavobacteriia > Flavobacteriales > Flavobacteriaceae > Flavobacterium > Flavobacterium johnsoniae. The sequence continues at coordinate 2,145,437 of NC_009441.1, forward strand.
AAGAAGACCTGGAACAATTGCTTATAGATTGGGAAATTGTTCAGGAGGAGATTGATAGTTTTAATGCTTAATTAGTTTCAGTCACAGTTTTCAGTAAATTAAACAGATATAGACCTTTGTTAAAGTTTTAAATTTTGACAAAGGTTTTTTTTACGTCAAAAAAATAAAAAATCTGTTCAAACCAGTTTGATCAGTATGCTGTATTCTCAACAAAGCTATTTAATGACCCCAATAGACCTGGAATGTGCAATCGCCTCACTGCTTTCTTTAAAATAGCAGACAGAAACATCCAGCGATTCTAAATTCTTCATAATTTTTTTAACCGCTTTTTTTTGGGTTTTTCCAGTTTGTCTTATGTAAACTGCGATCACAGTTACTGGAAATATTTTGCAGATTCTTTCGTATAAAACAGGATCATGCTGGGAATCATCTCCAAGTAAAACATATTTTAAGTTGGGATAAAATTCCAAAACATGTTTTATTTTGTCAAACTTATGATCGTGATTACCGCGTCCGCTCATAAAGAAATCAGTAATTCCTCTTTTAATGTCTTTTAGTAAAATAACGGCTCTAGGAAGTTTGTGTATTTTGGTGAATTTTGCAATAAATCGGTACAAATTCCACTCACTGCTCGAAACATAAAAAAAAGCATTTTCTTCGCCCATATTATTTCTTCCTGCCGAACTCAAAGCTTGATAATGTTGTACAACATCTTTAAAAACTTTTCGGTCGTTTACATTTTTGAAAAGTAAAATGTACATTTTCCTAAAAATATTCCGCGTATGCGAAATCAAAAAAGTGTCATCAATATCAGAGATAATTCCAAGATTTCCTTTATGCGGGCGTATAAAATTAGCATTGCAGGTAATGGTTTTACCTCCGTACTTTATGCTCACCTGATATTCCATCCATCCAAAATGAGTTTCTTTTTCTAGCGGAATACAGAACTTAAAATAACCGTCATCCAGCGTTTTAGTATGGATTTCCTGATTGTTGCATTTAAGATAAACATCAAAATTTTCAATTGTTTTTATCCTAAACTGATTAATTATTGAACGTGCATTTTTTAGGTTTTTCTTCTGAAAATCATAGTTATACGTTCTTTTGAAAACATGCCCCATCACAATTAATTCTTCTTCATTGGCATAACCTCGATATAATTGTAAAATTGGTTTCATTAATTACGTACTTTTATATAATACTGTAAATTAATTATTTTAATTGGTTTTTAAAAATAAAAGAGTTGAAAAAGAATATCATATTTGTTGTAAATCCCATTTCGGGCGATCTTGATAAATCAGATTTAATTGAGGCAGTTCAGGAATTTGCGGCTACAAATCATTTTAATCTGGAAGTTTATGAAACGACCGGCAAAAATGATCAGAGAGAAATACAGGCCCTTTATAAGCAATATCAGCCGGAACGAATTATTGTTGCGGGCGGTGACGGAACTATAAAAATGGCAGCCGAAGCCATGGAAGACCACGATGTAATTATTGGGATTCTGCCGGCTGGTTCGGCAAACGGACTTTCGGTAGATCTAAATCTGCCTGCCGGGATCGAAGAGAACCTAAAAATAGCTTTTCTAAACCATTATATCGAGATGGATATGATTTGCATTAATGGTAAAAAAAGCATCCATTTAAGCGATCTTGGATTGAATGCTAATCTGGTAAAAAACTACGAGCAGAGTGATGTACGCGGTTTTTGGGGTTACGCTTTACAGGCTTTTACAACCTTAACGGAATCTGAAGAACCGTTTGTGGCTTCTATTACCGCAAACAATAAAACTGTCGAACACGTTGCAAGAATGATTGTAATTGCCAATTCGCAAAAATACGGAACAGGCGTAATCATTAATCCAAATGGAGCAATGAACGACGGAAAGTTTGAATTGGTAATTTTGAAAAGTCTGGATTTGCTTTTAATTGGAAAAATTATAACCGGAAATATGCCTATTGATTCAGACGATATTGTGATTATTTCTACAGATAGGGCAGAAATAAAAACAGATTATCCGGTTCATTTTCAAATTGACGGTGAATATTGCGGTGCGCAGAAATCATTAGAGATTCATATTTTGCATAAGCAGATGAAATTGGCGGTTCCTTAATCAATTAAATATCTTTTATTTAAACGGATTACGTTCCTGCCACTCTGTTTTAGGTTCAAGGTAATTAAAAAATCTGGCAATGTTATGATTGATCAGTGCATTGCTGTGTGTTATTAAACCGTACATTTTTACTGGTTTTGCACCAACAGAACTTTTGATTTCAAGCGCTGTTCTGGCAAAAACAATTTCTTTAAAACCTTTTTTAATAGAATACGCAATCATGTCGTACAGCATGTTTAAATACAGCATTTTTTCGCGTTGGATACTTTCGTCATAACCTAAAAAATAAGTATCCATGATTTCTCCGTTTTTTATCAAAGTATTAAAACCAATTAGTTTTTCATCTAAAAAATAACCATACAATAAGAAATCTTCTTTCATGATTTCTTTAAAAAAACTAAAATGATTTCTTGCTAGAAAAAAAGTGTTGAATGGTGCATTTTTAGCCACATGAAAATACAAGTCGTAAATAACATCTTCATATTTTCTAATATCGGCCAATGACATCTGCTGTTTTTCTATTGCTTCAGATTTTTTTCGGGCTCGTTTATACTGATCACGATATTTTTTTGAAAGTGCATCAATGTAATCCTGTTCTGATTTCCAGTTTTCATTGATTTCAAAAATCATATTAGGCTGTGTCGAAAACGTATAATTGTTTTTAAATTCAGCTTGCAGCGGTTCGATTTCTTTGGCGGTAAAATCTTTTATACTGGTTATGTGAACTTTTTTACCACTTGCTTTTAAATCTTTTTTGAGTTGATTAATGGCTTTATGAAGCGTTTTAACAGCCTTTGATTCTTTTGCGTTTTTATCAAAAATAAAAGCATTTTGACCAGTAAGCATATTGTTTCCTATGAATAAAACATGTGAAGCAAAATTTTTAAGGGCAAAATTACGGACAGAAGTTTTTAAACATTGGTCGCGTTCTCCAAAAGACTCTAGTTTTTCGGCAAATAGAAATTGGGTTAAAACAATTCCAATGAGTTTTGTTTCTTCAAAAATTCCAATAAAATGGCAGATCATATTTACCGGACAAGAATTTTCGAGTACTTCCAGATATTCGCGTGTTAAAAAAATGTTGTCTGAGGCCAGCAAATTCCATTCTGAAGGCAGTGAAGATGTGCTGTTGTAGATTTGAAAAGAATAAGTTGTATTCAAAAGTGTGTGCTAATTTTTTCAAAATTAGATAATATTTATAATAACTGACTTTCTTTAAGTTATTATTAAGAAAAACCCGTTTGAGTTTTGTTTTCAAACGGGTTTATATATTTGTAAATTATGCAAATCCGCAGATAATACCGCCCATTAAAGTAAGAGTAACAATCCAGTATCCGGCATGAATGAAAATATATTTCCAGGATTTTCTTTCAAACAAACCGTTGATTCCAATAATTGGTAAAGCAAAAAACAAACCTGACATAAAACCATGCAAAGCACCGTGTTTAAATGTACGGTAAGCCGTTCCGTAATCGGCCATAAAAGCGGCAAAAGAAGGTTTTGCATTAGCAATTAAAGGCGGACCACCAACCATGCCAATTGCTCCAGACTGATGAATGGTTAGTGACATTAAAGTCATTGTAATCATGAGTGAGAAAATGTAAGTAAGACCAAAAATTTTGAGCATGCTTCCTTTTTTAAGATCTTCTTCTGTAAGGTTACTTTCTCTCATCCAGATCGATCCAAAAACTTTTGGATGATACCAGGCAAAACCAACAAGTAAAGTTACAACCGCAGCGGTTAGTAATGCGTAAAAGTTAAATTCCATGATATTAGGTTTTTATAATTAGTTGTTTCAAAATTAATCAAAAAAGAAAAACAAAGATGATATTTTAAAAGAAGGAAAAATCCTATTCTTTTTTTATTTATCAACACTTTATTGACATGCGGTGCTTTATATCTTGTAATTATCTAATTTTGATGCAAGAAAAACATAGTCCCCAAGTCTAGTTATGAAAAGCTTTGCAACACTTTTTTTAGCATTTGTTTTTTCTCTTAATACTTTTGCAGATACTGTTTCAGATAAAGAGAAAGAGGTGCTGATAAAATTATATCATGCGACTAATGGTTTGCAGTGGAAAATTAAATGGGATTTATCGTTGTCAGTTTCAACATGGTATGGAGTTCATACTGAAAACGGAAAAGTAACAGCTCTAAATTTATCCAATAATAATCTGCAGGGAAAACTGCCTGTAGAGTTTTTTGATCTGGTAAATTTAGTAACTGTAGATTTGCATAAAAACAATTTAAAAGGAGAATTATCAGCCGAAATAGGGAAGTTGAATCAATTACAAATTCTGTGTTTGTCTGATAATGAAATCGAAGGAATACTGCCTGATTCGCTTTATAAAATTTCGACTTTAAAAGTACTTCTTTTAAATAGTAATAAATTTTCGGGTAATTTAAGTTCTGATATTATGAATTTAAGTTTTTTACAAAACCTGAGTTTATTCAACAATAATTTTGAAGGAGAGATTCCAAAAGAATTAGAAAAGTTATCTAACTTGTCTGAATTGAATCTTTCTTACAATAAATTCAAAGGTTCGGTCTCAAGAAGTTTAACTGTGCTGGATTCTTTGAATATGACAATGTTTGACGAGAATGGAAATCCATTTTTGCTGGACATAAACGAAGAAAGAAAAAATGAAAATATTACCATAAATTAATCGTGCTTATGAATGAATTTTACTCGTTGAAACAAGTTGATTAAATATATTTAGTTAATTGCGAAAAAGCCGTAGAAATACGGCTTTTTTATTTTTATTTATCCGGACTTTAAAATATATTTTAACTTTGCATCAATAAATTTGACTTTAGTTTTAAAGCAGTCAATTTTTTTTATAACTTTAAAATTAGATTCAATTCTAAATTAAGCTGAGAACAAAATATTAACCTTTTACTCTAAAATTATGACACTACAATATCAGGGTGAACAATACGGAAAGGCAACAACATTTACACTAAGAATTATTGGAAACAACCTTTCAAAAAGCAGTTCTAATTACCAAATTGATTTATTGGTTGGAGATAAAAAACTGCCAACGTTTACAAGTGAAATACACCAAAGTCTTTCAAACTGTTTAAAAGAAATTTATTTATTTAGAAAACATAACGGAATAAAATTTGAAGAATCATCAGAGAAAATTGTTTCTCTTTATGTTCCTTATGATAAGGTTTTGTTTAACTGCAATAAATATGCTTTGTTTAGAGCGTAAGCTGAAATTCTAAAAATATTTAATAAGACCGTTCTTTTTAAGGACGGTTTTTTTTGTGTTTTTTATTTTCTTGATTATCATATAAGATAACCGAATTGAATTAGAATATCATCAAATTTGTTTTTTATAAAAAATGTAATTTTAATCTGATGAAAAATGAATGAAATTAAAAATTTAGAAGATATTAAAAAACTCACAACAGAGTTTCTAAATACTTTAAAACCAGCAAAAGATGAAAAAGATTGTTATACCGCAGAGGTTAAAGTATTAGATTATTATGAGTTAGGCTGTGTTATAACAAATATGCTGAAACTTTGTATTTTGGCACTAGAACATGAGGAGCATAAAATTTCGGAAACAAGAAAAGACCAATCTATTAATGTCGCACTAATGCTCGAAGTAGTGCTGCAGCTTTTTCCTTTAGACGAATTTGAGTTTCTAAGCGAAATAAAACAACTCGTTTAATATAAAGCCAAAATAAAAAAGGCTTCAGATTTTCTGAAGCCTTTTAAAAATTGTAAAAACAGAAATGTTTTAAAAATTAGTGTTTACTTTTTTAGAACGTTCTGCTATAAATGAGATAAGCCATGTTACTTGTCCTTCTTTTACAAAGTATATTTTCTTTGTATCTAAGTTTGGCATAGCTTCCAGACAAGAAACAAGAATATTGTTTGCAGAGATTAAGTATTTCTGTTCGTAAGTGCTTAAAACTCTTGCTGCTTCTGAATTGGTTTTTGCAAGAGCAGTAAACTTACCAAAATTATTTTTTAGAATTGCATCATAATCAATAACGTCTTGCAGAGTTAAAGCAATATAATGTTCTTTTACGTTTTCATTGTAGTACAAAGTAGAAAATGCCCAAACAGCACCACCTGACAAATACATTTTATCTTTTTTGAATAAAAGAGGATTTTTGTCAAATAAGTCTTTTACTTTTTTACGAAGAACAGAGTTAAAGTCAAAAGATTTTTCCTGATAAGCAGACATATCGTTTGCCTGAGATGGATTTACAACTGTTTTTTGTACAGCATCTGTAAGTGTCATTGTTCCAAAATCCAGTTCAAGAGGAATAAACTCTAATTTGTTGTCTTTAAGTTCATCGATATAACCGCCTTTTGTAGTTTGAGCACCAATATCAAGAAGGAAAGCATTAGCGTAATCAACCGGAGGAATAGCACCTTTTACAAGTGTTTTTGCTTCTTCGTTAACATCTAGAACTTCAAGTTGTTTGTTTGTAAGAGAAGCGATTTTGTTTTTTAAAACATCAATATTACGAGCAGATTGAAAAACCGGAGCTGCAACGATAAAGATGTTTTCTTCAAGAATTTTATATTCAGATCTTATTTTTTTTAATTGATCGCTGACAATAACGCTTGCTCTGTTTATATCTTCCTGAGGAAGTGCGTTTGATGCAGCAATATGATCAGCAAAAGGAATTCTTTCTGTCCAGAAAGAAAGGATTTTATAGTCAGCTTTTTTGATATTGTTTACATCAATAACTGAAACTTTTATAGCTCTTCTTCCAATTTCAATTCCAGCATAAATACTTTTTTGAGAAAATACATTAATGGAAAAAAATAAATTTAAAAGAATAAAGAATAGAATCTGGGGGTTTTGTCTTTTAAGCATTGTTATTACGATTATATTATAATTTTAAATAAATTATTGTTTTTTTATCTTAAGAACGCAAATAAAACCAATCAAATATTTATCAATTTTGAGATGTTTTTGGTTTTATACAAAAAAAGCTTCAGATTTCTCTGAAGCTTAGTCTTAGTAGCGGGAACAGGACTCGAACCTGTGACCTTCGGGTTATGAGCCCGACGAGCTGCCTACTGCTCTATCCCGCGATGTTTCGGGTGCAAAGATACACACTAAATACTGTTATCCAAAGAAATTAGTGAAATATTTTTATTTAAGTTTGTTTTTGTTGTAATGATTTGGTTTGTAGTTGGTTACTTTTTGTTCTTGACGAAACTAGACTTGATAATCAAGTAATTCTTTGTAAGGATTGTTTTTTAAACCTAATAATTTTCCAAAAGCAGGCTCGGTTTTGTAACCGTTTTGTTTAAGTTTTATAATTTCTAATCGAAAGTTTTCGTCTTTCGATTGCAGGATTTTGTGCTCAATAACCATGTGTTTATAACCATTTTGATTTTGAGTTGGAACGTTCTGCCCAAAAATTTCGATTTCAAACTCTTCTATTTTAAAGTTTGCAATTACAGATTCGTGTTCGTCGATATTGGCTTCCCAAATTTTAAAATCGGTTTTGTTTTCAAATGCAGAAGTGATTTTAGTAATAAAATCAGTTTTGTTTTCCCAATAACAAATAATATCAAGATCGCTGTTTTCAATATCAATATTTATTGGAATTGTGCCAGCCAGAATTGGATCAAATTCAGCCAGGATTTCTAAAACCTTATTTTCTGTCAGGGTTTTATACGCTTGAATTTGTCTGGGATTTCCGTTTTTTAAATATTCTATATTGGTAAAATCAATCATTAATAGGTATAATTTTATTTGATATTTTTAGAGCTAATAAATATTCAATCTCCAAAAGCAATAATCCCACTATTGGTATTGTCAATGATTTCAATTATCTTAAATAATTGTTTTACATCAGTATCGTTTTGTTGTTTATGGGCTGTATTATTTTGGCAAATTTGCTTTATTTGTTCACTCTTCCATCTAAAGTCTGAGTTATACTCATAATGATTTTCAATAATTCCCTTAGTTTTTAAATTTTTAAATGTTTTACTGCCAAGTTGTCCAATAAATTCAAGCTTTGTTGGTGAATCGGGAGTAATTTGGTCGTCTTTTATGAGATAAAAATCTAACATTATTTAGTTATTCTTTGATGTAATTTTTTTCTTCGTCAATTTCCTGTTGAAGTCTTTTATTGATATTGACTTTGGCATTGGTAAAAACAAAAACGGTTGTTCCGTATTCTCTGGCATATTTATTTGTGATTTTGCCCGCTATAAAAGCCGACTGAAAAAACGGACTTGTTTCTTTAAATTCATTGCTATTTTCCTCAAAGGTTTTAACCCGAATTAAGTTTTTGTAATACACATTCAAATTGAACCAGTTTACATAATCGGCATTAAAAGAAACGGCTTTAATTCCTTTTTTGGTATAAAAATTAATGGCGCCTGCTTGTCCGTAATTGTCACAAAGCACCAACGTGTTTTCTGATTTTGGAAACAGAGCATAAACCGAATCTGTTTTTCGGGCCAGTTCTTTCCAGCCCAGCATATCGGCAAAATCCTGAGATAAGTTGTGTTCTTTTCCGTCTTCCCAACGATGTGTCTGCTTTTTGGCGACTAATTTTTCGGGACTTCTATTTGGGAAAGCCAAGTAATACATCGGAACAAAAAATAATAACGGAAGTGCAATAAAAACAGGTTTTAAATAGCGTTTCCATCCCGAGTTTAAAATATCTGCAAGAAAAACAGAACCCAAAGCAATGTATATAGGATACAAACCAATAGCATAATAGGCTTTGGCTTTAAAATATAAGAATACAATTATTGTAAAAATTATCGAAGCAAAAAGAAACTTAAATTTTTCAAAAGGTTTGTAAAATAACAAAGCATAAAATGAAGCAAGGATTACAAAAAATGAACCTATAAAAAACAAAAGCTGTTCTTTTAAAAAATCGGCACGATTGACATTTACCAATTGTGTTTCAGACAATTCTTTCATGTGATGCACGATGGGGAATTGATTGTTATACTGCCATAATAAATTGGGTAAAATTAGAATCAATCCTAAAAATAAAGCGAAGTATAGTTTTTTTTCAGCCAGTATTTTTCTTTGTTTAGAAAGAATAAGTGCCGGTAAAAGCCCAATAAGGAGAAAAAGGATATTGTATTTATTTAGAAATCCAAAAGCAAAAACAACGGCTCCAATATAAAGCCATTTTGGTTTTTCGGAAATAATATATTGTATCAAAATATAATAAAATGCCGTCCAGCACAAAACATCAAATGAGTTGGGCTGATAGAGCATGTTGATTCTTAAAAGTGATGAAAATACGATGCACATTGCACCTAAAACCAAAGCGTAAAGATTTCCTTTTAAAAGCTCAATAGTTTTCCAGATAATTATAAGTGTCAAAACACCAAAAAGGGCAGGGAAGAACTTAACCCAGAAAACAGAATTTCCAAGCAGTAAAATAAGATACGAAAACCATGAAGTAACAGGCGGAACAGATAAATAACCCCAAGCGAGATGATGCGCCTGATCGAGATGTAAATACTCATCACGCTGCAAATCATATTCGGGACTTATTAAAACATATTGAAGGACAAATTTTAGAATAATAAACCCAATTAAGATTAGTGTTTTTTTGTTCATGGAGCTTTTGGTTTAGTAAATGGTTTTGTATAACGAATATAGGGTTTATTTTAATTTGAAAAATGCTTACGGGTTATCGTTAGAAAATAAAAAAGCTCCAGATTTCTCTGAAGCTTATTTTTTTGGATTTTTAAGAAAATTTATTCTTCTTCTGCGGTTTCAAATTCCATGTGGTCTACTATTTCTGCATCTGGTTTTGCAGGTTTAGAAGCTTTTAGTGCATTGAATCTTTCGAGCATTTCAGTTTCTTCTTCTTCACCGCTGAAATACGGGAAAACGTCCATAATTGGCGATTCTGAAATGGCAGGAATAGAATATTCTCCCATTGTGTTTTTCATTACATGAATCGTGTTGTCGTAAGCTTCTCTAACATCATTTGCCTGAACCAGCATGTACATGTTTGATTTTCTTTCTTTACCGCTTTCTTCATCATAAGCAATTAAAGAAACTTTTGATTTAAACCAGCGATCGGCATTTTCAAACGGATGTATTTCGGCATAATTAGCCACTTTTATATTTGTGATTTTAAATTCTTCACTAATATAAGCTGCCATTTCTTCATTAATTCTTTTTTCGGCTTCAGTATAAGATACAGCATCTACCAAATAAGGTTCTGTTAAAACTTTTTGGCCTCCAGTTTCATCTGTTTTTCTATATTTTACTTTGCATTCGTACCAAATTGCGCTCATCTTTTCTATTTTTTAAGGATGCCAAAGATAGATTTTACAGCAAAATAAATCCCGAAAATCACCAAATAGATATTCACAATTTGTGCATGTTTTTGGTAAAGTGCTGACTGTTTTTGGATTAGGGAATGGTTAAAAAAAAGCCTCAGAAAAACTGAGGCTTTAATTTCCAAAAACATGATTTCTAAATTATGGTAGATTTAGATCTTTAAATCCTGAAACTTCGGTTGAGACTTCTCCTAACCATCCGCCTTCAGCGCGATTTGAATTGTAAACTTTGATAAAGTCAATTCCTTTTAGTTTTACCGATTCGCCTTTTGCATTTACTGCCCAGCTGATATCGATATATCCTCTTGCATCTGTATTAGCCCAGTTGTCTGTATAACCCCATTCGTAAGCAGGATTTGCCCAGTTTGTTCCTGTTCCTGATTTGTCGTAAATATTAGATTTTAGGAAAGTTCCTTTTAAAGTAACTGTATTTCCTTTCCATAAAGGATAGAAAGACTGTCTGTGAAATTGATTTTTTGCAAGATATCCGGTTTGTCCCTGATTATCTGTCCAGCGAATGTAGTTTGGTTCGTTTGCATTCGCAGGTTCAGTTTCTGGTTTGTAGTAGGTAATCTCGTAGTTTTTAATTGTAGTTGGTTTGTTGTGTTCAGAACCTGCAATTTCAAACCACTCGTCGTCAGCAATTCCATTTCCGTTTGCATCATAAGACACCATTACAATTCCTGGCTCAGACCAATCTGTAAAAGCATTTCCAAGAACTACAAAATCGGCTCCGTCTTTATTAATAATAGTATGGTCAAAACCAAATTGTACATAGCCTCCAAATCCTCCTAAACTTACCATGCTTCCGGTAGTTAAGGCTGTTTCTGCTTTTGCACGCATTGTTTCATCCGTATCTGCAGCAGTTGCAGCAGGCAGTGTATTGATAAATTGCCCTGGAGCCGGGAAGAAATCAAAAACACGTGTAATTCTGTTTAAATATGTTTTTTCGGCAACAGTTAAAGTGAAATTTTTAGAACTTTCGCCTACACCGTTTTTAGCTCTAAACTCAACATTATAAGTTCCTGCATTAGCAAAAACATAAAACAAATCAATAGTTGAGGCTACTTCCTGATCGTTTACAAGCCATTTGTATGTGGCGCCAGAAGCATTTGCTGTTTTTGCTTCAACTTTAAACCACTGCATTTTATCAACAGTAAAACCTCCTGCTGGATTTGGTAAAGTAATTTCTGGAGCGCTTGCATTAATGCTGATGGTGCGTCCGTCTGCAAAAGTAAAAGTCATGATTCCGTTTGCCAATGAAACCGAAATGATTTCAGCAGCATCTTTTCCTTTTTGCCCAGATGCCGAAACACCCGTATCAGTTCCGTCGATAATCCAGTTTCCGTTAGATCCAATAGTAATTTTTACTGCTTCACCTTTATCTCCGTTTTGTCCTTTAGCAGATGTTCCGGTATCAACACCGTCGATCCACCAGTTTCCGTTTTCTCCAATTTTTATGAAAGATGAAGTGTTGCGAACCGTTAGTTTTGATCCGTCACTCATTGTAATAACATAGCTTCCGTCTTTAGTTTCATAACTTACAACGTACAATCTTTTATTAAGAACATCAAGCAGGTTTTCATATTGTGCCATTCTGTTTTTTAAGTCATTGACGTCGTTTTTAAGATCGTTAATATCGTCTTTGTAACATCCTGAAAGAAGCAGGATAACCGACAATGCTAGTAGAATTTTCTTCATTTTTAAAAATTTAAGGTTATGGATTAATTATGGTTTTTTTGGTTTTAAAAGCAAAATGAGCCGGAATGTCGCCTGTGGTAACAGTAAACTTTGTATTTCCGTTTTTGTCAATGCAGTATAATTTTCCGGGCGAAACATAATCTCCTGCATCAGTTACATAAACGTTTAAAGAAACCGGATCTACCGCAATTCCGTAAGGCATTACAATTTCGTCGCTTACCGCTTTTGGCAGATAACTTTCAGAAAGAAGGGTTTCGGTTTTTACATTAATCATCGAATAATTAATGGCCCAGTCACCGGTTGCATAACTGAATTCAGAGCCTATAATGTAGGCCTTCTCTCCGGCAATTGTGATATTTGAACAGGCAATATCAAAGGTTTTTTTGATGTTGTCTGTTTTGGTGTCAATTACAAATAATTTAGGGCGAATGTTGAAATAATCACCGCGTGAGCTTACATACAAATCTCCGTCTTCATCGGCTTCAATTCTGTGAAGATTTATGGCAACTTCAATATCTTTTATTTTGGTAAAAGTGCTTAGGTCAATTACAGAAACGGTTTTTTCATAATCAGGCGGACTATATCCTCCTGAATTGGCAACATAAAGTTTATTGCCAACAATTGCCATTTCTTCAGGCTGGCGACCTACTTTTACAGTTCTTGTAATGGCAAGAGAAGTGGTGTCGATTTCGGCAACGAAACCATTTGGGGAATTCTCACCCAATTGTACTTCACCGTCGTAAGCGCTTAAATAAGCTTTTCCGTTGGCAAAAGTTATGTAACGGCAGTTTTTGGCATCAATTACTTTAAGACGTTTTGCAGTAACCACATCCATAACTTCAACCTTGTTTGAGTTGTTAATTACCGTATAAAGCTTAGAACCGTAAATACCAATGTCGTTCCCCACATCTCCTAATCCCAAAGTTGCATCAGGATTTGCCTGTCCGTACACGTTGCGTTTGTAAGTTCCTGTTTCGTAGTCGTAATAATCTAACGAAGCTTTGTTCATGTTCATGTTTCCTTCGTTAAGAAGGTAAAAACCTTGTACTGTTGTAACAGTTTCCGGAGGTAAAACCACCACTTCTTCAGGAATAATGGGATCTTCTTCCTGACATCCCTGAAAGGCAATCGCTGCGAATACGAGTAAAAGCCAAAATTTGAAATTTGTTTTCATTATTGAGATTTTAATTGTTGATGCTGTTTTGGTTTAAAGATTTATAGACATACTTAATCGGTAATTTCTTCCCGGCATTGGGAAATTGAGTACGACATCATAATATTGATTGAATAAATTGTTGACCTCACCGCTTATTTTTACAGGAAGTTTTTCAATTTTTCCGTTCCAGATAAGCGCCATGTCGCTCGTGTACCAAGGTTTTACATAATTGACAGGAATATTGGCTTTCTGGCTGTATCTTTCGCCTGTATAAATAAAACTGTAGTTTAAATTCCAGTTTTTCCAGTTAATAGAAGAAGTTAAAGTACCGCTGTTTCTAGGCGTGTAAGGAATTTGATCGCCATAAGTAGTGCCTTTTGGCGTAATATCGATTGCCTGCTGATAGGTATAACTAAGGCCTAAGTCTAAAAATATTTGTTCAGGAAATTTAAAAACCAAATTGGTATTGATTTCTAAACCGCGAATATCAACTTCTCCCAAATTCATCATCGTCCATCTAAAAAGATTAGAAGACGGCATTGCCACAATTTTGTCTTTTACGCGGTTGTAATAAACATCTGCCTGAAATGAAGCCGATTGTAAAAACTTTTTAGGTTCGATAAGATAAGTGGTTCCAAAATCATATTGAGTTGTAAATTCCGGGCGCAAAAAGCTGTTTCCGATAAAAGTGTAATACAAATCATTAAAAGTCGGCATTCGGAAAGATTCTTTATAAAATGCTCTGATTCTAAAATTCTTTACATCAAATGGCTGAAAAGAAGCTGATACAACCGGACAAAAAACATGCTGGCTGTCTCCCTGCTGGTAATATTTGACTTGTTCATCAATATAAGCGCCCAGTAAATTTGCCTGAATATCCAGACGTTTCCAATGCATTTCGCTCGAAAGTGCTCCTAAATAAGAATATCGGGTAGGATAGGGGAAATGGTATAAATTAGCATCGAGTGTATTTATAGAAAGATCGGCAGCGAAAGACATTTTCCACCAGTCTTTTATGTTGTAGAGATTAACAATCGAAGCGTAAAATTCGTTTTGGTAATATTTATTGTCTAATGCCCCTTCAAGAGTTTTATAATCCGGGTCGATGTAACGGCTGTAATCACGGCTGAATTTTACATTTGCCAGCATTTCGTGTTTTTCGAAAAAAGAATTTTGTACCGAAGCATGAATAAAGAAATTCCGATCCCATTGACGCTGTACATATTCGTACCGATTGGCTAAAATAGCGCCAGGAAGACCTCTTTCAGAATCGTAATAATAGGCTTTAAGATTGGCTTGTCCGTTTGTTCCAAACTTTGTATTTAGGTTTAATTCAGCGCGAAGAGCGGTTATATCTCCATTTTGACGAACGGCTGTTGTGTCATAGCCGTCTTTTTTCTGATACCTGTATTTGTACTTTCCATCGGCTTTCGTCCACTCGATATTTGATGAAAGAGCTGTTTTAGAAGTTATTTTTTGCTGATAAAGAACAGAAGGATTCACCAGTCCGAAAGATCCGGTTTTAAAAGAAGCTCTGACATTTGCATTTTTACCCGATTCAAAAACGGGAACTTTCGATTTTAGGAATAAAGTATTAGAAGAGAAAAACCCGCGTGCCGGCTGAAAAATAGTAGACTTTTGACCATTATAAAGTTCGATGGCTTCAATATTATCAAGCGAATATTTTCCTAAATCAACCTGTCCGTTTTGAGCATTTCCAACCGTCATTCCATCGTAAAAAACTGCTGTGTGAGCGCTTCCTAAACTGCGGACGTTAATGGTTTTTAAACCGCCAATTCCGCCGTAATCTTTTAACTGTACGCCTGAAAAATAACGAACCGCATCGGCAATAGAAAGACTGTTAAGGTTTTCGAGCTGTTTGCCAGATAAAATCTGGACAGGCATAGGCGACTCTATCCTGAACTCGCGTTTGCTTGCGGTTAGAATAACTTCGTTTAACGGAAGCGGTTTTAAAGAATCAACTTCTTTAGATTTGGGATGGTTTTGTGCCAAAATTGGATTTGAGAACAAAATCCAAAGCAAAAAACAAAATCCACAATGTATTAGGCTTAACGGCCTTTGTTTACATACGTGCATAAAAAAATGGTCTATTTGTAACAAATAGTTTTAAACGGAAAAAATCGAAATCAAATGTTAGTTTGATATTGCGCTTGTTCAAAGCTTTGGTCCGCGAAAGCCTGAATTTATTTGCAGTGGCAGGTCTCCTGACTTATTCCCATTTTGAACCGCCTTCCCACATTTGATGAAAAATGCAGTGGCAAAAGATTAGATTTTAAAAGCCTCAAAAAGCTTTTTTGTCTGTCAAAATGTTGCATGGAACTTACAGTAACGGGCTTGTTCAGGATTTGCACCTGATTCCCTCTTCGTTAGCTGCCCTCGAAAAGTTGCAGCTAAACCAATGCGGGTGCAAAGGTAAATAAACTAAGCTGGGTTATGGTGCTGTTTTTGAAAAAAAAATGTTCTGTGCTTTTTTCAGAGACTTATTGATTGAAAATTCAGTTTTGATAACTGATATTTAGAGCAGATTATTTTAAACAAAAAAAGCTCCAGATTTCTCTGAAGCTTTTTGTAGTCCGTGGGGGAATCGAACCCCCCTTACCAGGATGAAAACCTGGCGTCCTAACCGATAGACGAACGGACCTGCTTTGTTATTGCGGGTGCAAAAGTGCAACTATTTTTGAGATGTACAAAGGATTTTGAGAAAAATTTTTAAAATAATTTTATTGAAAGATCATTTTTGATGATCGTTTTTCTTTAATAAGTAAGATTAATAAATTTGTATTTATTTGATATATAATTTGTTGTTTAGTTTTAGAAGAGCCAATGAAGAAAATTTTATTGAGAAAAAATAATTTAAAAAAAAGTGAAAAAATATTCTTTTGAGGGAATATTCTTGTATGTTTTCTTCTGTATTTTAAAAATCATTTATTCGTTAATAGCTTTTCAAGTCTTGCCATCATTTCATCTTTTTCTTTTAGCATGCGTTCGTACAAAGCAATTTTTTCTTCGTGCAGTTTTTTTAATTCATCCAATGGATTGATATTGAATACAGGTTTAGAATTTCCGATATAAGCATCTTTTTCAATATTAAACGTATTGGAAATAATATTTACGGCTTGTTCTTCATCAAAGTTTTGAAAAGCTTCAACAGGAATTTTCAATATTGAAGAGATTTGTTTAAGCAGATTATCCTCAATTACTTCTTTCTGTTCCAGCAAAGAAATCTTTTTTTGGCTCCAGTCTTCGCCCAAATCATAAGCCAAAGCTTCCTGTTTTATGTTGAGCATTTCTCTAAAACGTTTTACGTTTCTTCCCTGATGAATTTTCTGTTCCATAAATGAATCTTGATTTCTAGGCTCAAAGATAAAGCCATTTCTATTAAAAAAACCTGAATTTCAAAGATAAAAAAATATCCCGAAAATATACTTTTTGTCAGATATTATATCTAAATATGGAATGTCAATTTGAAAGATTAGGACAACGAGATATAACAATAAAAGCTCCAGATTTCTCTGAAGCTTTTATTTTAGTAATGGGAAATATTCAATATCTAGCCAAATTATCTTGGATTATTACCGTATTTGGCATGTATATCTTAATTTTTTTCTATGTTTTGTGTTTGTATAGTCTTTTAGTATAAGTTCCAAAAAGCATAAATCTAATTAAAAGTACTTTTGATTATTTATAATGGAAAAATTATAAATTTGAAAATAAATAATACTTGATATTTATACCTATCGACCCGAATTTTGATGGTTTTGTAGCGCAAATAAATAAGTTAGACAATGTTTTTATAAAAAATGAAACAAATGAAAATAATATATTTTGTAATATTTCTGACTCTAATTAGTTGTGGAAAATCAACTCCTCAAAATCAAGCTAAAAAAAATCAAACTCCAAAAGAAGACACAATAAATAAGTATTGGGATTCAATTTGCAAGACAGAAACTAAAAATGCCGAAAAAGATATCAAACAAAATAAATTAACTTATTTCCATTATCTAGGAATGGTAGTGCAATATCGAAGTAATAAGGAAATGAACAAATTACTTTCGAACTATAATATTGGTGTTGGCTCTGCTGTTTCTTATTGTACAGTTCCAGGTGAATTACAAAATTGTTATGCATATAAAATGCGACAAGAAATAGACAAGCGATATGGAAAAAAATTCATAGATTCTTTACGTACTATTGCTGAAAAACAATATGTAGAAAACAATCTAAATAAAATTTATGCTTTTGAAGAATGTGATACTATATCTAGATATCCAAATGATAAGAGTTATAAAGACTTTTTTAAAAATTATAAAAACGATTTTTTTAAAATTGCAAAATATCCCGAAGATTTTGAATTTAGAAAAGAAAAAGATAAGTATTCTTGGATTTCAGCGGATTTTATATTGCATAAAAATGGTAAAGTGACTGATATAGATGTTGAATTAAGGTTTCAAAATAAAAAAAATTATAAGTACTCAGCTTATTACACAAAAAAAATAAAGGAATTCATTTTAGAAACAAAATGGATTCCTGCAAAAAGTATGGGCATAACAGTAAATAGTAAAGTTCCACTAACAATTCATTTTAAATAAATCAAACACATAAAAAAAGCTCCAGATTTCTCTGAAGCTTTTTTTCTTAGTAGCGGGAACAGGACTCGAACCTGTGACCTTCGGGTTATGAGCCCGACGAGCTGCCTACTGCTCTATCCCGCGATGTTTCGGGTGCAAAGATACGCCGATTTTTGTGAAATCCAACGAAAACTTTAAAAAATGTTTTATTTTCTGTATTAACTTGATATGACTACCTTTGCAAAATAAATAATATGCAAATGTCACATAAAGCAGGTTTTGTAAACATCATCGGAAATCCAAATGTTGGAAAATCGACACTAATGAACGCCTTTGTTGGAGAAAGATTATCAATCATAACTTCAAAAGCACAAACAACACGCCATAGAATCTTAGGAATCGTAAATGGCGAAGATTTTCAAATAGTACTTTCAGATACTCCCGGAATTATAAAACCGGCTTATGAAATGCAGGAGTCGATGATGAACTTCGTAAAGTCGGCTTTTGAAGATGCTGATATTTTAGTTTACATGGTCGAAATAGGGGAGCAGAATTTAAAAGACGAAGATTTCTTTAAAAAAATCTTTTATGCTAAAATCCCGGTTTTACTATTATTAAACAAAATCGACAACTCAAATCAGGAACAATTAGAAGAGCAGGTTGCTTTTTGGAAAGAAAAAGTGCCAAATGCTGAAATTTTCCCAATTTCGGCACTTCAAAATTTTAATGTCCCGGAAGTTTTTGAGAGAATTATTCAATTACTGCCAGAATCTCCGGCATATTACCCTAAAGATCAGTTAACAGACAAACCAGAGCGTTTCTTTGTAAACGAAACGATTCGTGAAAAAATCTTGTTGAATTACGCTAAAGAAATTCCATACGCAGTAGAAATAGTAACAGAAGAATTTCATGAAACCGATACGATTATCAGAATCCGTTCTGTAATTATGGTAGAACGCGATACGCAAAAAGGAATCATTATTGGGCATAAGGGCGCAGCTTTGAAAAAAGTAGGAACAGATGCCCGCGTTGATTTAGAGAAATTCTTCGGAAAACAAATTCACATTGAACTTTACGTAAAAGTGAACAAAAACTGGAGAAGCAACGCCAATATGCTGAAACGATTTGGGTATAATCAATAGGCTTTTGTTTAATCGGTTAATCGTTAATTTGTTTAATCGTTAAATGAAAGTTCTTTTTGAAAATAGGTGCCTTAGCCCTGATAGAAGTGGAAATCCTTTTGTGAAGCTTTAGCGGAACAAAAGATTGAAACGGATAGCAGGAATAGCTCCTAAAAAAGATAAAAACTTAGGTATTTGGTCCCGATAGCTATCGGGATAGTGACTTAGTCACTTTTTTAACTACCTTTGCAAAAAATTTAAATAAGGCATTTAGGGTTTTAGTGATCCGGTTTTTAGGCAGCTAAAGATCTGAAATTTAAAGTCTAAAGTCTAAAAT
Organism: Flavobacterium johnsoniae UW101; assembly: GCF_000016645.1. NCBI lineage: Bacteria > Pseudomonadati > Bacteroidota > Flavobacteriia > Flavobacteriales > Flavobacteriaceae > Flavobacterium > Flavobacterium johnsoniae. The sequence continues at coordinate 2,164,762 of NC_009441.1, forward strand.
TCAAAAAAAATGAATAATAACATTGTTGCGATAGTAGGAAGACCTAATGTAGGGAAATCGACCCTTTTTAATAGGCTGATACAAAGAAGAGAAGCTATTGTAGATTCAGTATCTGGGGTTACCCGTGATAGAAACTATGGTAAAAGCGAGTGGAACGGAAAAGAGTTTTCTGTCATTGATACGGGAGGATACGTTCGCGGATCTGATGACGTATTTGAAGGTGAAATTCGTAAACAGGTAGAACTTGCTATCGACGAAGCCGATGTTATTATTTTTGTGGTTGATGTTGAAGAAGGTATTACACCAATGGATGAAACTGTTGCAAAGTTACTTCGTAAAGTAACAAAACCTGTTTTATTGGCTGTAAACAAAGTAGATAACGCTATGCGCGAAAAAGATGCTATAGAATTTTATAATCTTGGTTTAGGAGATTATTATACTTTCGCCAGTATCTCAGGAAGCGGAACTGGAGATTTATTAGATGCTTTAATTGATGCATTTCCAGAAAAACCAGAACCAGCAGAGGCAGCAGAAGAATTACCTCGTTTTGCTGTGGTAGGACGCCCAAATGCAGGAAAATCTAGTTTTATCAACGCCTTAATTGGTCAGGATCGTTATATAGTAACCGATATTGCCGGAACAACACGTGATGCGATTGATACAAAATTTGACCGTTTTGGTTTCGAATTCAACTTGGTTGATACTGCGGGAATCCGTCGTAAAGCAAAAGTAAAAGAAGATTTAGAGTTTTATTCTGTAATGCGTTCTGTAAGAGCAATTGAGCATGCAGATGTTTGTATATTAGTAATCGATGCGACACGTGGTTTTGAAGGTCAGGACCAGAGTATTTTCTGGCTTGCAGAGAAAAACCGTAAAGGTGTTGTAATCTTGGTAAACAAATGGGATTTAGTTGAAAAAGACACCATGTCAAGCCGTGATTACGAAGAGAAAATCCGCAAGGAATTAATGCCTTTTACAGATGTGCCTATTTTATTCGTTTCGGCTTTAACGAAACAACGTTTATTAAAAGCATTAGAAGCTACGGTTCAGGTTTTTGAAAACAGAAAGCAAAGAATTTCTACTTCAAAATTCAACGAATATATGCTGAAAGTTATCGAAGCATATCCGCCGCCGGCAATGAAAGGAAAATATGTAAAAATTAAATATTGCATGCAATTGCCAACGCAGACTCCTCAGTTTGTATTTTTTGCCAATCTGCCGCAATATGTAAAAGAACCATATAAGAGATATCTGGAAAATAAAATTCGTGATAATTGGGATTTTGCAGGAGTGCCAATCGATATTTATATCAGAGAGAAATAATAAAAAAGAGTCCCCAAAAAAGGGGACTTTTTTTATATGATAATTTTAATGGCACGTTATTTGAATAAATGTAAAAACTACAATTAAAAAATAAAATTTTAAACCTTTTGTTTTTTCTGTAGTCTAACTAATCTAACTAACCCAATTTTATGACCAAGATTTATTCATTTTTATCGTTTTTATTCCTTTTTGTTTTGACTGCCAATGCACAAAACGACGTTACACTTAGAGGAACCGTTTTAGACGTTAACACACAATTGCCTCTGGAAATGGCAACTGTTTATTTTACTACTATAAAAGATTCTACCGTTATCGAATACGCCACTACAGATAAAAATGGTGCTTTTAGAATGGATATCAAAAAATATGAAAAGCCTGTTTTTTTAAAGGTGAGTTATATGGGATATCAAACCTATTACGAAGAATACAAGGGGCTTACTGAAAACAAAGATTTCGGAAAACTTTACATGATAGAAAATGTAAATACGCTGAATGACGTTGTTATAAAAACCGAAGCAGCGCCAATTACTATCAAAAAAGATACGTTAGAGTTTAACGCGGCTTCTTATAAAGTCCGTCCGGATTCTAATGTTGAAACTTTATTAAAACAACTGCCGGGATTTGATGTCGATAATGACGGAAAAATTACGGTGAACGGACGAGAAGTGAATCAGGTTTTGGTAAACGGAAAAACGTTTTTTGATAAAGACGGAGCGATTGCCATTAAAAATCTGCCGGCCGATATTATTAAAAAAATTCAGGTTTCTGATTTTAAAACCAAAAAAGAAGAGCTTTCTAAACAAGAATCAACTTCAGATTTTTCGAGTATTAATATTACTATTGATGAAAAGAAAAACAAAGGATATTTTGGAAAAATAATGGGCGGTTATGGTACCGATGATCGTTATGAAGCCAATGTGAATCTGAATTATTTTAATAACAAGCAGAAAATAAGTTTACTGGCTTCGTCAAACAATATCAATTCGACCGGATTTTCAATGGACGATGTTTTTGATAATATGGGAGGCGGAAGAAATAGCAGCGGAAGAGGAGGAAGTACAAGCTCTGGTTCTAGTGGAAAAGGAATTACGCAGTCAAATTTAGTGGGAGTTAATTACTCTGATGACTGGACTGAAAAACTGCTGGCTATGGGAAGTTACAATTTCTCAAATACCATTAATAACAACGACAGTAAATCAAACCAGCTTAGTTTTTTACCAACCGGAAATATTATAACCGAGGCCGAAGCTAAAACAAGAAATGAAAGTACAGGAAATAACGTCAATTTTGAATTAGAGTATAAAATCAGTCCAAGTATTCGATTGGTTGTAGCACCAAAATTGAATCAATCGAGAACCAACAGTAATTCGACTTCGTCTAGCTTTTCTGAAGATGAAGATGGAAACGAGTTGAACAGAAGTACTTCAAAATCATATTCTGAAGGTGATAATACCAATTTTGGAAACACAATCAATTTTAATAAATCTTTCGAAAAGAAATCTCGAAATTTTAGTTTTGTTTTTACCAATAACAACACTAACAATACGGCAGATGGTTTAAATCTTTCGGAAACGATTTTCTATCAGGACAATCAGCCGAATGATGAAAGAAATCAAACTACAAAAAAGAAAAACACCAGCGATTCTTATTCGGCAGATATTGAATATACTGAGCCAATAACAGATTCGCTTCGAGTACGATTTGGATCTAATTTTGATTGGAAAAGTACTTCAAACGACGAAAGAACTTTTAATTTTGATCCAGATACACAAGAATATACCGATCTTAATTTAGCATTGAGTAATTATACAAGTTCAATTCAAAACTCGGTTACGCCAAAAGTTGGAGTTACGCTTCAAAAAAATAAATTTACGCTTAACCTTGACAGCCGAACATCGATTGTAAATTTTGATAATCACTCACTGTATTTGAATAATGCGACAGATTTAAGTAAAAAATATGCTTTACCATTTGCAACAGCGGTACTGCGATATAAATTTGACCGTTCTAAAAATCTATCATTCAAATACGATTATTCTAATACTCTGCCATCGGCTGCACAATTAATGCCGGTTGTAAATCTTAATAATCCATTGAATACCATTATCGGAAATCCTGATCTGCATCCTGTAGAAAAAAACAGTATTAATTTTAATTACAGAAATTACGATTTTCGTTCTCGTTCTGGGTATAGCTTGTACATAAAAGGAGATTATTATGATAATGATATTGTTTCGACTTCAATTTATGATGAAAGCGGAAAAAGAACGACAACGTATGTAAATATTTCGGGTGTTTATAATGCTTCGATTGGAGCAAACTGGAACCAGTCTATAAAATCTGGCGCGCATACACTGCGTTACGGATTAGGATTAAATGCTGGTTATACTTTTGATAAAGGTTTTACAAATGCTGTTTTGTATAATGCAAAATCGACTTCTATTACGCCAAAAGTATATTTATCATACGATTATGGAGATGTTCTGACGATTGCACCATCTTATAATTTATCCTACAACCAGTCGAAATACGAGAATTATTCGAGAGATGCTACTTCAAATGTTGTACACAGAATCAATTTACAAACTACAACTTACTGGCCAGAAAATTTAATCTTCGGAAATGATTTTGGTTATACTTATAATTCAAATATTTCAGGCGACTTTAAAAAAGATTTTTATTTATGGAATACGAGTTTGTCGTATGGATTTTTAAATAAAACACTTTATGCTAAAGTAAAAGTATATGATGTTTTAAATCAAAATTTAAGTGCAACAAGAACCATTTCGGCAACTTCAATCCGCGATGAAGAAAATACGGTTTTAAGACGTTATGTAATGTTTTCTCTGGCTTATAAAATAGGAAACTTTACAGGGTCTGAAAAAGGAGGAAAGAGAAGACCGAGAGATTAAGTTTTCTTTTAGGTTCAAAGGGACAAAGGTTCAAAGGGACAAAGGTTCAAAGGTTCAAAGGGACAAAGGGACAAAGGTTCAAAGGGACAAAGGAATAGAATAAAAAAATCCTAAATCAAATTGCAAATTTGATTTAGGATTTTTTATTAAAATCTGCGATCAATTTTATGGTAAAAAGTAAACCTGATGATATCACGGTCATAAAAATCTACACCGCTTGTGCGTCTTTGAAAACTTTTTAAATAACCTAATTCTAAACCAATATTAGGATTAATGTGATAGCGAAGCGCAGCATAAAAACGATTTTGATCAAATGTATTTCGTTTGTTATCTTTTCCGTAATTCAATAAAATTTCATCAGAAATTGTTGCTTTTAGACTCTGTTTTTCCTTTTTCCAAAGATCAAAAGTAGATTGTAATCTATAACGGAACCGGAATGCAAAGGAGAAATCGTCAAGTAATTCTGTTCGTGTTGCTTTTTGTGTAAAACGTTCTTCGATCTGAAATCGATTATGAAAAGTAATTTTTGCAATATCGTTTATAAAAGTAATATCTTGTTGTGTGCGATATTCGGGAATCGAAAAGTCAGGATCAATATTTGGATCCTGTGTGTTTACGTTAAAGTATGCAAAACCGCTGCCCAAATCGATAGTTTCAGTGGCTCGGTATCGGCCTTGTACTCGTATAACAAATAGATTTTGATGAACTGGATTTACAAAACTGCGATTATCAAATTCAGAATGCAAAGCCCATTTTTCGCTTAAAGGAAGAATATTATAATACCGAATCCAGGTCAGTGTCTGCTGATCTGTTTTCTTTATATTCTGCGCCGATAAAAAAGGACTTATAAGCCCTAAAATAAATAGTAATTTGAAAATCTTCATCTATTCGATTGAGGCTGCGAATATATACAAGAAGGATTAATTTAATGTAGAATAAAATTTGTTTTTAAAAGCTTTTTGTGATTTTGGACATAAAAAAACGAGATGTAAATACTTTACATCTCGTTTTCTGTTTCTTTTTATTCGAATGTATTATTTGTTAAATAATTCTTCTGCATTTACATTTTGGCGTTGCGCTTCTGCTGCCATTTGCCATTCATGCTTTTTGAATCCAAATTTTGAACCAATTACATTCCCCGGAAAAGTACTAAGCCTATTATTATAATCAGTAATAGATGCACTTAAATAGCGACGGCCGGCGGCTATTTGTTCTTCAGATTCAGTCCATGAATATTGCAAATTCAAAAATTGAGTATTTGCTCTTAAATCAGGATAATTTTCTACTTGCAGCATGATTTGTTTCATCATTTGACTGGCTTCACTATCTGCTTTATATTCAGTTGTATCCGCTTTTAATTGACGTAATTGTGTAATTTTTTCTAATACGTCTTTTTCGTAATTTGTATATTGTTTTACAATTGTTACAAGATTAGGTATAAGCTCAGTTCGTTTTATAAATAAAGCATCTAAAGACGAGAATGCATTTTGAATTTGATTACTTCGTACATTTAGTGAGTTGTAAACAGAAATTATAAATATGATTATGGCAATTACAACGATGCCTAAAATTATTGCTGTCATAATGTAAATGTTTTTAATTAGCTTGTTGTTTCCAAATATTGATATTCAGTTTTAGATCATCAATAATTGAAAATTGTTTGTATAAATCTTCATAAAAGGAAACAAGTAATTCTGGATTTAATTTGGTAGTTACTCCAGTTTCAAATTTGTTTATTCGATTATTGTTTGCCGCAATTATTTTATTGTTTATAAAAAAGAAGAAAAGACTTCCTTTTGCTTTATGTGCAATATCTTTAATGTTCTGCATAGTGGCTGGTGTTAAAATATAGCGTGCTTCTACCTGATCATTAGCATATACATCAAACATTTTTGCAAACTCTGGATCTTCCAGCATTATCTTAGCAGAAGGCTTCACTATATTAGAAGAAAAAGAATTACCAATAATAAATTCTGAAATTCCGGCCTTTGGAGAAATTACAATTTGTGTACTAAATGTTTTATTGAATTTGGCCATAAAAAATTGTCCGGAAAAAACTTCTTCAGGCGATTCGTTTTGTAAACGAAAAGTTGGTGTATGGCTCATATACAAGTCACAATATTGAAATGGAACCCCATTATAGCTGCCAAGTATTTGATCATTTCCTGTAACATCATAATTTTTATCTCTAAATATATCTAGTTCGTGTAATTCTCTTGCTCCAATATAGCCATGCTCTACATATTGAAAAGACGGATTGATAAAAGCAATCATTTTCTTGAAAATCTGCTCTTTAAATGAAGTGTAATTTTCTCCTGAATCTCCAATCTGCTTATATCTTTTCTTCATAATTGGTATGTATACCAGATAAATTATGGCACAAAGTATTCCAAATACTATAAAAATAGAACTTGTATAAGAAGAAGCATTTTCTGGATTGTTGGCAAGATCGGCTGCTTTTGTATAATTGAAGAACATGAATCCGCCAACTACCAAAACACAAAAAATTATTCCAATGATATAAAGGTTCAATCCTTTTTTTCGGCTTTTTTCAAGGTTTTCCAGTTCAGGAGCCAATTCAGCATCAGCATACTTCTTAAATTCAGGAATTGTTTTTAAGGGAACAGATTCGATAGTTTCAATAACCTTATCACTATTAAGATTTTCTTTTAGATTGTTTACATGATCAATATTTACACCGCTCAATAAAACCTTAAAGTCCGGTTCTATACCTGGAGGTACAGGTAAATTGTAGACTTCATTTTGTATTGAAAAACAAACGAAATTTATAGGATACAGCCTGACTCTGATTTTGCCTAACGGTAATGTTATCTTGTAATCAACAAATTGTGTTATTGAAGCAGCTTTTTTTCCTGCGTTTAAATCATTAAAAAGCTTTTCTATTAATAAATGACGATTATTAAGTGTTTTTATTTTTTTAAATATTGAAAATCCAAATGCAATAAGAATGATAGGTATGATCAATTTGTAATAAATAGGAGTACTTGTTGTACTTTCATTTCCACTGAAGCGAGACAGGAAAACATTAGATAAAACACTTATAACCACAATGCCGATTACTGCATAAAGAGCGAAAGCATAATAGGTTAATTTTTTATCACGATTATGTTCTCGTAAAAGGATTTCTTGTATGTTGTTATTGTTCATTGTATTTTTAAATTATGCAATTATTTATCTTTTAATACAGTAAAAAATCTAGTATATAGCTGTTGGAAAAAGAGGGACTATAAGCCCCTCTAAAAAATAATCATGTAAAAAGAAATATAAGAACTACTTTAATGGATAAGTATTCCAAATGCTCTTTTTACTGCTTAGCATTTCTAATATCACGGTTGCAAAGTCTATAGGGCTGCCTCCGTACATAAATGCACGGCCAGTCATAAATGAAGCAGCATACTCAGACCAGTTATTATATCTTTCTTTTGCCATTTTTCTGGCAGTTTCCAAATATTGTAAACAAGTTTGCTGGTCTATATATCCGGCAGCATAACAATATCTTGCTACAGAACCTATACGCTCAATATCCCATGAATCAATGTCAGTTGGATTTCCGTCTTCATCAATGTTTAATTTTAGAGCGGGAGCCAGTGCCTGTTCATATTCTTTGATGTCATCTTCAGTATCTTCGTCAATTTCTGCATCTTCTCCTCTGTGACCTTCATCTTTCAGCCATTCCAATATTTCAACTGCATCTTCATGATCTGTAATATTCCAGGCATTTTCAAGCATTTCTTTTAAATCACTTTTATAACCGTTGATTTCAAATGTAGCTGTAGGATGCTGGTGCAATATTATAGAACCAATAGAAAGAAGTTCTTTTTTGTCATCAGGTACAGGTTCAATGTTTTCGAAATCGTCATCGTCATCATCGTCATCACCACCGCCAAATAATCCTGAAAAATTATTCATTAGCTGAGTAAAGCTTGAATTAGCTTCAGCGTTGCTGTTTATTTGTTCATTACCAGCAAGATAATTGAATTTAGGACATAACGCCGGATTACTGTAATATTGCATATATGTGCCCATATCCTGCAAGGCAGCAAATTGATATTTAGTACATACTTCTGTCCACTGTTCAGAAGTGATATTTAGGGCTTTAAGTACAGCATCAGTATCAATTGACTGAGTTGTCAAAGCACCAATTGCGGCTGCATATTCTGGTAGGCTTACGCCATGAACTGTATTGCTCATTTTATTTGTGTGTAAATATTAAAGGATTATTTCCAGTCTTTTTCTAATTTCGTATCCCATTTTACCTGAAATGGACTTTTTGTATCTTTTTTTAATTCAGAAATAAATCCTTGACGTTCAGCGTATTTTGATGAGCTGTCTTTAGGATCTTCGTTACTCCAGTATAAATAGCCATACATGTAGCTTCTGTTGTATTCATCCCATGATTTAAAAGTTTTTTGAATACGTTTTGAAACTTCTAATGCTTTGTCTAAAGCTGTATTTTCATCATTAAAACCAGCTACATAAAAACTAGTTAACAAGAAGTTAGCTCTGCCAAGATCCCATCCTAAAATAGCATTATAGCCAAGATCAGTATAAGCATCATATAATAATTGTAAATGAATTTTTTGCTCAGGATCTGTAATAGCAGCTAGTTTAGTTTCAAACTCTTGTTTACTCATCTTATCAATACCAAGTTCTTTTACTTGGTCAACAAATTCTTTGCTGTGCATTCCATTTTTAGATGTAAGTTCCTGAACTTGTTTCATTCCTGAATTTAAATCAGATATTGACCAGTATTGCTGCAGCATTTGTTTTATAGGTTCTTTCATGCTGCTGTCCTGACCGCCAACTAAATTGTAGTCTCCTTGATTCTGCATAGTCATAATAGCATAAGTACCATTTATAAAACGTGTAGTTTCACTTGCTGTATCAGCAGTGTTTCCTTTTTTGCATCCGGTTAATAAAAAGCATGTTGTTAATACAAGAGTTGCACTTAGGTTAAAAAACTGTTTTACTTTGTTCATTTTGTTCATTTTAATGTTTAATAATTGGTTTTAAAAAATTATCTTTTAAGTATTTTATCTTTTTCAATTTTAAATTCTATTTGTTCAAAAGAAAATATGCCTGTCTATGAAATTGCAAAATTTTCGTTATTGAATGAATTATGCAGTAGGTATTTGTAAACCGTTTTTTAGAAGTTCTAAAAAAACATCAGGGCTTGTTATCTGCGAATAAAAAATCACAAACATTTCATCACCGCTTTTGTTGAATGCTACAATATTACCATCATGAGTAATAGAAGCAGTCTGCATATCAGTAAAGAAAAAGTCTTTATTATTGATCATTACTTTTGTCTTGGATACGAGTATATTTTTATTGTATTTGCTTAATCTTGAAAGTGGGTCATGAACCATTTGATTCATAGTTGGATTATTGTCTGATGATGTTTTAAAAATAATATCGTTTCCGTTGTCCTGCTGTTGAATTAAAATTGGCGTACGTTGTTTTTGATAAAGATTTTTAAAATTCTGTATTAATTCCATATAATTTTTCACCTGCGGATCAATAATGTGCCACTCATCATCATCATTTTTTTGAAAGCCAAGATGTAATAAAGACATTTTGCCGCTGTAAAAGCTTACTTCGTTTTTGATATCCCTAATAAGGATTTGTTTTCTTTCTTTGGTTTTTCGATTGATAACTGTAATATCTGTTTCTGAAAGTTCAAAACTTTCTTTTGGGAGTATTTTGCGTGATAGTACAAAAAAGAAAATACCGCCAATTAGGAAAAGAAAAAGGCTTTTTTTTGACTCATTTGCTAATTCTGGCATTTGTTCAGAATACTTAAATAAAATGAAAAAACAACCAGCACCAATTGTCAGGCATAATATAGCAGCAGCCATTAATAAATTGCTGTTTAATGAACTAGAGTTATATGTCTTTTTCATGATGTTTATTTGTGGTAGAAGTTTAACAAGAAGTGTGAAATGATTTAATGTTTTTTCCAGTAAACTATTATTGTGATTATTATAGAAATAATAAGACCAGTGAAGAACCATATTTTAGGACTTGGAAGTTTTGTCTTATATTCCTCTATGTAAGAAGTTGGCATAGTATGATCATCACTACTATATCCGCAGCTGTTGCATACCGTTACACCTGAGCGGGATAAAGGTATCATAGGAATAAACCAAATATGATAGTATTTTTGATAATACTGAATTTGAGTAGTATTGTTTTTCCCGCATCCTGTACAGGTTATATTGTTTGTCTGCTCTTTTTTTGTTTTTACTGTTCGTGTTCCGTAAACAATCATGATGTTTTTTTATAGTTATTAATCAAGAATTTATTTCTTTTTAAATAATTGATTTTTAGTGAATTGTGTAAATGCTGTAAAACGAGAGCAAATTTATTATGTAGAATTTTCCTAAAATGCCCCTAAAAGTTTAAAGTATAATAAAATAGGGTATTTTTTGGGAGGGGTGTAAGTATTGTTTAATGGGAGATTTTTATAATAAAAAAACCTAAATCAAATGGAGAGTTTGATTTAGGTTTTTGGAGAACAAAAAAAACGGGATATGCTTTACACATATCCCGTTGATTTAGTTTTTAGCTTTTATTTTGTATGTTTATAAGCTGTATTTCAATGTAATTCCGTAAGTTCTTTGGTCTCCCAATACACCAGCATATTGTCCTGCGTTACCACCTGCAGGCAATAATTGTTCGTAGTAATCTTTGTTTAAAAGGTTACGACCCCAGAAGTGAACAGACAAACCTTGTGATGCGCGGAAACCTAAGCGGGCATTAAAAATTGCATAACCCTGAACGACTAAATATTTTGAAGCCGAAGGGCTTGATGAAAATTCAGAACGTGCATAAGAATCAACAGCTAAGAAAACTTTTCCTGCGTTTCCAAAAAATCTTGCATTATCAGAAAGCTCACCGCCTAATGATCCTGCCCATCTTGAAGCACCCGGAAGATTAGTTCCTGAAACATCTTTGAAAGATACTGGAGCTCCTGTTTCTTCTAATGGCAGCGGTGCATTTGTAAATTTCACATAAGTACCATCAGTATAAGTTACAGCACCGTTTATTGTTAAGTTTGGACTTATAACAAAACTTCCGTCTACTTCTACACCTTGTACACGTACTTTATCAGCATTGGCGAGATAACCACGGTTTACACCCAATTCAGCTGCCTGAACGTTAGTTTGAAAATCTTTAATATCGGTTTTAAATAATGCAATATTGAAAATTGAGTTTCTAAAAGGAGAAGTTTTTACTCCCACTTCATAATGGTATACTTTCTCAGGCTTAATTACAGCAAGATCAAGTAACGGCTGACCAGCAGAGTTAGTTGGAAGTCCGGCAACATTTACACCAACTGGTTTGTAGCTTTTTGCAAAAGTTCCGTAAGCATTGATTTTGTCTGAAGCTTTAAAAGTAACTGTAATGTTTCCAGAAAAGTCAGTATTGTCAGTACTTGAATCAAAAGCCTGATCAGAATAAACCAGTTTTTTCAAAGCCAATAACTGTGGATCTGTTGTTTGTAAACCTCCGTATGTTGTACGTGCGTAATGCGCATCTTTTTTATCAAAATTATATCTTAAACCAGGTAAAATGTGTAAACGATCTGTAATTGCCCAGTCAATTTGTCCAAATACAGCAGCACTCGATGCTCTGATTCTTGCATCAGTTTTAATTCCATATCCTTCAAAAAGCCCCGGTGTTTTCCATAAGTTACTTGTTGTGCTTTGAGAAAATCTCCATTGTGCATTTCCAGATTCTTCAGTTCCATCAGTCTGTGATGTCTGGTCAATAAAAAATACTCCGGCAACACCGCTTATTTTAGAAGTAATCTGTCCTGCGTAACGAACCTCTTGTGTAATTTGTGTTTGTCTTGTAGGGTTTTGAGATTTAGCCAAAACTTGTAATCCTGTAAAATCTCGGTCATTTGACGGATCCCAGTTCCAAAAACGCCATGCTGTAGTAGAAGTAAGAGTTCCGCCTCCAATTTTTGTATCAACATTTAAAGAGAAACCTCCCATGTCCTGATTAGAACGCCAAGGTGTATCCTGATCAATTTTACGGTCAAAAGCATTTAAACTTGGTAATTGATAATTTAAATCGGCAATAATGGCGTCAAACTGGCGGTAAGCTGCTCTTTGTGTTGGAGCAACACCAGCTACAACCTGAGCATATCCGTCTGGGCGCTGCGTTGTAATATCAGCAGCAAAAATAACATTTGTATTTACAGTTGGAGTCCAAAGCAATTGTCCTCTAATTCCCTGATTATTTAAGGTGTTTGTAGATCTTCCAGTTGCAATATTGTCAACTAAACCGTCACGTGAAGTCCCTGAAAACGATAATCTACCTGCCACTTTTTTACCTAGAGCACCTGTAACAGAAGCTTTAGCCTGTAAGAAAGAATAATTTCCATAGCTAACCTCAAAATCAGCACCAGAAGTAAAACTTGGTTTGCGGGTAGTAATATTGAAAGCTCCCGAAGTTGTATTTTTTCCAAATAAAGAACCTTGAGGGCCGCGTAAAACCTCGATTTGTTCTACATCAATAAAATCTAGAGTAGTGGCAGCCGGACGAGCATAGTAAACACCATCAACATAAAAACCAACACCCGGATCGATTCCGTCGTTTGTTAACCCGAAAGGCGAACCTAAGCTTCGAATATTAATACCTGTATTTCTTGGGTTTGAAGAATAAAGCTGTACAGAAGGAACTAATTCTTTAATACGGTTTACATTAAAAGCTCCGGTTTGTTCTGCTTGTTTTCCTGTAATTACAGAAATAGCGATTGGCACATCCTGAACTTTTTCGATTCTTCTTCTTGAAGAAACGACAACTTCAATAAGTTCGTTTTCTTCTTTAAGTGCAACCTGAAGCGGATTTGCTGGAATTGCTGTAAGTTCGATTTCAGCAGTTGTATATCCTACATACTGAATTAAAAGAGTTAATGGAAGTCTTCCTTTAGAATCGATTATAAATTTACCGCTGTTATCAGTAACAGCACTATTTGTAGTTCCTTTAACTACTACGTTTACAGCTTCTAAAGGAACATTTTCACTTGTTGTAACTATACCTTCAATATTTTGAGCGAATGAGATAGAGAAGGTTAAAAAGAATAATATTGTAAAGATATTTTGTATTGATGTTTTCATTTTTATATTAAGTATATGTGATTAGTAGAATTTAAAATAAATTTTTTTTAAATCAACATATACACATCATAGATGAATTTCTTTTTACAGAAGCAGAAAGCTTTGTTTGGTTATTTTGCAAAAGTTTTGTGACACCTGATGAACTAAAATGTACTTTCATGTTAAAAATTTTGTAAATGGTTAGTTAAATATTTTATGCAAATATAAATATTAATTCTATCGATTTACTAGGAATTAGAAAATATTTTTTTATTTTTTTACTAATGAGGCGATTGTGATGCCTTCCATTGCCTTTAAAGTTTTGTCTCTAATAAGCATTAAACCGTGACGCAGACTGCATTCAGACTCGGTTTTGCAATCAGAACAAGGCTCGTAAAAATTTAAAGAAGCACATGGCAAAAGTGCAATTGCACCGTCAAATAATCGGTGAATTTCTGCCAGAGTGATGTCATTTTTGGATTTTATCAAATAGTATCCGCCAAATTTTCCCTGCTTACTGCTTACAAAACGTCCTCGTTTTAGATCTAATAGAATCTGTTCTAAAAACTTTTTAGGAATATTAGCGCCATCAGCAATTTCCACAGTTCTGGAAATGTGATTTTCGTCTTGTTCTGCTAAATAAAGTAAGGCCTTAAGGGCGTATTTTGCTTTATGTGATAACATCTATATTGAATTGTAATTTGTAAAAGTATGAAATTATTAATTATTGTTAACTGAAAACTGTGACTGAAAACTTTTTTCTTTTCTACCAGCTTCCTCCAGAACCTCCTCCAGAGAATCCGCCTCCGCCAAATCCACCGCCGAAGCCTCCGCCTCCGCCAGATGATCCGCCTCCAAAACCTCCAAATCCACCGCCGCTGCTTCTGCCAAGACTGCTTAAAAGAATTACATCCATCAGGCTTGGGCCTCCGCCATTGCTGCCAGAATTTCCTCCACCGCCTCTTTTGCCTCTTGAAAGTAAAATTAAAACAATTACAACAATAACAATAAAGGGCAGTATTGGGAAATCGTTTCCTTTAGACTGTTTGCGTTCACCTTTATATTTTCCTTTAAAGACATCAAAAAGTGCATCCGCACCTTTATCAAGTCCGCGGTAATAACTTCCTGCTTTAAATTCAGGGATAATAATATTTCTGGTAATTTCGCCGCCAATTCCTGCCGTCAAACGATCTTCTAAACCATAACCAGGAGAAATCCAGATTCTTCTTTCGGCTTTAGCCAATAAAATTAATACACCATTATCTTCTTTAGCCTGTCCAATTCCCCATTCCTGCGCCCATTTTGGTGTCAGGATTCCAATATCTTCGCCTTTAAGGCTTTCGATGGTAATAACAACAATTTGAGTTGAGGTTGAATCTGAGTAACGAATTAATTTTTCTTCTAATTGTGTTTTTTCAGAAGCACTTAAAACGTTGGCATAATCGTAAACAGAAGTTTGAAAATCAGGTTTTTTTGGAATATCAAATTGTGCAAAAATAGTATTGCAGATAAAAAACGCGATAAACAAAAAACTAAACTGAAAAATTCTATTGGAATTTGAGATTGTATTTTTGGAATTTTTCATTATTTATCCTTTAGAGATTTCGTTAGATAATTCGTTTATATCGTCTTCCTGAGATGGGAAATATTTTTTAAGCTGTTCACCGGCATTCAAAATACCGTCTACAATTCCTTGTTTAAAATTGCCGGCTTTAAAATGATTTGTCATAATGTCTTTTGTGCAATGCCAAAAGTCATCAGCAACAAGATCATTAATTCCTTTATCGCCGCAAATCACGAAGTTTTTATCTTCAACTGCAAAATAGAGCAGTACGCCATTCTGCAATTTAGTTTCATTCATTCGTAATTCATGAAAAACTTCTAAAGCTCTGTCGAAATGGACTTTAGAAGTTGTTTTTTCTATATGTACTCTAATTTCGCCAGAAGTGTTATTTTCGGCCATGCGAATAGCTTCAACAATTTCGTGTTCTTCTTCTTTGGTTAAAAAATCTTCTACTTTTGACATGGAAATTA
This sequence comes from Flavobacterium johnsoniae UW101, assembly GCF_000016645.1. Lineage (NCBI taxonomy): Bacteria > Pseudomonadati > Bacteroidota > Flavobacteriia > Flavobacteriales > Flavobacteriaceae > Flavobacterium > Flavobacterium johnsoniae. The sequence goes on from NC_009441.1 coordinate 2,180,162, forward strand.
TTTTAGAGTTTAGATTGTAGATTTTAGATTGCAGATTAAATCTGAAATCTAAAATCGCTAATCAAAAATATTAAATCTTTAGAATTTTACTTCAACTGGCTTGTCTGCTCCTGTAGAAGCTTCGAAGTATGGTTTTTCTTTATACTCGCTCAAGAACCAGTTATTAGGAATTTTTAAAACATATCCGTTGTAAACTTGTACAGCTTCGTTAAAACGAGTTCTAGCTGTTAAAATCTGATTTTCTGTACTTGCCAGTTCATCCTGTAATTTTAGGAAGTTTTCATTAGCTTTTAAAGTTGGGTATTGCTCAACAGAAACTAATAATCTAGATAATGAAGAACTTACACCGCTTTGTGCCTGGTTAAATTGTGCTAATTGCTCTGGAGTTACATTGCTTGGATCAATTGTTACAGATGTAGCTTTTGCACGAGCTTCGATTACCGCTGTTAAAGTTGATTTTTCAAAATCAGCAGCACCTTTTACTGTGTTTACTAAATTTCCAATAAGGTCATTACGTCTTTGGTAAGCCGTTTGTACGTTACCCCATTCTTTATTTACAGCCTGACTGTGTTGTAAAGCAGTATTTTTAATTCCAATCGACCAAAATGCGATGATAGCGATAAATGCTACAATAATTCCAACAGGGATTAACCACTTTTTCATATTTGTTTAATTTAAGTTTATTTCTATTTTTAATTACAATTCGTTTTTGATGTCGTTCAGTTGCGTTTTTATCGACTCTAATTTACGTATTATTTCGAATTTATCTAACGTTTTCTTCTGACCTTCTTTTAAATGCGTTTTGGCTCCTTCAAGTGTAAAACCTCTTTCTTTTACCAAGTGATAAATCAATTGAAGATTGGTTATATCTTCCGGAGTAAACATTCTGTTGCCTTTGGCGTTCTTTTTAGGTTTCAGGATATCAAATTCGCTGTCCCAAAATCGTATCAAGGATGCATTGACATTAAAGGCTTTGGCTACTTCGCCAATGCTGTAATATCTTTTATCTTTTGAAAGCTCAATATGCATGTTTTTTTATTTCTAATTTATTTCAAAAATAATACTTTTTGCAGTATTAATCTAATGACTGATTTTCCTGATTTGCCATTTGCGAAATTGCGACGTATTCTGCTGCCGAAATATTGCCGTAATAGAAGTTCAGCGGGTTTACGACTTTTCCATCTTTATGTACTTCGTAATGACAATGTGGCCCTTCAGATCTTCCTGTACTTCCTACATAACCTATAACGTCGCCTCTTTTGACTTTTTGTCCGGGTCTGCAGTTGTATTTGCTTAAATGCGCATACAAACTTTCATATCCAAAACCGTGCCTGATCACAACATGGTTTCCAAAGCCCGAAGCAGTGTCATCTGCTCTTGCCACAACGCCGTCACCAGTGGCATAAACCGGAGCTCCGGTGTTGGCAGTAAAATCCATTCCGTTGTGCATTTTTCTCACTTTTGTAAAAGGATCAATTCTGTATCCAAAACCAGAAGCAACACGTTTTAAATTTTCATTCTGAACAGGCTGAATTGCCGGAATCGCCAATAATAAACTTTCTTTTGCTCCGGCTAATTTCAATATTTCATCTAATGATTTAGATTGAATTGCTAATTCTTTTGAAAGTTTATCTACTCTTTTTGTGGTATTTAAAACCAGCTGAGAGTTGTTGTAACCTTCTAATGCTTTATATTTTTCAGGATTTCTAAAACCCGCTTTTCTAATAGAATCGGGAATTTCTGCTTTATTAAAATAAACCCGGTAAATATTATTATCTCGTTCTTCCAGGGCATCTGCTGCAGCGTCGATTTCGTCCAGTTTTTTATTCAAAATCGAATATTGAAGTTTTAAATTTTCAATTTCACGTGCCTGAAGCCGATCTTTTGGAGTTTCAAAGTAAGGTGTGTTAATTAAAAGTACAAAAACTAAAAAGCCAAACAATGCCGAAGCTACTAAAAACAGTAATGCGTAACCAATTTTTATTCTTTTTCTGGTTTTTATTTTCGTATAAGCCAGATTTTCTGAGTCGTAATAATATTTTACTTTCGCCATATTTTAAAATACGCTATTTTTGCAGCTTGTAAAATAACTTAGACGAACAAAATGGCTAAATGCTGCAGTTATTCGGGGACTTTTTTACAAGAACAAAATAATTTGATAATTTGGGGGGAATTACATAAATTATATAATGCGCAAAATAGGCAATTTATTGTTGTAAAACATAAGTTTTTAATTTTCGATTTTAAAATTAACGAATTATTAATTTGATAGAATTTCTAATTGTCACATTATCAAATCAACACATTTTAAACAGACACATTTTCTAATTTAAATATGAAATCACAAGACGTACGTAAACAATTTTTAGATTTTTTTGAGAGTAAAGGTCATACTATTGTTCCTTCAGCTCCTATTGTACTTAAAGACGACCCAACCTTAATGTTCAATAACTCGGGAATGGCCCAGTTTAAAGAATTTTTCTTAGGAAACGGAACTCCAAAAAGTCCTAGAATAGCCGATACGCAAAAATGTCTTCGTGTTTCAGGAAAACATAACGATCTTGAAGAAGTAGGTATTGATACGTACCACCACACTATGTTTGAGATGTTAGGAAACTGGTCTTTTGGTGATTACTTCAAAAAAGAAGCAATTAACTGGGCTTGGGAACTATTGACAGAAGTATATAAAATTCCAAAAGAGAATCTTTATGTTTCTGTTTTTGAAGGAAGTAAAGAAGATAACGTTCCGTTTGACCAGGAAGCTTGGGATATCTGGAAAACATTAATCGACGAGGACAGAATTATTCTTGGAAATAAAAAAGATAATTTCTGGGAAATGGGAGACCAAGGACCATGCGGACCTTGTTCTGAAATTCACGTTGATTTACGTTCTGCAGAAGAAAAAGCTTTAGTTTCTGGAAAAAGTCTGGTAAACAATGATCACCCGCAAGTTGTTGAAATCTGGAATAACGTATTCATGGAATTCAACCGTAAAGCAGATGGTTCGTTAGAAAAACTTCCTGCACAGCACGTAGATACCGGAATGGGATTTGAGCGTTTGTGTATGGCATTGCAAGGAAAAACATCAAACTATGATACTGATGTTTTCATGCCTTTAATTAGAGAAATCGAAACGATTACAGGTGCAAAATATACAACTAATGATGTAACAGGCATTAGTGAAGAACAAAATAAAATGAATATTGCTATTCGTGTAGTGGCAGATCACGTTCGTGCGGTAGCATTTGCTATTGCAGATGGTCAGTTGCCATCTAACACAGGAGCTGGTTATGTAATTCGCAGAATTTTACGTCGTGCTATTCGTTACGGATTTACTTTCTTAGGGACAAAAGAGCCGTTTATCTATAAATTGGTTGAAACTTTAAGCGAGCAGATGGGAGATTCTTTCCCGGAAATCAGAACGCAGAAAGCACTTTGTTCGAATGTAATTCGTGAAGAAGAAAATTCATTCCTGAAAACATTAGATCAGGGATTAATTCTTTTAGATGCTGTAATTTTAAATAATACAGGAGATACAATTGATGGTAAAAAAGCTTTCGAATTGTACGATACATACGGTTTCCCGATTGATTTAACCGCTTTGATTCTTTCTGAAAGAGGATTGAAATTGGACGAAGAAGGATTCCAGGAACAATTGCAATTACAAAAAGAAAGATCTCGTGCAGCATCAAAAGTGACTGCTGGAGACTGGAATGTAATTGTAGAAGATGATATTCAGGAATTTGTTGGATATGACAGATTATCACAACAAGTAAAAATCACAAAATACCGCAGAGTTGAAAGTGTTAAAGATGGTGAGATTTTCCAATTGGTTTTCAATGCAACGCCATTTTATGGAGAAAGCGGAGGACAAACAGGAGATAAAGGATATCTGGAAGCTCAAAACGGTGATATCGTCTATATTATCGATACTAAAAAAGAGAATAACCAAACGATACATTTAACACAATCGTTACCGGAAAATATTACTGGGACTTTTAATGCAGTTGTTGATGCAAACCAGAGAGCTAAAACTTCGTCAAATCACTCGGCTACACACTTATTGCACCAAGGTTTACGTAAGATTTTAGGAACGCACATTGAGCAGAAAGGATCGATGGTAAGAAATGCTTCATTGCGTTTTGACTTTTCTCACTTCTCTAAAGTGACTGATGAAGAGTTGTTAGAAGTAGAAAACTTTGTAAATGCAAGGATTCGTGAGAGTTTGCCATTAATCGAAAAAAGAGCTATTCCAAAAGAACAAGCTCTTGAAGATGGAGCAATTGCTTTGTTTGGAGAGAAATACGGTGATCTAGTTCGTACTATTAAATTTGGAGATTCTGTCGAATTATGCGGAGGAACTCACGTTGCCAATACATCTGATATCTGGCATTTTAAAATTGTTTCAGAAGGAGCTGTTGCAGCTGGAATTAGAAGGATAGAGGCAATTACTAGTGAAGCAGCAAAAGAATATTTTGAGTCTCAGGCTGTTTCTTTAGCAGAAATTAAAGAAGCACTTAAAAATGCTCAGGATCCGGTAAAATCGATCTTGGCATTACAAGACGAAAATGCACAGTTGAAAAAACAATTAGAAGCTTTATTAAAAGATAAAGCTAAAAATATGAAAGCTGATTTAGCTAAAGAATTACAAGAAATCAATGGCGTTCAGTTTTTAGCAAAACAAGTTGATTTAAACCCAGAAGGAGCAAAAGATTTAGCTTACGAATTAGGTGGTTCTTATAACAACTTATTTGTAGTTTTCGCAACGGCTCATGAAGGAAAACCAATGTTAACTTGTTACATCTCTAAAGAAATTGTAGCATCCAAAAATCTAAACGCAGGACAAGTTGTTCGCGAATTAGGTAAATACATCCAAGGCGGCGGCGGCGGACAGCCTTTCTTCGCTACAGCTGGAGGTAAAAATGTTGATGGAATTGGGGAAGCTTTAGCTAAAGCGGTGGATTTTGTTAAATAGTTAAAGAGGCGAAGGTTCTAAGATACTAAGGGACTAAGTTTTTTATAATTCATAACAAACCCGACAGGTTTTTAAAACCTGTCGGGTTTTGCATTTAATATGGATTCAATAGCGTCCAGCTTTAGCTGGATGACGAAATGGGGAATAATTAAAAAGGCTTTAGCCAAAACATAATGTTTGGCTAAAGCCTTTCAATTTTAATTTTATCATTCATCCAGCTAAAGCGGGACGCTATTCAAAAAACTTAGTCTCTTAGCTGCTTAGCACCTCAGAACCTTTAGAAAATCTATTTACGCTCCCCAATTTGCTGGCGCCACATTGCATAATACAATCCTTTTTCAACAATTAAATCTTCGTGTTTACCTTGCTCGATGATTTTACCTTGTTCCAGAACAAAAATTCTGTCAGCGTGCATAACGGTTGATAAACGGTGAGCGATTAAAACCGTGATTCGGTTTTTGTCTGAGATATTTCGAATCGTATCGTTGATTTCTTCTTCGGTAATTGAATCCAAAGCAGAAGTTGCTTCATCAAAAATCAATAAATTCGGATTTCTAAGAATAGCTCTGGCGATAGATAAACGCTGTTTTTCTCCACCCGAAACTTTAATTCCGCCTTCACCAATTGTAGTATTTAAACCATCTTCGGCACGTCTTAAAAGTTTGTCGCAGCTTGCTCGTTTTAAAGCGTCGTATAAATCCTCGTCGGTTGCATTTGGTTTAACAAACAATAAGTTTTCGCGAATAGTTCCTGAAAACAATTGCGCATCCTGAGTTACAAATCCAAGTTGTTTTCTCAGATCAAGCAAATCAATATCTGTTGAATCAATATCATTGTAAAGAACCTGACCTTCCGCTGGAGTGTATAAACCAACTAATAGTTTTACTAAAGTTGTTTTTCCGGAACCAGACGGACCAACAAACGCAACAGTCTGTCCTTGTTTAATTTCGAAATTGATATTTTCTACAGCTTTAAATTTGGCTGTTTTATGCTGAAAACTCACATTTGAGAATAACAATGACTGAATTGCTCCAACGTGTTTTGGATTCTGCGGACGAAATTCTTTTGGAGCACTTAATAAAGTTTTGAAATTCTCCATAGATACTTTGGTTTCATTCAATGCAATAATGAAATTTCCAAGTTCCTGAAGCGGACCAAAAATGAAAAATGTAAAGAAAACCATTGTAAGCAAATCACCCACAATAATTTTTCCTCCAAATAAGAAATAGTACAAAGTAAAAACCACACAAGTTCTTAAAAAGTGAACTGTTGTTCCCTGAATAAAACTTAAGCTTCGAATAAATCTGATTTTTTCTAATTCTAACTGCAGGATTTTAAAAGTGTTTAGATTTAAACGCTTCTCTTCCTGATAAGTCAAACCAAGACTTTTTACCAATTCGATGTTTCGTAAACTTTCGGTTGTAGAACCCGCCAAAGCATTAGTTTGGTTTACGATTTTTTTCGAAACAATTTTAATCTTTTTCCCCAGATAAGAGCTTACCAAAGCAATAATTGGTGCCGTAATTAAAAAGATAATCGAGATTCTGTAATCAATGCGGGCAACATAAAGAATTACAAATATAAATCCGATAATGGTTTGAAAAATAAGCGAAATAGAAAGTGTAATCAGTTTTTCTGAATCAGAACGTACTTTGGTTAATTTACTCAAAGTTTCACCGCTTCGCTGATCTTCAAATTCAGCATAAGGAAGATCTAAAGATTTTTTAATTCCGTCAGTATACATTTGAGCGCCGGTTCTTTGAATCACGACATTGGTAAAGTAATCCTGAAAGTTTTTGGTAATTCTAGAAATCATGGCCGCACCAAGTGAAAGCCCAAGCCAGAAAGATAAAGATTTAATAAAGCCGGCAGCATTTCCGTCGTATTTATGCAGACCAACCCCGCAGTCCTGCATTAATTTACCAGTAATAATAGAATCTGATAAACTGAAACAAATGTTTATCGAGGCCATAATCAAAGCAAAAAACAATAAAAGTTTATGTTTGATTATGTAAGAATATAATAATTTCATAGAGTATTTAAAAAAATGGAAGATGCAAAAGTAAGCAATTGTTTTAGTTTCTGAAGTTCATTTTTGTTATTAAAAATCTAATTTTTTTACAGATGCAGTTATCAACGCTTTTTTGAGGTTTGGTTTCTTACCAAATAGAATTATGCATATATTTTGATAAGTATTAGTGTGTTAAGAAATGTTAGAGTAGTGTTGTTTATCTTAATGTGGAATCCCGTAAGGTTTTGATTTTTGGTTGTGTTATGTTTGCTGCAGTAATAAATTTAACAAAGTCAAAATGAAAAAAAATTTATGCCTTTTTAGTGCTTTAGCATTAGTTTTAACGTCTTGTTCAAGCGATGATAATCAGGATAGTAATGTTGTTTTACCAAGAACGATTAAATATTCTAATATACAATATCCTTCAGATAACTCTTCATATGTAAGTACTTACGATGGTAATAAGGTTGTAAGTGTAAAAGATGAGGCTGGAAGAACTGATTATACTTATGAAGGCAGTCAAATTGTTAAAGAGATTAACTATGATACTGAAAGCGGTAAAGATATTATCAGCGATATTGTAGGTTATAAATATACAAACGGAAAATTAACTGAGTCTACGTTTGCAGAAGGATTTTCGGCAGAATTTCCTAATGGAGAATATCAAAGCAGATATGTATACATACATAATGCAGATGGAACAATAAAAAAAGAGCATTACAGGATAAATACTAAAACAGGAGTTGAAACAAAAAACAGTACTGTTGAGGTATTGACTTTTGCAAACGGAAATTTAGTAAAAAGTGTTGAAACAGATTCAGAAACGGGCAGTGTATTTACAGCTGTATATGAATATGACAATAAAAATAATCCATTTAAAAATATCTTAGGATTTAATTTATTAATAGGTCATAGTGAAGGCGAAGGATCAGTTAGTTCTGTAAATAATGTTATAAAATATACTGCATCTTATAAAGATGGAGGCGCAGCAAATGTATACAAAAGAGAAATTGTATATGACGCAAATGATTACCCATCAAAAATTACCAACTATAAAAATGATGGAACAACAATTAATGAAATAAACGAGTATACTTATTAATTAAAGACTATACACTTTATTATAAAAACCAAATACTTTTCGTATTTGGTTTTTTTATTGGCAAAAATTGGTGAAATTCGTGTTTAAATTTAGAAATCATGCAGTTCAGAACCCAAATCCCAATTTCAAAAAGTAATAATCCGATTGATTATAATTCGAAAATACTTTCTGTTGGTTCTTGTTTTGCAGAAAATATGGCTGGGAAATTTGATTATTTTAAATTTCAAAATGAAACCAATCCGTTTGGGATTATTTTTAATCCTGTTTCAATTGAAAAGCTGTTTGAAAGAGTTTGTAACAAACAGTGGTTTACAGAAAAAGACGTTTTCTTTTACAACGAGCGCTGGCATAGCTTTGAGGTTCATTCTGATTTAAGTAATGCTGACAGGCAGGAATTACTGGAAACGCTCAACAAAGCTATTACAGAAACCAATAAACAATTAAAAGAAGCTTCAGATATCATCATTACATTTGGTACTTCCTGGGTTTACAGAAACCTTGTAAGTGAGCAAATAGCCGCCAATTGTCATAAAGTCCCGCAAAAACAATTCTCAAAAGAATTATTATCTGTTGATGTAATTCAGAGAAGCATTCAAAAAACAATAGATTTAATTCAGGTTTTAAATCCTGATATTAATTTCATTTTTACGATTTCGCCAGTGCGCCACATAAAAGATGGATTTGTAGAAAACCAGTTAAGTAAATCTCATTTGTTTTCAGCGTTGCACCAAGTTTTAAAAATTCACAATTCACAATTCATAACTCATAATTATTTCCCTTCTTACGAAATTGTGATGGACGAACTTCGCGATTATCGTTTTTATAATGAAGATATGCTTCACCCCAACCAAATTGCGATTGATTACATTTGGAAACTGTTCAGCGAAAATTACATTTCGCAAGAAAGTGTTTTAATAATGCAGGAAGTAGACGAAATTCAAAAAAGCCTTCGCCACAGAAGCTTCAATCCAGAATCTGAACAGCACCAAAAATTCTTAGCTAAACTTCAGCAGAAAATAAACCTTTTAGGAGAAAAATCACCACACATTAAATTCTAAATCGGGGGATCAAATAGTATTCTAATCTCAAAAATAGGTAATATCTTACTTTTTGGTATCTTTGCGTTTGTTAATCAAAGTAAATTTTTGTTTTAACTCTAAATTTAAGTTGACGAATGAAAGCATTAGAATCCAAAAGAGGACTGCCCCGTATTATTTATATAGGAAATGATGAGCCAGATCTTAAATCTGTAAAATTAGCCAGTTATGAGTCTAATGATTTAGAGGTAATGTATTTAAAGGATGATAAGGATATTAATAAATCTATCATTTCATTTAATCCAGACTGTATTGTAACTACTGTTAGTTCTCCTGAGCATTGTCTCAATCTGATGAACCTGCCAATAGACATAAGAAGAAGATGGATAAATTTACCAGATTCAAAAAAAGATGAAATTGGTGAAATCGCATACAATTGTGCGATGAATTATATTCTGTCCTATCAGACTCATGATTTGATTTCTTTTTTTACACCGATTTATAATACAGGTGAAAAACTTTTAAGGACTTATGAATCAATAAAAAATCAAACCTATATTAATTGGGAATGGGTAATAGTAAATGACTCAAATGATGACGGAAAAACTCTAAAGATTGCTGAAGATATAGCTGCAAAAGATCTGCGTGTTAAAGTGTATGATTTTAAAGAAAAATCAGGAGGAGTAATTGGTGAAGTTAAATATCGTGCTGCGTGTATGTGTAATGGAGATTACCTGGCAGAACTGGATCATGACGATTATCTTATACCAGATTGTGCTTTTAATATAGTAGAAGCATTTAGAAAGTATCCGGAAGCTGGGTTTGTTTATTCAGACTGCGCAGAAATTGATGAGAACTGGAATTCCTTAACTTATCCAGACGAGTTTGCTTTTGGTTACGGGAAATACGAAAACCAGTTTGTGATGGGGAAATTGATGCAGGTCTATATTTCTATGAATATCAACCCCAAAACAATTCGTCATATAGTTGGAATACCCAATCATATTCGGGTATGGAGAAAATCAGTATATCATCAAATTGGAGGACATAGAAGAAGATTATCTATTGCAGATGATTACGAATTAATGGTGCGGACTTTTCTTGCGACCAAATTAATAAGAATACCTAAAATAGGTTATTTGCAATTTATTTATTCTAACGAAAACGCTGCAAATACTCACGATACAGCCAGAGGAGATATTCAACGCAGGGTTAGAACCATTGCTGCCTTTTATAATCAAAAAATAAAAGAGCGATTTGAAGAACTTGGCGTAAAAGATTGGGCGTACGAAGAAAATCCAACAAATCCATTATTAACCCAAAGCAAATTTGGGGCAGAAGAAGGAGCTGTAAACCTGATTTTAGATTAACATAGAATTTAGGGATATAACAAGTCTGGATTTTCAACTTTTAATAGACCTTTAATGTAAAGAATTAACTTTTTATAATATAAGACAAAAAGGAACAGTGCTGATATTCTCAGCGCTGTTTCTTTTTTATTTGTATTTAGGACATTTGTAAATGTGAGAAATTAACTATTTAACAGTGAAATTTTAGAATAATTGCCAATAATTATGTAAATTGTTAAAGGTTTAAAATTTACATTTTTGTAAGATGTATAACCCTGCTTTTTTCAGAAGTAATTAAATCCTGTATTTTATTGACCTATGAATAAGAAACCCATTCATTATTTAAAAAAAACACTTCGTGTACTGGTATGGTGCGTGGTTTCTGTAGTGGCACTTTTATTGCTTCTTATTATATTAATTCAGGTTCCATCGGTTCAAAATTTCGTTAAAAATAAAGCGGTTACTTATCTTCAGGATAAAATAAAAACCAAAGTTTCCTTAGACTATATTTCGATAAAATTTCCAAAAGATGTAGTTCTGGAAGGTTTCTGTTTTGAAGACCAAAAGAAAGATACTTTATTGGCTGGTAAACGTTTAGAGGTCGATGTTGACCTTTTTAAACTTGTAAGCAGTGAACTCGAAATCAATTCTGTTTCACTTAAAAACGTAAAAGCAAATATTTCCAGAAACAAGAATGGTGTTTTCAATTTTGATTACATCATAAAAGCATTTGAATCTAAAGAGCCAAAAGTTGAAGATCCTAATGCAAAACCATTCAAGATATCAGTTGTAAAAGTAAATCTGGATGACATTAAATTTAATTTTAAAGACGATTATGCTAAAAATGATATTCGGGTAAACCTGACACATTTTGATACTAAGTTCAAGGAATTCGATTTGGATAACATGAAATTTAATATTCCGAATATCAATCTTGATGGATTAAAACTGGTTTTAGATCAGGATGTTGTCGAAAAAATAGCCGAAGTTTCGGTTGAAACTGTTGATACTATTTCAAAACGTCCGGATTTCAATTTAAATCTTAGAAAAATCAGTCTTTCAAAAATTGATATCCTTTACGATAACAAAGATTCAAAATTAGATTCGGGAATAAAACTTGGAAACCTGAATTTATCCGTTAATGAAATTGATTTAAACAAACAATTTTTAGATTTCGATACTTTCGAATTAAAAAATCTTAGCGGTAACTTACGATTAGGCGCAAAAGACAAACAAATCAACGCACCAAACTTAGACACAACTGCAATTAAACAAGCAGGCTGGAAAGCCAGGCTTAACAAAATTAATATACAAAACGTAGCTTTTAAATTTGATGATATGCAGTCGAAACCCACAACGAAAGGAATCGATTACAGCCATTTAGATTTGAGTAAATTTAATTTTGAAGCCGAGAAATTATATTACGGAAATGACACAATTTCGGGAAATATAAAAAAGCTGACCGTTAATGAAAAACGCGGTTTACAGATTCAGGCTCTAAAAACTGATTTCTTTTACGGACCTAAAAATGCGTCTTTGGATAACTTGTATCTAAAAACACCGCAGACATTAGTACAAGACAAAATAAAAGCCGAATATAAATCGCTTGCATCACTGCAAAAAGAGTTAGGAAATCTTGCTATTGACGCCAATTTGAAACAGTCTAAAATTGGTTTCAGAGACATTTTATTGTTTGTGCCCGATCTTCAAAAAACAAATCCGTTTAAAAGCAATCCTAATGCTGTTTTATATGTAGACAGCCGTGTAAGCGGAAAAGTTAAAGATTTGAATATTGCAAAATTCGAAATGAGCGGTATTGGTACTACAAAAGTTTCCCTTTCGGGGAAAATAACCGGACTGCCTGATGCCGAAAAAGCGTATTATGATTTGAATATCAAAAAAATTTCGAGCACATCAAAAGATATCAATATGTTTGTGCCGGCTGGAACTATTCCTAAAAACATTCAATTGCCTTCACAATTAAGTCTACAGGGAAAATTTAAAGGTTCTGTTCAAAACTTTAAAACCAATTTAGCTTTAAACAGCAGTTTTGGAAACGCAAAAATCGATGCACTATTCGACCAGAGAATCAAGAAAAAAGAGAAATACGATGCCGAAGTATATTTGCTGGATTTTGATTTGGGACGATTAATCAAAAATGATTCAATTGGAAAAATTACACTTAAAGCAAAAGTCAAAGGAAATGGTTTAGATCCTAAAACTGCCAATGCTGTAATAGACGGTTTGGTTAAAAAAGCAGCTTTTAACGGCTATACCTATAGAGATTTAGCGTTAAAAGGAAACATTGCAAACGGTTCATTTGCTGTAAAATCCGGAATGAAAGATCCAAACCTCAATTTTGATTTAACAGCCAGCGGCGATACAAAAGACAAGTACCCAACTGTAAAATTAAAACTGAATTTAGATATTGCCGATTTAGAAAAGCTGAATCTGCATGCGGGACCAATGAAACTTCGTGGAAATATAGATGCAGACATTGCTAACAGTAACCCCGATTTTTTAAACGGAAAAGTATTTTTGTCTAATGTTCAGATTTTACAAGATGCTGAGCCAATTGTTCTGGATTCTGTTCGTGTAATTGCATTTTCAGATAATACCCGAAATAATATTAAAATCTCGTCTCAGTTTTTAAAAGCCGAAGTCGACGGAAAATATAAATTAACCACGCTTGCCGATGCAGTTAAAAAATCACTATCGAAATATATTGATTTAAAAACGCCAAAAGCAAAAGCAGAATCTGATAAACAAAGACTTGCCTTTACATTAACAGTAGACAACGATCCGATTCTTTTTAAATTGATTCCGAAACTAACAGGTTTAGAGCCAATTAAAATTACCGGAAAGTACAATAATGCAACAGATTCTTTAGAAGTAAGAGGAACTATACCAAGAATTACTTATGGAGACAACACAATCTCTGATGGGAAAATAAATATAGAAGCCAAAGAAAATGCTTTAGAATATTCTGTTTCTATTGCCACAATAGAAGGTGGTTCATTGAAAATACCGTTTACCACTTTAAAAGGCGATGTACAAAATAATACTTTGACTTATGCTCTCGAAGTTCAGGATGCCAAACAAAAACAGCAATATTACATAGCAGGAGAATTTAAAACAGAAGATTCTAAAAACATTGTAAAACTTGATGCCGAGAACTTTGTTTTAAATTATGATAAATGGAATCTTGATCCGGAAAACGCCATTGAATTTGGAGAAAAAAGATTGTATGTAAACAAATTCAACCTGAACAATAACGGAAATGAATTAAAAGTCCAGTCGCAGGGAACGCAGGATAATGCGCCTTTGCAGGTTGATTTTGTAAACTTCAAAATAGAGACTATTATGAATATGGTCAAAAAAGACGAAGTTTTAATGCAGGGTTTAATTAACGGAAATGCTCTGGTCGAAAATGTAATGACAAACCCGACTTTTACATCAGATTTAAAAATTGATGATTTTGCGTTTAAAGGAGAAAAAGTAGGCGATTTAGAAATTAAAGTAGACAACAAAACTGCTAATACTCTTGCCGCAAATGTAACTTTAAGCGACGAAGGAAATGATCTTAAACTAACAGGAGATTATAAGCTTGATGCCGGAAATTTTGATTTTGATATCGATATCAATAAACTAAATATAAAAAGCATTCAAGGCTTTACAATGGGCAATGTTACCGAAGGAACGGGATATTTATCAGGAAATTTTAAAGTTACCGGAAACACTTCGCAGCCAAAAATTAATGGAGAATTAAATTTTAACGATACTGGTTTTAGAGTAACACAGCTCAACTCGTATTTTAAAACTAAAAACGAAAAAATCACTTTTAGTAATGAGACAATTACATTTGATAAATTCTCTCTTTTTGATGAAAACGACAATGAATTATATGTAAACGGAAATATAAAATCGCCTGATTTTAGAAAATACAATTTCGATTTAGTTGTCGAAGCCGATGATTTTAGAGCCATAAATTCGAAAGCAAAAGACAATGATTTGTTTTATGGCGATTTGTTTTTGGATACAAAACTGAATATCAAAGGAAATCTGGACAGTCCTGTTGTCGACGGAACGCTTAAAATCAATAAAGAAACCAAATTTACGGTTGTCCTGCCGCAGTCAGATCCTTCAATCGCTGATCGTGAAGGAATTGTTGAGTTTGTGAATGAAGATAATATGTATTTGAAACAAACGGTCGACTTGCAGAATAAACTCGATCAGTCTGAATTAAAAGGAATGGACGTGAATGTTGCTATTTCGATTGATAAAGAAGCAGAATTGACCTTACTGATTGACAAGGCAAATGGTGATTATTTGAATTTAAAAGGTGAAGCAGAATTGGTGGGCGGAATTGACCAATCAGGAAAAACGACTCTGACCGGAAAATATGAGTTTTCAGACGGTGCTTATGAAATGAATTTTAACGGAATCAAAAGAAAATTCGATATTCAAAAAGGAAGTTATATTACCTGGAACGGCGAACCAACAATGGCTAATTTAAATATTACAGCTATTTACAAGGTAAATGCTGCTCCAATTGATTTACTTGGAAATCAGTTGGCAGGAATGGAACAAGCAGTTCAGAATACCTACAAACAAAAGCTTCCGTTTCAGACTTTATTGAAAATGAATGGAGAATTGATGAAGCCTGAAATTTCATTTGGAATTGTATTACCGGAAGGGAATTATAATGTTTCGACCGATGTGGTTACAACAACACAGAATAAATTAAAACAGCTGGAACAAGACCCTGCAGAATTAAATAAACAAGTTTTTGCACTTTTATTATTAAACCGTTTTGTTGGTGAAAATCCGTTCGCGAGTCAAAGTGGCGGCATAAGTGCTGAAACAATGGCGAGACAAAGTGTAAGCAAAATACTTTCTCAGCAATTAAATAACCTGGCAGGAGAATTAATTACAGGATTTGAAGTCAATTTTGATTTAGAATCATCTGAAGATTACACTTCGGGAACCATGCAAAACAGAACCGATCTGAATGTGGAGGTTTCTAAAAAACTGTTGGACGATAGATTAAAAGTAACAGTTGGAAGCAGTTTTGGAGTAGAAGGAGCAGAGCGTGCCAATGAAGAAAGCACCAATATTGCGGGTGATGTTGCTTTAGATTATCAATTGACAAAAGACGGACGTTATATGGTTCGTGCTTATAGAAAAAATCAATATCAGGTTGCAGTAGAAGGGCAGGTTGTAGAAACAGGTGTTGCTTTTATTATCACGATGAGTTACAATAAATTCAGAGAACTTTTCCATCGCAGTGAAAAAGAAAAAGAATTGATTCGAGAAGAAAAGCTTCGAAAAGAAAAGGAAAAACAGAAAAAAAAGGAAGACAAAGAGAAGGAGAAATTGCAGGAAAATCAAATTGAAGGAAATGAACAAAAAACATAATCATATAAATAATCATTTTGCAAAGTATTTTGTACTGCTATCCCTGTTTTTTGTTTTTGGATGCAGCAATACAAAATATCTTCCAGAAGGCGATTTGCTTTATACCGGCGGTTCTGTAAAAGTGAAAGATTCTATTATGAAAAAGAAAGATAGAAAAGCACTGCAAACCGAGCTGGAAGGTCTTCTTCGTCCAAAACCAAACAAAACATTTTTAGGATTACGTCCAAAATTATGGTTCTATAATATTGCAGGCGAACCAAAAAAACAAAAAGGATTTAGATACTGGCTTCGCACTAAGGTTGGAGAAGAGCCCGTGCTTTTTAGTAAAGTAGATTTAGATTATAATGCATCGGTTTTAAGAAATTTTACTGAAAACCGTGGTTTTTTTAAAACACGTGTAAGTGCTGATTCTACTGTTCGAAACAAAAGAGTTACAGCCGAATATACCGTTACGCCCAGAAAACAATACAAAATTAAAAGCGTTATTTTTCCCGATGATTCACTCGCAATGTCCAGAATTATAGGAAGATCAAGCCGAAGAAGCCTGCTTAAAGTTGGAAATCCGTATGATCTGGATGTAATTAAATCCGAAAGAGAACGAATCGACGCCAGATTAAAAGAAAAAGGTTATTACTATTTTAACCCAGATTATATTTTGGCAAAAGTAGACAGCAGTAAAGGCGATCACGAAGTCAATATTAGACTGGTAATAAAAGACGATACACCTGTAAAAGCACTTACAGCTTATAAAATTGATAAAATCTATGTATATCCCAATTATTCGCTGAACAATGACAGCATGGTTTACAGGAAAAAAAATATTCAGCAGTATAAAGATTTTACAATTATAGATACTGCAGAGACTTTTAAGCCCAGAATTTATGACCGTACAATCTATTTTAAAAAAGGGGATTTGTATAATAGAAAAGATCACAATCTAACCTTAAACCGATTTGTAAATTTGGGAACTTTCAGTTTTGTAAAAAATGAATTTAAACCGTCAGATAGTATTAAAAATGCTTTGGATTCCTATTATTACCTCACACTTCTTCCTAAGAAATTTATTCGGGTTGAGGTTTTAGGAAAAACCAATTCAGCAAGTTATACAGGAACAGAAGTAAATGTAAACTGGAATAATCGTAATTTCTTTCGCGGCGCAGAATTGTTCACTTTCTCAATTTTTGGAGGTGCCGATTTTCAGTTGGGCGGTGTAAACAAAGGAAAAAACATCTATAAACTTGGAGCTGAAACCAGTTTAACCTGGCCAAGATTTATTACGCCTTTTAATATTGAAGGAAACAGCGAATATGTGCCAAGAACTAAAGCAACATTACGTTATGAATATCAAAAACGTACACAATTGTATGCTTTAAATTCCTTTAATACCTCATTTGGATATTTATGGAAAGAAAACATTCGCAAAGAACATCAATTGAATGTAATAGATGTAACTTATGTGAGTCCAAATCATGTTACGCCAGAATATTTAGAAGATATTCAGGAAGATCCTGCTTTAGGAAAAGTAATTGAAAAACAATTGATTTTTGGTCCAACTTACAATTACACGTACACCAATACAATGCAAAAACGCCGAAAAAATACCATTTATTTTAATGGTGAATTAGATCTGGCAGGAAACATAACAGGATTAGTAACCGGTGCAGATTATCCAAATAATGTAAAAACGATATTTGATGTTCCGTTTAGCCAGTATGTCAAAATCAAATCAGATTTCAGACATTATTTAAAGTTAGGAAAAGAAAGTGAACTCGCCAGCCGATTAATCGTAGGAGCCGGATTTGCATCCGGAAATTCGAATACACTTCCTGCTTCAAAACAATTTGTGGTGGGGGGAACCAACAGTATTCGAGCTTTCAGAGCAAGAACTTTAGGGCCGGGAAGTTATGTGATTCCGGAAACGACTACAAATATTAATTACACACCAGATCAATCAGCCGATTTAAAATTGGAATTCAATACAGAATATCGTGCAAAATTGTTTAGTATTGTGAGAGGCGCTGTATTTTTAGATGCAGGTAATATTTGGCTTTTACATGCCGATCCGGACAAACCCGGTGCCGAAATTTCAAAAGATTTCATGAAAGAACTTGCCGTTGGAGCAGGAGTAGGTCTGCGTTTTGATTTATCATTCCTGATATTAAGAACTGATTTAGCCATGCCGCTTCGAAATCCTGCTTTGCCAGACGGACAAAGATGGGTAATTGATGATATTAATTTTGGAAGCAGTTCCTGGAGAAAAGACAATCTGATTTTGAATATCGCTATTGGATATCCGTTTTAAGTTTTTCGCCACGACTCGAGCGATAGCGAACAGGTGAAGCTATTCACGAATTCACACAATTTGCAGTTCGTTGAATTTTAATTAATCGAATTTTTATATTTGAGATATAGTAATTTAATCAAGAATAGATTAGCGAAAATTCGTGAATTCGTGGCGGAAAAAAAGAAAAAATGAAGTAAATTGGTCTAAAATATTTTAGAATGCAAAACTTGATCAAAAGAATTATAGGTATTGGAGTTATTGTTTTATTAATTGTTCTGGCTTTTAAATATTGCCAGTTTAAGAAAGAAGACGATTCTGATATTCAGTACAATACTAATTTGATTCAGCAGCAGATTCTTAACGTTGGGAAATTGGTAGTTACCGAAGGGCATTTCTCAGAAGTGATTACCTATAAAAATCAGCAGAAATATTTGATGAACATGATTTCTTTTGAGAAAAAAGCACTTATTGTAGTTAATGCCAATGTAACCGTTGCCTACGATTTGCATAAAATGAAATACGATATCGACGAAAAAAACAAAACAATCACGATTCTAAATATTCCAAAAGAAGAAATCACAATCAATCCTGATATTCAGTTTTATGATGTAGAACAAAGCAAACTGAATCCGTTTACAGGAGATGACTACAATAAAATCAACAAATCAGTAAAAGCCAATCTGGCGAAAAAAATCGACCAGTCAACGCTAAAAACAAACGCCCAAAATAGATTGATAAGCGAATTGTCTAAAATTTTAATCCTGACCAATTCAATGGGCTGGAAACTGCAATACAACGGAAAGACTATTGAATCAGAAACTGAGCTCAATCAGGATTTGAAATTGTAATTTTTAATATTTTAAGGTTTTTTGCCCACGAGTTTAACCGATGAAACGGGTTTGCACTGGGATTTGTTTAAGTTTTAATAGGCATTTAATAAAATATGCTTTGCAGCTTGTAAGGTTTAAAAAAATCTGTGTTTATTAGTTTAAATCAGTACAATCAGTGTGCAATATTTTATACAGTTTCTTTATCAAAAATCAAATCCAATCCGCCAGAAATTAAATGTGCAATTTCTGGACGTTTTTCTTTCAGCTGGTCTAAATGAACCAAAACTTCCTGTAAAAGTTGTTTTTCATCAGAATCCTTTAGAAGTTCTGCAATTTCAACAGACAAAAGCCAATCGTTAGAATGATTATTTTTTAAATTTTCAAAAACAGATTTAAGTTCCGTTTTAGAACCTTTATTCTTTCTGATATCTCTTACTGTTGCGTACAAATTCTCTAATTCGTCGCGTTCTTCAGTATGCTTGGCTTTAATAGTTTTTGTAGACGGAACAATATTAATTAAGTCAAAACTATTTACATCAGCAGGACCGGAAAAAGCAGAAATCACTTTTTTGCCAATTGCCATATCATAATTTCCCCATTCAGGCTGAAACAAAATGGTTTCGCCATGCGTTACAGTACAATTTCTAAAACTGATTAAAATAATTTCACCGTGTAAGTTTCGCGATCCGGTGATAATTTCACCTTCTACAATAATATTCCCTTCAAACTCCAGTTTTACGGTTTCGTTTTCAACAATACTGTAAGCCTGTAAATCCTTTGGACTCATATCTTCAATAGCCAGATTAAAACCTTTCAGTTTTCCAATCGGACTTCCAAATCCGTGCGGATGCGTTAAAGTTCCGTGACCTACTAATTCTTTTTCTCGATACGACAAAGCAGTTTTTCCAGTTGTTTGAATGTAAACCGGTTTTCCTTCTTCTTCAATAACATTTGTAAAAACTCCTGAAATTTGTAAACCTGTACTCAATTCAATTGTGCCCAGAGCATTGGATTGAATGAGTTTTTTTATTCCCGAAAGCCCTCCGGTACGAAGTGCCATTTTATTAGCAAACTCTTCCAATACTAAACTTAAATAAGAAAAAGTAGGAGTTACATAAAGTTGCGGCTGTAACTGCGTAATATCAAAATTCTGATTTGCTGCCGAAATATCATAAGGGATTTTCTTTACATTATCAGTCATGCACCAAGCACTTTCGCCAATTGAAGAAAGTAATCCGGCGCCGTATATTTTAGGGTTTTCAATCGTTCCAATCAAACCATATTCAACCGTCCACCAGTGAAGGTTTCTAATTTGAGCCATTTCAGACAATTCGCCCATATCATTTTGCAAATCAGCCACTGCTTTTTCAGCTTCGTCGATTTTTTCCTGCGGCGTATCTTCAGCTTCTTTTAAAATCGAAAGCAGTCGGATTGCCTCATACATCTGATAATCTTTATGAGATGAAATTGCTTTGCACCCAATTTCACCAAAACGTCTTAAATATTCAGCATATTCAGGATTTGCAATAATAGGAGCGTGGCCGGCACCTTCGTGAATGATGTCTGGAGCAGGCGTATATTCAATATGTTCTAATTGTCGAATGTCTGATGCAATAACCAAAACATTATAAGCCTGAAACTCCATAAAAGCATTTGGCGGAATAAAACCGTCAACAGCAACAGCAGCCCAGCCAATTTCGGTTAAAATACGATTCATTCCGTACATACTCGGAATAGAATCAATTTCGATTCCCGTTTTGCGTAAACCATCTAAATAAGAGTGATGTGCAACTTTTGAGAGATAATCTACATTTTTGCGCATAACATATCGCCAAACCGCCTGATTAATTGGTGTATAATCACTATAATCCTGAGGTTTAATAAATTGCTTTAAATGTTTTGGCAATCGTTCTAATAACGGATTGGTTTCTATAGATGCATTCATTTCGAAAACGTTGTAGATTAGAATGTAAAATTACGAATTTAGACTCCTAATTTTTGCATTTCATCACAAAATTTTTATTCGAAACTGATTTTTATTGCGTTTTTGTAGATTTTAGATCGTTAACAGAAAAATAGAAATTTTAGCAGTCGTTATTTTCGAAACTTACTCTTTCCAGAGTTTGTTCGTAGTTTTCGATTTCTTTTTTAGTCATTGAAACTTCTTTTAAATCTATTTTTAACTGCTTTTTAGTATCGGGACTAATCCATAAACCAGAGAAAGTATTTCCAGTTTTCTTTAAAATCAAAACACCGCTGAAACCATGTTCAACCATAATAAATTCATTTTCAGCTTTTCTGTTCTGTGTAATATCCAGATGAAGCCATTTGTTTGATTTATAACGGTATATTGCTACATAACTTAAATCAGCCGTACATTGGTTTTCTGTTGCTTTAATATAAAAAGTAACTGGCGTTTTTCCATCAACCGTTCCTTTATATAAATTAGAAAAGGGCGCTTGTGATTGTGCAGTTAATTGGTTTATAAATGTAAAACAGATAATAACAAATGAGATTGCTTTTTTCATAACTAAGAAATATAGATTTTGGTTTAATTCATTTTAGCCAAATATAAAATTCTGTTTGTTATTTGAAAGAAATTTTCTAAGATTTTTTTGCGGCATTTCTCAATTCATTTTCAGCATTCCTGAAATATTCAATTTTATGACTGAACATAAATGCCATGTTTGTGGCACGCATTTTTGCTTCTTCGGTAATCACGCCTGCAAACTGAGCATCGATTGTAATATTAAAAATGGCAATCCAGCGGTCAAAATGTGTTTTATCAACCGGCAGTTGTTTGTGCGGCGGAAAAGGAGTTCCCGAATAAGCACGAACATCAAATAAAATAGTCTGCCAGAATCCGTACATTTTTTGCAGATGAGGTTCCCAGCGGTCTTGTAGTTTGTCATTAAAAATTGGGCCTATTAGATCATCTTTTCTAACATTGGCATAAAAGCTGTCAACCATTTGTTTGATGTCTTCTAAGGTTGAAATATCTTTAAGTTCTGACATGATTCTCTGTGTAAAATTGAAATGCAAAAATACGCCATAACTCCAAGTTTGTTCTATGATATTTGTCATTTGTGAAAATTTTATAACATCATAAAATAGGCTGCATATTGATTAAAGAATTGATTTTTAGAATATTCTAATCAATGTAAAAAATAAGATTAGTTATTTTATGATTTTTAAAATATTAAATAATTGATTTTCAGGTATTTATGAAAAATGAAGATGAGTTTTTGTTAAGTTAATTTTTACAAATGATGTGTATTTGTAAAGTTCAAATTATATCGATTTCGTGAAAATTGAATTAATTTCGATGCGTTTTAATAAAATTAATCATAATAAAATGAGAAAAATTTAACTATCTACAAACCTCAAAAACCACAAAAAAATGCACAAAACTACTCAAAAACCTACAAATCGAGTGAGAAGCATAATGCAGGTCATTATCATGCTTTTATGTATTAATGTAAGCGCTCAGACTGTTACACCTTTTATAACATCTGGCGATCAGACAAGACTCCTGCAGCAGCAAGGTACAGTAAATTTCGGAACCAATTCCGGGACCAATCCCTCAACAGTTACGGTTAACGCAGGAACGACTTACCAGACAATGGACGGTTTTGGTTACACACTTACCGAAGGAAGTGCCGAAGTAATCAGCGGAATGGCCGCAACACAGCAAAATCAATTATTAAATGATTTGTATAATCCAAATACAGGATTAAATGCAAGCGTAGTTCGTATTAGTATTGCAGCTTCAGATTTAAGCAGTTCTTCTTATAGTTATAATGAAACTTCCGGCGATACCAATATGAACAATTTTAGTTTGAACGGACCGGATCTAACGTATTTAATTCCAATTATTAAAAAGATCCAGCAGATCAATCCAAACATTAAAATATTGGCAACACCGTGGTCAGCGCCCCGCTGGATGAAGACTAACAATTCATGGATAGGAGGAAGTCTGCAGACACAATATTATGCTGCTTATGCAAGATATTTTGTAAAATATCTTCAAGCTATGCAGGCACAGGGAATTCCAATTTGGGCAATCACACCTCAAAATGAACCTGAAAATCCGCATAACGAACCAAGTATGCTGATGAATTCTACAGAACAAAAGAATTTTATTAACCAGCAGCTTGGGCCTCAAATGGCATCAGCGGGTTTTGGAAATGTCAAAATCATAGCTTTTGATCATAACTGCGACAATACTGCTTATCCAATAGATGTATTAAACAACAGCAGTTATGTTGACGGTGCTGCGTTTCATTTGTATTTAGGAAATATTTCTGCAATGTCAACTGTAAAGACTCAAACAAACAAAAACGTTTATTTTACAGAACAATATACAGGTTCGGGAGGGAGTTTTAGCGGCGATTTTGGCTGGCACATGCAAAATGTAGTTATTGGAAGCACCAACAACTGGTCCAAAACAGTTTTAGAATGGAATGCTGCCAATAATTCTAGTTTAGGACCACGCACACCAGGCGGATGCAACACATGTTTAGGTGCTATTACGGTTAATAACAGTACGAGTTATACCAGAAATGTGGCGTATTATATTATTGGTCAAATTTCTAAATATGTAAAACCGGGTGCAGTAAGAATTGGTTCTTCCAGCACAAGCGGCAGTATTTTATCAGTTGGATTTAAAAATCCTGACGGATCTATCGCTCTTGTAGTATATAACACTTCCGGATCATCAAATACAATAAAAGTGGTTTCGGGTTCATCAGCGTTTAATTATGCAGTTCCGGGTTCATCAGCAGTTACTTTTACCTGGGGAGCAGGAACACCGCCTCCAACTGGTTTTCCGGGATATTATAATATCATTTCAAGAAACAGTAATAAAGGACTTGACGTAGCAGATAATTCAACAACGAGCGGCGGAAGAATTCAGCAATATGATATAACTAACGGCGGCGGAAATAACCAGCGTTGGAGATTTGTTTCTGACGGAGCCGGCAATTATTACATTATAGTAAAATCAACCGGAATGTATCTGGCAGTTGAAAATAATGGAACAGCAAATGGACTAAAAGTACAGCAGAGAACTTTCTCTAATTCTAATGAATTTAAATGGACGGTTGAAAGTCTTGGTGGAGGATATTATAAAATTACGAATGTAAATACAGGTAAGTCTCTTGATGTTGAAAGTGTATCTACAGCAAATGGAGCTAATATTCAGGTTTGGGATTATACAGGAGGATTAAATCAGCAATGGCAGTTTGTTCAGGTTGAGTCTACGGCAAAAAAAGCGTTATCTGTAAACCCTAAAGAAAATGAAAATACAGCTGATATGGCTGTTTATATTGATGAAGTAAGCGATCATTTAAAAATTGAAACAAATCATGAAGGCACTGCCGATGTAGAAATATTCAATATCAACGGACAAAGCGTGTTGAAACGAAATGTAAATTTTGTAAAAGGAAATCTTTCTGAAATTGAAGTTTCGAGACTTCCAAAAGGAGTTTATATTGTGAGAGTAAACGATGGAGCAGGGTCTTATTCTAAAAAAGTATTAAAACAATAATTATCAATTAAGGGTTCAATTAGTAATTTTATATTGATGCTTAAAAGGCTGTCTAATTTTTTTAGGCAGCCTTTTATTTTATCAATTTATCCAATTAATTGCGTAAACAAATCCTGATTATCGTTTAAGTATTGAAATTCAAAACCGTATTGTGTCATTTTCATTTTGATAGGCAGAATATCTTTTTTCTTTTTTAATTCTAAACCAACTACAACAGAACCAACTTCGCGGCTGTTTTTCTTGGCAAACTGAAAATAAGTAATGTCATCATCCGGACCTAAAATATTATTTACAAATTCTTTTAAAGCTCCCGGACGCTGTGGAAACTGAATCATGAAATAATGCATTAAACCTTCATAAAGCAGAGAACGTTCTTTTATTTCAGCAGTTCTTTCAATATCGTTGTTACTGCCGCTTACAACGCAGACTACGTTTTTACCTTTAATTTTATCCTTGTAAAAATCCAAAGCAGCAATAGTTAAAGCACCTGCAGGTTCTACAACCATCGCTTCTTCATTATACAATCTTAAAATGGTCGTGCAGACTTTTCCCTCTGGAACGAGAATAATGTCTTCTAGATTATAACGGCAGATTTCAAAAGTTTTATCACCAACTTGTTTCACTGCTGCACCATCAACAAATTTGTCGATTGTTTTTAGTGCCGTATTTTTATTTTCTTCCATGGAAGTTTTCATCGAAGGAGCACCTTTTGGCTCAACGCCAATAATTTTAGTATTCGGACTTAAATGCCTGAAAACTTCCGACAATCCAGAAGCCAGTCCGCCGCCACCAATAGGTACAAAAACATAATCGATAGGTTCTTTATATGTCTCCAATATTTCTAATCCAACAGTTCCCTGTCCGGCAATTACTTTTTCGTCATCAAAAGGATGAATAAAAGTTTTGTGGTTTTTGATAGCATCTGCAGTTGCCGAAGCATAGGCATCATCAAAAGTATCTCCGGTTAAAACAATTTCAACAAACTTTTTCCCAAACAATTGTACTTGCTTTACTTTTTGTTTTGGAGTGGTTTTTGGCATATAGATTTTGCCGTTTATTTTAAGAAGATTACAAGAATAAGCAACACCCTGCGCATGATTACCAGCACTGGCACAGACAATTCCGTTTGCTTTTTCTTTTTCGTTTAACGAAGAAATCTTATTGTAAGCACCCCGAATTTTGTATGAACGAACAATTTGCAAATCTTCTCGTTTTAATAAAATAGTAGATTTGAATTCGTCTGAAAGATTCAAATTTTGGGTTAAAGGCGTAGCAGAAATTACATTTTCGAGCTGCTTTTTGGCGTTAAGTACTTCGTTAAATAAACTCATGATGTTTTTTGTTTTTGCCACGAATTACACGAATTGACACTAATTTTATTGTCTTTAAAAAAAATAATTCGCGCTAATTTGTGTAATTCGTGGCTATTTAAAATCTCTATTAAAATAAAAAACCTCCCAATTGGGAGGTTTCTATAAATTATATTTTACAAACTTATATAACACCTCGCCATCATTGCAGAATTGCAATAATGCTGATAATAGCGATAATAATGTTGTTAAAGTTCTTCATTTTTTTAGCCGATTGAACAGCAAATGTATTAATTATTTTGGAAAGTTCACAACTATTTAAAGTTTTATAAAAGCTGAAAACTACCAGCTGCGACTGAAAACTATTTCTTAACCGGCGGATATTGAGCTAAAATTTTAGCAACAAATTCGGCAATTCTTTCATCTTTTTTATCGATGTTTCTTGTCAAAGTACCAATTCCTTCACCCTGCCAGATCATTTCTTTCTTTTTAGCATCGATTAAATCAATGTACAAAGTTCCTTCGGTAGAAGTAGAAACGGTAGTTTGGTTTCCGTACATCATCCACGGATTCCATCCCCATCCCCAGCCATAACCCCAGCCGGCACTGAATTGGTTTACATCAACCTGCTCTCTTGATTTTGTAAAAATATTTACCAATAAATCAGGATTGTCGCTTTTTGTAAAACCTTTAGCAGCCATTTGGTCATCAATTGCGCGAAGAATTCTTCTTTTATCTAAATCTGATATTTCGACTTTGTCAATTCCGGGCTTAAAGTAAGCGTATGTTTTATAAGGCGCAAAATCGACAGTTTTGTCATAATCAGAATAAACGGTCACAGTACTGCAAGAGCTAAGTATCAGCAGTAACAAAAGTGGAATTAACTTAAGTGTTTTCATATTTCTAAGAATTAATGTTCTCAATTTTAATTAAAGCAAACTTTCATCGACTAGATTAGGTAAAGTTACTTTTAATAAAGGCTCAACTTCCATTGCTCTTTTTATAGCAAAAACAGCACCATCGTTTCTTGCCCAGCTTCGTCTTGAAATTCCGTTGTTAACATCCCAGAAAAGCATTGACGCTAAACGCTTTGAAGCCTCTGTAGAACCATCAAGAACCATACCAAATCCGCCATTTATAACCTCTCCCCAGCCAACGCCGCCACCATTGTGAATAGAAACCCAGGTTGCTCCTCTAAAGCTGTCGCCAATCACGTTATGAATCGCCATATCAGCAGTAAAACGAGATCCGTCATAAATGTTTGAAGTCTCTCTGTAAGGTGAGTCAGTTCCGGAAACGTCATGGTGATCGCGTCCTAAAACAACTGCGCCAATTTCGCCTTTTGCAATTGCCTGATTAAAGGCTTCGGCGATTTTAATTCTTCCCTCAGCATCAGCATATAAAATACGAGCTTGAGAGCCTACAACCAATTTATTTTCCTGCGCGCCTTTAATCCACTTAATGTTATCCTGCATTTGCTGCTGGATTTCATTGGGAGCAGTTTCGGCCATTTTTTCTAAAACTTCACAAGCGATTGCATCTGTTTTAAGCAAATCTTCTGGTTTTCCTGAGGTGCAAACCCATCGGAAAGGACCAAATCCGTAATCGAAACACATTGGTCCCATAATATCCTGAACGTAGCTAGGATATTTAAAATCGATATTATTTTCGGCCATTACATCGGCGCCTGCGCGAGAAGCTTCTAGTAAAAAGGCGTTTCCGTAATCAAAAAAGTAAGTTCCTTTTGCAGTGTGTTTGTTAATAGCATCCGCATGACGACGTAAGGTTTCCTGAACTTTTTCTTTGAATAATTCCGGATTATTAGCCATCAAATCATTAGCTTCTTCAAACGAAATTCCAACCGGATAATAACCTCCAGCCCACGGATTATGAAGTGAAGTCTGATCTGAACCTAAATCAATTTTGATGTTTTCCTGATCGAAACGTTCCCAAACGTCAACGACATTTCCTAAATAAGCAATAGAAACCGTTTCTTTATTGGCTTTCGCCAAAGCTACTCTGGCAACCAATTCGTCTGTCGAAGTTACAACTTCATTAATCCATCCTTGTTCGTGACGGATTTTAGTAATCTTCGGATTTACTTCGGCGCAGACCGTAATACATCCTGCAATATTTCCGGCTTTTGGCTGTGCGCCTGACATTCCGCCAAGACCCGAAGTTACAAATAAACTTCCTTCCGGATTCTGTTTTATTTTTCTGAAACCGTTTAAAACTGTAATGGTTGTTCCGTGTACAATTCCCTGCGGGCCAATATACATATAACTTCCCGCTGTCATTTGCCCGTATTGCGAAACTCCTAAAGCATTCATTTTCTCCCAATCGTCAGGTTTAGAATAATTCGGGATTACCATTCCGTTTGTTACCACAACTCTTGGCGCTTCTTTATGAGAAGGAAATAATCCCATTGGGTGACCTGAATACATGGTTAAAGTCTGCTCATCTGTCATTTCAGACAAATACTGCATCGTCAATAAATATTGTGCCCAGTTTTGGAAAACAGCTCCATTTCCGCCATAGGTAATCAATTCATGCGGGTGCTGCGCCACAGCATAATCCAGATTATTCTGAATCATGTGCATAATCGCTTTTGCTTGCAATGATTTCCCTGGATATTCGTCAATTGGTCTTGCATACATTCTGTAATCAGGACGAAGACGGTACATATAAATACGGCCGTATGTCTCTAATTCTTCTGAAAATTCAGGAATTAATTCGGCGTGATGTTTTGGATCAAAATAACGCAAAGCATTTTTCAGCGCCAGCTTTTTTTCTTCTGCCGAAAGAATTTCTTTTCTTTTCGGAGCATGATTAATAGCTGGATCGTATACCTGCTTTGGTGGTAATATAGAAGGTATTCCTTGTTGAATTTGTTCTTTGAAAGTCATTTTTTTAAGATTCTAAGGTGCTGAGGATCTAAGATGCTAAGGTATTACAGTTAGATTAACAGCAGATTAATTTTTTGTTTTTTTTGATTATGCCGCCCCGCTGGGGCTCAAATGTGACTGACGGTTATTGTTTCTATAAATATATCGCTCCTCAGGGAGCTTTTAAGTTTAGAAAAATCTATTTAAAATATGCTGCCCCGTTGCTCAAAAATGATGGACTGTTAATTGGTTCTACAAATATTTTGCTCCTCTGGAGCTGATAAAATGAAGCCTTGGAAAGGCGAAATATTTATAGGAAAACAATAACCCTAATATAAAAGCTCCAGCGGAGCGAAATATTACCCAGCCAAATTGCAATTTAAAATCTGAAATTTATTTAAATTATCTCATTTTTAAATTGACTCATTGGCAAATTGTCACATTTTCTAATATAAAAAACTAGGGATAACGGATATCCGACCTATGATAGGATTTGTGGATCGTAATCCTAAAATTTCTTGAACGAATATCCATCTCTGATATTTTAGATTGTTGATTTTAGATTGGGAAATTATCTTAATTATCAAATTGCCACATTATCTCATTAAGAATAAACTTCCTCATTAACACAAAACGGCATTTTTTTGCCTTCAATAACCGCAATTACATTTTGCGCTGCACAAACTGCCATTCCGTTTCGGGCTTCGTATGTTGCTGAGCCAATGTGCGGTAAAACGCAGCAATTTGCAAGCGACAATAACGGATTATCTTGTTTCATTGGTTCTGGATTGGTAACGTCTAATCCAGCGCCCCAGATTATATTATTAGTCAGTGCCTCAAACAAATCATTTTCATTATGAAATTTCCCTCTTGCGGTATTGATGAAAATCGAATTCGATTTCATTTTAGCAAAAGCATTTTTATTGAAAATTTCATTGTTTTCTGCACTGTAATTAGCATGAATGCTTAAAACATCGCTTTCTGCAAGTAAGGTTTCAAAATCTACATACTTAGCATCCAATTCTTTTTCTGCATCTTCTTTACGGGAACGATTATGGTAAATAATGTTCATTCCAAATGCGGCTTTGCATTTTTGAGCCATTTTAAAACCAATTCGTCCCAATCCAAATATTCCTAATGTTTTGCCATATAGTTCCTGCCCTAAATTGGCTAACGGATCAAAACTTCCCCAATCGTTGTTTAAAATTCTTTTATGATTGAAAAATGATTTTCTCGCAACGCTTTGCATCAATAAAAAGGAAACATCAGATGTCGCTCTGCTTAAAACATCGGGTGTATTCCCAATAGGAATTTTTCTGCTGTTTGCCGATGGAATATTGACAGAATCAAATCCCACAGAAAACAAAGCAATGCCTTTTAAATTGGGACATTGCTGAAAAAAATCTTCATCAAAAAAGTTTTGGGTTCCAACATTTAAAAGAACATCGTTTTTCTGGCAGATTTTAATAAAATCTTCTCTGGATAATACATTTTCTGTTGGGTTTATAGTCAGATTTATGCCTTTTTCCTGAAGTAATCTAAGACCAGCTTCTGGTATATTTTTATTGATAAAAACGTTCATTTTGTGTTATATAATTTTATGAAGGTTTATTTATTCTTCCTGTTTTTTTATCATATCCGTACGGACAATGACGACAGCCGCTTTTGCAGCAATAGCCTCTTTTTAAATGATGTTTTTCAGTAAAGCATTTATAACCTTCGGGCGTATAGTAAAAATCTTCGCCTTCGATTAATTTATTTTCATTACTTTGCTCTTTCATAAATCTGCTTCGTGTTCTTTTTAGAATAAACTAAAATCAAAAATATAAATATTTGATTGTGATTTTATTGAAATCGAACAATTTTATAGCTACAAATTTATAAATTTTACAGCCAATGTTTCTGATTGTTGCCAAATATTTAATTCCGAAAGGTTATCGAGGAATGGCTGTATTTCCGTTTGTAATTGCAAAATATGATTATGACAAGACGAATAAAGTTTTTGTTAATCATGAAAAAATACATTTAAGACAACAATTAGAGCTTTTAGTGATTCCGTTTTTTATCTGGTATTTTTTAGAATATCTAATTCGTCTCATTCAATATAAAAACGGGACTTTGGCATATCGAAATATTAGTTTTGAAAGAGAAGCTTACGCAAAAGAAACCGACGTTAATTATCTAAAAAACCGATCTTTTTTTCAGTTTTTACATTAC
The DNA here is from genome assembly GCF_000016645.1 of Flavobacterium johnsoniae UW101. NCBI lineage: Bacteria > Pseudomonadati > Bacteroidota > Flavobacteriia > Flavobacteriales > Flavobacteriaceae > Flavobacterium > Flavobacterium johnsoniae. Next base: position 2,211,128 of record NC_009441.1, read on the forward strand.
ATGAAGAGCTATAAGCAATAGGCTTTAAGCAATAAGCTTGATGCTAAGACAAGAATTATAACTTTTGACTTTTGACTTTCCAACTTAAAAAAAATGAATCCAGTTTTCAATCAAAATATAAATATTCAGTTTCCAAATCATATTTCGCTGACTATAAAGCGTGAAGATTTAATTCATCCGTTTGTTTCGGGAAATAAATTCAGAAAACTAAAATACAATTTACTTCAGGCAAAAGCCGAAAACAAAGATACTTTATTGACTTTTGGAGGAGCTTTTTCGAACCATATTGCGGCTGTGGCTTATGCAGGAAAAGAACAGGGGTTTAAAACGATTGGAATTATTCGAGGAGATGAACTTTTGGATAAAATACAGGAAAACCCAACCTTGAAATTTGCTCAGGAAAACGGAATGCAGTTTGAGTTTGTTTCGCGAGAGGAGTACCGTTTAAAAAATGAAAAGTCATTTATAGAAAAGCTGAAAGAGAAGTTTGGTGATTTTTATTTGGTTCCGGAAGGAGGAACAAATGAACTTGCTGTAAAAGGCTGCGAGGAGATTTTGACAGAAGAAGATTCGGTTTTTAATTACGTTTGCTGTGCGGTTGGAACAGGCGGCACAATTTCGGGATTAATCAATAATGCATTGCCAAATCAGAAAATTTTGGGCTTTCCAGCGTTAAAAGGTGACTTTTTAAACGATGAAATTCGTATTTTTGCAAAAAAAGATAACTGGAATTTAATTTCTGACTATCATTGTGGAGGTTATGGCAAGATAAATTTAGAATTAATTGAATTTATTAATTCTTTTTTTGAAGAAACAAAAGTGCCCTTAGATCCAATTTATACAGGAAAGATGGTTTTTGGCGTTATAGATTTAATAAACAAAAATTATTTTCCTGCGCATTCAAAAATTTTACTCATTCACACAGGCGGATTGCAGGGAATTGACGGAATGAATATAAAGTTGAAGCAGAAGAAATTACCAATACTCAAAACCAATGATTAAAAAAATTGTATTACTTCTCGTAATATTAGCTTTAGCAAGCTGCTCTTCTAGTAAGCCTGCCATCGCGACGACTAAAAAAGCGGCAGATGTTCAAACTAGGACCGCATCTGCAAAAAGAACCGCTCCTGCTAAGCCTACAGCTAAATATCCTTCTACAAATAATACAACTGAGGTTATTCAATCGACTTCAAAAACAGTTGTTACCAGCGATTTAATTAATAATTATGTTTTGCAATACAAAGACATTGCAATGGGAAACATGAAAACTTACGGAATTCCGGCAAGTATTATTTTAGCACAGGGAATTTTAGAATCGGGTGCGGGCAGAGGAGATTTAGCTGTAGATGCTAATAATCATTTTGGAATTAAATGTCATAATGATTGGCTGGGAGAAAGTGTTCGCCACGACGATGACTCAGCTCAGGAATGTTTTAGAAAATATCCGCAGGCATCAGAATCATATAGAGATCATGCCTTATTTTTGGTTGGGAAAAAGCGATATGCGACCTTATTTACTTACGAAAAAGACGATTATAAATCTTGGGCAAAAGGATTGAGAGCTGCTGGTTATGCAACAGATCCGAAATATCCAGACAAGCTGATTAGTTATATTGAACGTTATAATCTGCATCAATATGATTGTCAGGTTACAGGAAGAAACTATGTGCCAATTAATACTTCGGTTCCGCCAAAAAAATCATCTTATGATGTCGCGTCTGACCCTAAGATCAATATGAATTCAAACGATCCTAATTTATACGAAGTTCAAAAAGGAGATACGTTATACTCAATTTCGAAAAAATTCAATTTATTAGTTGATGATTTAAAACAAAAGAATAATCTAACTGATAATGCAATTTCGATTGGGCAGAGGTTGAAAGTGAAATAATTATCAATTGATAATTGACAATTAACAATTATCAAGAAATCTAAAATAAAAAATGTTATATAAAAGAAGTAGTCAGCTTTTTGCTGAAGCAGAAAAAGTAATTCCGGGAGGAGTAAATTCACCAGTAAGAGCCTTTAAAGCAGTTGGCGGAACTCCGATTTTTGTAAAAAGTGCTAAAGGCGCTTATTTATATGATGAAGACGGAAACAAATTAATAGATTACATCAACTCTTGGGGACCAATGGTTTTAGGCCACGCTTATCAGCCGGTTGTTGATGCTGTAATCGAAAAAGCAAAACTGGGTACTTCATTTGGAATGCCGACAGAATTGGAAACAGAAATCGCTGCTTTAGCCGTTTCTATGGTTCCAAATATTGACAAAATACGTTTTGTAAATTCGGGTACAGAAGCTTGTATGAGCGCAATTCGTCTGGCTCGCGGATTTACAAAAAGAGATAAAATCATCAAATTTGCAGGTTGCTATCACGGACATTCTGATTCATTCCTGATTCAGGCAGGAAGCGGTGCGGTAACTTTTGGATCTCCAAATAGTCCAGGGGTTACAGAAGGAACTGCAAAAGATACTTTATTAGCGAAATACAATGATTTAGAGAATGTAAAAACTTTAATCGAAGCTAACAAAGGGGAAATTGCCGCTATCATTATTGAAGCTGTTGCTGGAAATATGGGTTGTATTCCACCAGCAGAAGGTTTCTTGCAAGGTTTAAGAGACTTATGTACAGCAAACGGAATTTTATTGATTTTTGATGAGGTAATGACTGGTTTCCGTTTAGCACGCGGCGGAGTTCAGGAATTATATGGAATTGATGCTGATATTGTGACTTTCGGAAAAGTTATTGGCGGCGGACTTCCTGTTGGAGCTTTTGCAGCACGCGAAGAAATCATGAATTATTTAGCTCCTCTTGGACCAGTTTATCAGGCAGGAACATTATCTGGAAATCCGTTAGCAATGGCTGCAGGATATGCGATGTTAAAAGCTCTTGATAATGACAGAGAAATTTTTACTCGTTTAGAAGAAAAAACAGCATATTTAGAAGCAGGAATTGACAGAGTTTTAAAAGCAAACAATGTTGTGTTTACAATCAATAGAGTCGGTTCTATGATTTCAGTTCACTTTGATGCAGGTCCGGTGACAGATTTTAAAACTGCTGCAAAAGGAGATAACGAAACGTTTAAGAAATTCTTCCACGGATTGCTGCAGGAAGGTGTATACATTGCGCCATCTGCATATGAAACATGGTTTATTACAGATGCTTTAACGTATGAAGATTTAGATTTTACAATTAATGCGATCGACAAGGTTTCGAAAACATTTTAATAACAAAAAAAGAGGCTTTTAAAGCCTCTTTTTTTATGGATTATTTTTTGTCTTTTCTGTGTTCTTTCATTTTGTCTTTATGCTCTTTTTGAATTGTGGTCCATTTTTTATATTGATCTGTATTCAAAATAGATTTCATTTTAGCATCATACGCTTTGTGATCTTCTTCCATTTGTTTTTTCATGGCTTTCTTGTCAGCATCTGTTGGCTGAATACCAGAATCTCTTCTGCTTTTTTTAAGCATCGCCATTTTTGTACTTCTGTCAGATAAAAGTTCGCTGATTTGTTTTTGCTGATCTGCATTTAAATTTAAATCAGTTGTCAGTTTTTGTAAATGAGCCTGATCGCGTTCCTGTGGTGATTTAAAATGACCTTTGTGATCTCCTTTATGATCTCTATAGTCTTTTTTCAAAGCCGTCCATTTTGTGTATTGATCAGCATTTAAAATGGCTTTCATTTTAGCATCAGCAGCGTCTTTATCAGCTTTCATTTGTTTTTTAAAAGCTTCTTTTTCTTCAGCAGTAGGTTTTGTTTTGTTGTTTTTTCTATCTTCTCTAAACTTTTCTGCTTTTGCACTTCTTTCAGCTAAAAGCTGTTTTACCTGTTCCTGTTGATTTTTATCTAAGTTCAAATCAGAAGTTAATTTTTGCAAATGCTTCTCACTGCGTTGTTCCGGGGTTAATTTTTCGCGTTGATCTTTCGCCGGTTTCTGATTGATGTCTTGTGCAAAACTTACTATTCCAACGAATAATAAAGCAGCAATAAATAATTTTTTCATTTTTCGTCTTTTTTTAAAGGTTTATAGCAATTAGACTTCTACAGGTTTATTAAGTTTAATGGCATTTTCAGGTTTATCTTTTATTTAACAGAAAGTATTAAGAAAAATATAATGTCATTTAAAAAAACAAAAAAGAGGCTTGCGGCCTCTTTTTGTAAAAACTAATTAGTTGTTTTCTTTTCTATATTCTCTCATTTTTTCTCTGGCTTTATCTTTATTTTTTTCTTGTAAAGTATGCCATTTTGTGTATTGATCTGCTGTTAAGATTGTTTTCATTTTAGCATCGTTAGCATCTTTTTCTGCTTTTAGTTCATTTTTAAGAGCTTCTCTTTCGGCTGCAGTTGGTTTGGTGCCGCTGTCTCTTTTATCTTTTCTTTCTGCTCTTAGTTTTTCTGCTTTCGCACTTCTTTCTGCTAATAATTGTTTTACCTGAGCCTGCTGATTAGCATCTAAACTCAATTCAGAAGTCAGTTTTTGTAATTGCTTTTCATTACGTTGTTCCGGAGTCATTCTTTCTCTCTGTTCACGTTCCGGTTTTTGATCTGTGTCTTGTGCAAAGCCTGCTATTCCAACAAATAACATTGCTGCGATAAATAATTTTTTCATGATTTGTCTTTTTTAAGGTTATAGCGTTTAGACTATAATAAACTGAATTGGTTTAATTTATATTGTTCAAATTGTTTATTTAACTTTTGAAAGAAGTAGTTTATGAAAGTTAACATTGAAAATATTTTCTTATTTTTAAGGTATCAACAAATTAAAATCCAGAAAACATTATGAGCAAAATCGCCTTTTTCTCAACGCAGCCTTACGACAAAGCTTTCTTTAACAAATACAATGCTGACTTTGGTTTTGAATTAGATTTTTTCGAAACACAATTGAATCCGCAGACTGTAATTTTAATTGAAAATGCTGAAATTGTCTGTGTTTTCGTAAATGATATTGTAAACGAAACAGTAATAAAACAATTGGCAGAAAAAAATGTAAAAATTATTGCATTGCGATGTGCGGGTTTTAATAATGTTGATCTGGATGCTGCAAAAAAGTACTGCCTTAAAGTCTGCCGTGTTCCTGCATATTCTCCACAAGCCGTTGCAGAACATGCAATGGCCATGATTTTGACTTTAAACAGAAAAACACATAAAGCTTATAACAGAGTTCGCGAACAGAATTTTTCTCTAAACGGATTATTGGGGTTTGATTTGTTTGGAAAGACAATTGGAATTATTGGAACAGGAAATATAGGAAAAGCATTTTCTAAAATTGCTCTTGGTTTTGGCTGTAAAGTTTTGGCTTATGATATTGTTGAAAATGAAGAAATGAAAAAGGAAGGCGTATCTTTTGTTGGTTTAGAGGAGATTTTTAAATCAAGTGATATTATTTCGCTTCACTGCCCATTAAACGATCAGACGAAGCATGTGATTAATAAGACTTCGATTTCTTTTATGAAAGATAATGTAATGATTATCAATACAAGCCGCGGCGGATTAATAGAAACTTCGAGTGTAATTGAAGGTTTAAAAGAAGGTAAAATAGGTTATTTAGGGATTGATGTTTACGAACAGGAAGAAAAACTGTTCTTTAGAGATTTATCAGCAGATATTATTCAGGATGATGCAATTCAGCGTTTAATGAGTTTTCCAAATGTTTTGGTAACGGCGCATCAGGCATTTTTTACTAATGAAGCTTTAACCCAGATCGCTTTGGTGACTTTTAATAATATAAAATCATTGCTGGAGAAAAACGATATTGAAAATAAAACAGCTCTGCTGGTTTAAATTATGTAGGCGTAAACTCGGTTTCAAAAAACTGCTAAGTTTGGAAGGAATTTATAATTTAAAAAATCAGATTATGAGAAATAAAATCCTAATTCTAGTTACAATTCTGGCATTATATTCATGTCAGAATAAAAATGATTCAAAAAATATTGTCAAAACAATTGTTCAGGATACTTTATCTAAAACAATAGGGGGAACAGCAAATTTAAGCGATGCTCCGCCAAGAGATGATAAAGCAGTAGAGCTGATACGAAAACAATTGAATGTTTTATTAAAAAAAGATATTCCTGCAATGACAAAAGAAGATCGTTATTTTTATTACGAAGAATTTGATTTGAATAACGATAAGAAAAACGAGTATTTTGTTGGGTTTTCTAATTCTTATTTCTGCGGAAGCGGAGGCTGTTCCGGATATATTTTAAATAACGATGGAAGTGTAATTAATCATTTTACCGTGACCGATTTTCCAATTTATGTTACGACTTCTTCTACTGAAAAGTTTTATGATCTTTTGATGAAAAGCGGCGGTTTATTTCATCATATAAAAATGAAAAACGGAAAATATCCTTCGATTCCATCTATAGAAGAAAAATGGAAAGGAGATGTTCCTAAAGAAACTACCAAGGTTTTGGATATCAATGATAAAAAGTATGAAAAATATTCGTTCTAAAAAGAAAACCCGACAGGTTTTTAAAACCTGTCGGGTTTGAATATTATAAGATCCAATTTGGAATTTAACCAACTAGTTCCACAAATTTAAACTCTCCGTCAACAACAACTTTAGTTAAACCGTGTTTAGATAAGTTTTTCATAGACGCATCCCATTTTTTACCGCTTAAGTTAGCTGTAATTTTTAGCTGCGTTAAATCCATTCTATTTTCATTTTTCGTAAGCAGGTCAATGATAAATTTTTCTTCATCAGAAAGTTCAATCTGAGCTTGTTTTTTCTCAGGACGCATTTGAGGGAACAATAAAACTTCCTGAATAGAAGCATTGTTTGTTAAATACATAATTAAACGATCCATTCCAATTCCCATTCCAGATGTTGGAGGCATACCGTACTCAAGTGCTCTTAAGAAATCTTCGTCGATAATTCCGTTTGCTTCGTCATCACCTTTTTCAGAAAGACGCATTTGGTCTTCAAAACGCTCTCTTTGATCGATTGGGTCATTTAATTCAGAATATGCATTTGCAATTTCTTTACCGCAAACCATTAATTCAAAACGCTCAGTCAAATCTGGATTATCTCTGTGTTCTTTACAAAGCGGAGACATTTCTTTTGGATAATCTGTAATGAAAGTTGGCTGAATATAATTTCCTTCACATTTAGCTCCAAAAATCTCATCAATTAATTTTCCTTTACCCATTGTTTCGTCAACCTCGATTCCCATTCCTCTAGCCGCTTCAAACAATTCTTGTTCTGTTTTTCCAGAAATGTCGAAACCAGTAAAATGCTTGATAGAGTCTGTCATTGTAACACGTGCATAAGGCGCTTTAAAGTTGATTTTGTGCTCGCCAAAAGTAACTTCGCTAGTTCCGTTAACAGCAATTGCACAATGCTCTAGTAAACCTTCAGCAAATTCCATCATCCAGTTGTAGTCTTTATAAGCTACATATATTTCCATTGCAGTAAACTCAGGATTATGCGTTCTGTCCATACCTTCGTTACGGAAGTTTCTAGAGAACTCATAAACACCTTCGAATCCACCAACAATTAATCTTTTTAAATACAACTCATTCGCAATACGCATGTAAAGCGGAATATCAAGTGAGTTATGGTGCGTAATAAATGGTCTTGCCGAAGCTCCACCAGGAATTGACTGTAAAACCGGAGTATCAACTTCAAGATATCCAGCATCGTTAAAATAACCACGCATTGCAGTAAATAACTTTGTACGTTTAATAAACGTTTCTTTTACCTGCGGATTTACAGTTAAATCTACATAACGCATTCTATAACGCAATTCAGCATCGTTGAAAGCATCGTGTACATTTCCGTCTTCGTCAACTTTTGGTAAAGGTAACGGACGTAATGTTTTGCTTAAGAAAGTAAAGCCGGTTACACGAATACATTTTGCTCCAACTTGTGTAGTAAACAATTCACCTTCAATACCAATAAAATCTCCTAAATCGGTTAATTTTTTGAATACTTGGTTGTATAAAGTTTTATCATCGCCTTCGCATAAAACATCACGGTTTACGTACAATTGAATACGTCCTTCGCTGTCTTGTAATTCAGCAAAACAAGCTTTACCCTGATCACGAACACTCATCAAACGTCCCGCAACGATAACCTTCTTACCTTCCTCAAAAGTTTCCTTTATCTGCTTCGAAGTATGATTTACAGGAAAAAGATTAGCTGGATAAGGATTGATTCCCAGATTGCGTAAGTTTTGAAGTTTTTCTCTTCTGATGATTTCTTGTTCTGATAATGCCATTTTGTGCTCTATTTTTTAAGTGTGCAAAGATAAAGAAAAGAATGCAGAATTTAGAATGCAGATTTTAGATTTTTTGCAGCATCAATTTATTGGGGTTCAACCACCTTTAGTCCCGCTATCCGCTTGTATCTTTTCTTCCCTAAAGAAGGGAAAAAAAGGATACCGCTTCTATCGGGGCTGGACTAGATGTTTTGTTTTTGGGATGTGTTTTATTGTTGGGTAAAATATTTCTGTAAGAAATAAACGTAGAAAAACTTACTATCTTAGCTTCTTAAAACCTTAGCCACTTAAAAATAAATGAAATATTTATCGATTTTTCTACTACTGGTTTCTTTTATCAGTTGTCAAGTTACTGAAACTATTACAATCAATCCAGACGGAAGCGGTGTTGTAGAAATGAAACAAGATCGAGAAGAAAACAGCTATATGCGGCTTGCAGGCGAAGAATATACTAAGGAGAATGTTTTTAAGGATACAACTTATATTTTTAAGGATTACATTAATAAATACAATGAAAACTTTTTGAAATATCTGCCGGAAGAACAGCAGTTATTTCAAAAATATGCCAATGTAAAAGTGCATACCAAAAGAAGTTCTTTTGAAAAAGAATATAAAAATGAGTTTGTCCTTCATTTCAATACAGTTTCGGAAATTCCGGATTTGTATAAAACGGAAGATTATGCATCAGATATTGAGCATAATTATGCCTTAAGTGCAGAAAATCATTATTTCAGAATTGGTTATAATTTTGACGGAAAAACGTTCAGCCGTTTGGTTACGATTATAAATGAAACAGAGCTGGAAAAAGCAAAAAAACAATCTAAGGAATTCAACGCTAAATATGGAGCTTTAAAACTGGTACAATCATACGTTTTAAATTATCATTTCCCCAGAAATATAAAATCAGTTTCTAATTCAAAAGCTTTTATTAGTGCAGACAAAAGATCTTTAACCTTAGAATTTCTGCTTTCAGATTGTTTGCAAGATCCTGAAATGACAAATTTAAAAGTGGTTTTAGAATAAATTCATCTGCACGTTATCATTACATCTGGAAAATCCATGAGCTATTTTTTCGCCTAAACGATTAAACAAATCAACAATTAAACAATTCAAAATAGACTTCGTATCTTTGATAAAAATTGTACTACGATGAAATTATACAAATTATTTGCTTTTTGTTTTTTATTAGCAACTCTAACGAGCTGCACTTTTACTGAAAATATTACAATTAACGATAACGGAACCGGAAAATTCTCTGTAGATATGGACGGTTCGGCTTTAATGGAAATGGCAGGCGACCAGATAGGAAATCAAATGGGAGCTGATGCAAAAAAAGAGATCGATTCTAGTTTTACTTTCAAACAATTATTTGACGAGAAAAAAGACAGTATTGCAAAACTATCACCCGAGGCTCAAAAAGAAATTAAAAAACTCGAAAATTTTGTAGTTAATACTAAAATGAGTTCTGAGAAAAAGCAATTTTTAATGACGTTGTCGACTGACTTTAAAAATGTAAACGAAATGCAGGATATTCTGCAAACACTCAGCACACTTCAAAAACTAGAAGGCGGTGCAGCGGCATCTCCTTTTGGAAGTGGTTTTGGAGACAATAACAGTAAATTAAGTTATAGTTACGACGGGAAAAAATTCACCAGAAAAGCAGTTATTGATGCGCAAAAAAAGGCACAAAAACCGAAAGATTCTGCCGGAGATATGTCTAAAATGATGTTTGCTTCTTCAACTTATGTGGTAAAATATAATTTCCCAAAAAAGATAAAAAAAGTATCCAATCCAAACGCTTTATTCAGCGACGACCGAAAATCAATTACAATTCAATACCCTTTCACGGATTATATGGAGAATCCTGACAAACTTAACTTTGATGTTGAGTTTGAAAAATAATTAAAATGAATAAAAAAATTCAACTTCAGGATCTGGGAAACAGAGACTATAAATCGACTTGGGAATATCAGGAAGAACTTTTTCAGGATATTGTCGATTTAAAAATCAAGAACAGAAGAGAAGAACTGGACTTGCCAACATCCAATTATTTATTGTTTGTTGAGCATCCGCATGTTTATACTTTAGGTAAAAGCGGCGATTTAGAAAACTTATTATTAAACGAAAAACAGCTAGAAGCAAAAGGAGCAGCTTTTTATAAAATTAATCGCGGCGGTGATATCACATATCACGGACCGGGACAAATTGTTGGATATCCAATTCTGGACTTAGAAAATTTCTTTACGGATATTCATAAATACCTGCGTTTACTTGAAGAATCTATGATTCTGACTCTGGCAGAATACGGATTAGAATCTGGCAGAAGCGAGGGCGAAACAGGAGTCTGGCTGGGAGTTGGAACTCCGTTTGCACGTAAAATATGCGCAATGGGCGTTCGTGCTTCGCGCTGGGTAACAATGCACGGATTTGCTTTAAATGTAAATGTAGATTTAGGTTATTTTGATAATATTATTCCGTGCGGCATTCGTGGAAAAGGTGTTACGTCTTTAAACGTTGAACTTGGCGTAGAAAAAGTAGATGAAGACGAAGTAAAGTCTAAAATCATAAAACATTTAACCCATTTGTTTGAAGCTGAAATAGTTTAAAATAAAAAAGACTTATCATTTTGATAAGTCTTTTTTTATTCGAAAAAATCAAGCTCTAATTGATCCGGCAGAAGTCTAAAACTCATTCGGTGATATTTTGTAGTGCCATATTTTTTAATGGCTTCGCGATGTTCTTTGGTTGGATATCCTTTGTTTTGTTTCCAATTGTACATTGGGAATTCTTCATGAATTTGGTCCATATATTCGTCGCGGTATGTTTTTGCTAATATAGAAGCAGCGGCAATACTTAGAAATTTAGCATCACCTTTAATTATACTTTGATTAGGAATTGATTTTAAGAGTTCAATTTCTTCTTTAGAAAATTGCTTCCCAAAAGTATTTTTCAATCCCAATTTTGCATTTAGAGAACGATTTCCATCAACAATAATATATTCAGGTATATGTTTTAATTTCAAAATACACTCCTGCATTCCTTTCATAGAAGCATTTAAGATGTTTATTTCGTCAATTTCATCAGGAAATAAATGCGTAACCGAAAAACAAAGCGCCTGCTCTTCTATAATAGGTTTTAAAAGTGCTCTTGCTTTTTCAGACAATTGCTTACTGTCGTTTAATATGTTATTCTCAAAAACACTGGGTAAAATTACCGCGGCTGCGGTAACCGGCCCCGCTAAACATCCACGTCCAGCCTCATCAGTTCCAGTCTCTAAAGTAAATCCTGAATAATTAAGTTGCAGCATTTTTATTTTTTTTGAACCACAAATATTATATTTTTTTTTCTAAAAATCATTAAAAAGCAATATTCAAAATAAAGGAGGTAAAGTCCTTTATTTTGATAAATTAAATACAAGTTTGTTAATTTTTAACAATCACTTTAATGGAATTATGTTTGATTTTAGAAAAAAATGAGTTTTTAGAAAAAATGATTTATGTAATGCTTTTATTTAAAAGTAAGTTATTTCTGTTTTTGTTGTATTTTTAAAGTAAGAAAAGTATTTATTTTTAACATTTTAAAATTTGTTTTGTAAGAAAATAAATTGATTTTTGTCAGGTTATTAACTTAAAATAATTTTAAAATGAGATTAAAATTTACGTTTATTTTAACATTGTTGATGTTGATCTGCACGCAGTTTTCTTTTGCACAGGAAAGAACAATATCAGGAGTTGTTACAGATGGAGGTGGAGCGGTTCCGGGAGTCAATGTGATTGTAAAAGGAACCAAAAATGGCACACAAACCGATTTTGATGGAAAATATTCGGTAAAAGCCAAAACAGGAGATGTTTTAATTTTCTCTTACATGGGAATGCAGGATTTTACAGCAACAGTAGGAACCAGTTCTGTTGTAAATGCTAAACTGCAGGAAGCAGGTAAAGAACTGCAAGAAGTTGTTGTTGTGGGTTATGGCGTACAAAAAAAGAAAGAAGTTACAGGTTCAATTTCTAAAATTTCTGGTAATGAAATTGCAAATATAGTTACACCTAGTTTTGAAGGAGCATTAGCAGGAAGAGCTACAGGAGTTCAAATCGTTACTAATAGTGGTATAATAGGTGTTGCTCCAAAAATTAGAATACGAGGGATTGCTTCAATATCTGGAGGTACTGAACCTTTAATTGTTGTAGATGGTATGCCTATAGTTTCTGGAGATATTGGAGGAGTTGCAAATACAAATGGTTTAGCAGATATAAATCCTGCTGATATAGAATCTTATGAAGTTTTAAAAGATGGAGCTTCTACGGCAATCTATGGTTCGCGTGCTGCAAATGGAGTGATTTTAATTACGACAAAAAGCGGTAAAAAAGGAACTATGAAAGTTAACTTTTCAAGTACTTTAGGTATTGCCAGTGCAGCAAAAAAATATGATTTGCTGCAAACTCCTGATTTCTTAGTTATTTCTAATGAGAAAAGAACTAATGCTGGTCAAAGCCCTTGGGCAATAGGTGATACCTATAATACTGACTGGCAAAGTGCTATTTTAAGAAATGCACCACAACTTACCCATAATGTTTCTTTTAGCGGAGGTTCTGACAAAACAAAATATTACTTATCTCTTGGGTTAACTGACCAAGATGGTATTAATAAAGGAAATAACATGAAAAGATATTCGATTAGAGCAAATATTGATCAGGATATTAATAGATGGTTGAGTATTGGAACAAATTTAAGTGTTACTAGAACAGAGTATAATGGTTTAAACACAAATGCAAGCGGTCTTTCTGGTAATATTTTTAATGCTATAAGACAGCAGCCAAATGTTCCTATTTATGATCCAAACAATCCAACAGGTTACAATCTTTCTGAAGATAATACTACTGTTGGTAAATGGGATAATACCGATCCGGTTGGAGATAATATTACAAATATTGTTTATGTTTTAGATCATAATAGATATTATTCAAAAGTAAATAGAACATTGGCGAATATTTTTGCAAATGCAAAAATTACATCTGATTTGACTTATAGATTACAAATAAGTGCAGATAACGCAATTACTGATGGTTTTCAGTATTGGAATCCAATTCATGGAGATGGACGTACTAGTAATGGAATTCTTTATAATGATAATACTGAGTACTTAAGATGGAACTGGCAGAATATTTTGAACTATAAAAAAACATTTGCAGAGAATCATAATATTGGAGTTACGCTTGTCTCTGAATATCAAAAGCAGACTTATAAGAATTTTTGGGGAGAAGGTACAGACCTGATGAGCGATTTCTACAATAAAAATCTTGTAGATAATTCTTATTCAACAAAAGATTCAGGAGGATCGGTTACAGAAAATGGTATTATCTCGTATTTAGGACGTTTTACATATAACTTCAAAGAAAAATACTTTATTCAGGCTTCTATTAGAAGAGATGGTATTTCAAAATTAGACCCTGATACCAGATGGACAAATTTTCCGGGTGTTTCTGCAGGCTGGACAATTTCTAAAGAAGAATTTATGCAGCCTCTAAGCAGTGTAATTACAGATTTGAAACTTAGAGGGTCTTATTCTAAGGTTGGAAATACTGATATTTTGAATGGAGCAAATTATCCGTATTTAGGATTAACAATCAGTTCTCCTTATGCTAAGTTAAATGGTTTAGGTTATTACCAATTTGGTAATGATAAACTTCAATGGGAATCTAGCGCAAAAAGCGATTTTGGAGTTGATTTAGGATTACTGAATAATCGTTTAACAATTGCTTTTGATTATTATAGAAATAATATTGATAAATTAATTTTAGCAGCACCAACAGCACCTTCACTTGGAGTTCCTAACAATACCATTAACAAAAATATTGGAAAGCTTTATAATCAAGGTTACGAGTTTGCGGTTAGTTTTAAGGCATTTAAAAATGAAAAATTCACATGGGATTTATCTTCTAATTTAACATTGTCTAAAAATGTTGTAACGAATGTTTACAATGGTCAAGATATTATTGGAGGATCATCTACAGACACAAATATTGCTCCTAATATTATTATTAGAGAAGGTGAATCATTAAATTCTTTATATGGATTTAGATATTGGGGAGTAAATAAGGCAAATGGTAATCCGGTTTATTATAAAGCAGATGGTTCATTAGTGCAAGGATTAATCGGACAGTCTACTTATGCTGTTTTTGATCCGGCAGATCCAACTAATACCAGTACTCCATCATCTTTAAATTCAGCTACTGATAAAGTTATATTAGGAAAAACACTGCCTACTTATTACGGTTCATTTACTTCTAGCATGAAATATAAAAATCTTGATTTAGGTTTTATGTTCAGATTTAGCGGAGGAAATAAGATTTTTAATGGTACCAGAAGAGAACTAATGAATCAGAATTTTAATAATAACAGTACTGAAATTTTAGGAAGATGGCAGAGCGTTGAAAATCCTGGAGATGGATGGACGCCGAGATTATATGCAAGTTCTAATACATTTACGAATCTTTCAGGAAGTGCAAGTTCGCGATTTGTTGAAAGCGGAAATTTTATTTCTCTTGATAATATAACGTTTGGATATACTCTTCCTAAAGAATTAATGGATAGAATTAAGGTTGATAATTTTAGATTTTTTGTTCAGGCCCAGAATATCTGGTTAATTACTAAATATAAAGGACTGAATCCAGAAATGGAAACATCAGGAGTAGATATTAATGGAACTCCTAGAACAAAAGTGATGTCAATGGGAATTAATGTAAGTTTATAATAGACCTATGAAAAATTTAATAAAATCGATTATAGTTTCTGCACTAGTTTTTGGAATGAATTCCTGTACAGAAGAAAAAATATTGGATTTAAGTCCAATTAATAATATTTCAGAAAAAGATGCTTTTTCAACACCATCATTAATAGAATCTTCAATGAATGGCGTTTACAATGCAGCGGCAATTGGACAATATAATGCTGTTCCTACTTTACCAAATGGAGGTAGAGGTTATATTTGGGGAGCTGCTTTTATTGAGCAGGGAGAATGCCGAGGCGAAGATGCTGTGAACACTGCAACATTCTATCAATTAACTTATACAGCAACTTACGATCCAACTACAGCTAATAATGTTTATTATTGGGTTGATGGTTACAGACTTATTAACAGATGTAACTTAATGATTGAAGGAACAACAGATGCTGTGGCTAAAGGTATTATATCGAAAGAGGTAGGAGATGATTATATAGGTCAGTCCAAATTTTTACGTGCAATCACTCATTTTGAATTGTTAACTTACTTTGCGCGACCTTATAATTATACGCCAAATGCAGATCATTTAGGAATACCTTACAGAGAAATTGGTGTTAATACACAAGGAGAAATTGATTCCGAAACGTTAAAACCTAGAAATACTGTAGCAGAATGTTATGCAAAAATCTTAGCAGACTTAACAGATGCTGAGAATTTAATAACTACTAATTCAATTGCTAAGGCTTCTAAAAATGCGGCAATTGCATTCAAAACAAGAGTTTATCTTCATAAAAGAGATTGGCAGAACGTAATTACTGAAGGAAATAAATTAAATGGTCAATATACTTTAACTGCTAATCCAGGAGAACCTTTTGTTTTAGCTAATAACTTTACGAATTCTGAATCTATTTTTTCAATTCAACATTCTGCCACATCTAATCCTCAAACTAATGGAGCATTAGCAAGTATTTTGAAAAACAGGGGATTGGTAACAATTAGTCCTATAATTTGGCGTGACCCAAGCTGGCTTTCTACTGATAAGAGAAGAGAAGAAGGGAAAATGATTGTAACAGTTGCTGGAAGAAAATATACTAATAAGTATACTGATGTAACAAACTTGTCTGATGCAGCTCCTGTGATTCGATATGCAGAGGTTTTATTAAACATGGCAGAAGCATATGCCCGTATGGGGTCAGATTTGACAGAGTCTTTAAATTTATTAAACAAAGTTAGAAATAGATCTTTGGCAAACCCAGCAGATGAATCATATACGTCAGCAGATTTAAATTCAACACCAGCTTTAGTGAATGCAATATTAAAAGAAAGAAGGATTGAATTTTTAATGGAAGGACGCAGATGGTCTGATATTCATAGATTACAAGGTGATGATATTGCGCCAATTGATGGTATCCCTGCTAAACTTGCTAATGCAGCACCGGCACCGGAACTATTTACATTAGGTACACCATATACAGGTCCTTATGGAGTGCCTGCTATACCAGCCTCAGATTATAAGTTTTTGTGGCCTATACCGCAAATAGAAATGAATACTAATCCGGCATTAGTTCAAAATCCAAATTGGTAGAACTCAAAAATCAACTGTAACCCCTTCAATTATCTTTTAATTGAGGGGGTTATTAATTAATTATGCTTTGTAATTAAAACAAAAACTTCTCAATACTAACAATTTGTTTTTTTTCGTTTATACGTTTTTATCTTTTACCTTTGCTCAACAAATTTTGCCGAAATAATTTTATATAACGCTATCAAATGAGAATATTCATTTTTTTATATCTATTAATTATACCAACATTATTGTTTTCTCAAGAAAAAACTACTTCAAAAGGTAGTTTAGATATGAATACAAAATATTCAAGTATAACAGACACTGTTAAAAAGAAAAAGGCAAAAATTGCTAAAATAGAGCAATATCAAATTATTTCTCTGGAACATGATACTATTAATGCAGATACTTCGCTGACTATAAAAAGTGCCTATAAACAAAACCATCTTAGAAAAGATCTTTTTGGGCTTTTAGAGTTTCCAAATATAGGACAGCCGTTAAATATCCTGCAATATAGTTTAACCAGTTATTCTCCATATCCGGAAATTGGTTTTACTGCCAAGCATTACAATTATATACAAGCTGATGAGATAAGATATTATTCTGTTCCAACACCTTTAACGGAGTTGTTTTTTAATACCACAATAAATAAAGGTCAGAATGTAGATTCGTTTATTACATTAAATACATCTAAGAACCTTAATTTCTCAATTGCTTATAGAGGTCTGCGTTCAGAAGGAGATTACATTAATCAGTTAGTAAGTGCAGGAAATTTTAGATTTACGACAAGTTATGCGACTACAAACCGAAGATATGCCTTGAATGTACATTACACGTATCAGGATAATTTAAACGAAGAGAATGGTGGTATTACAACAGCTGAAGATTTTGAAAGTGGTAGTGCCGATTTTAAAAACCGTCAGCGTCTGCAGGTTTATCTAACAGATGCGAAATCCTTTTTAAAAGGAAGACGTTTGTTTTTTGACCATGCTTTTAGAATAAATCCTAAAGATGGAAATAACAACTTATACATAAACCATCAGTTTAATTACGAAAATAAATTTTTTGAATACAATCAGGCAACTGTTCTTTCTGCTGTTGATGGATTTACAGAGCCGGTAAAACGTTTTGGAGAGTCTTATGTAACAAGCGGTATAAACGATCAGACACATTTTGAAAGACTGTATAATAGAGTTGGAGCTGCTTATGAAAATTCTCTTTTAGGTAAATTCAATTTCTTTGTTGACGATTACCGATCAAACTACAAGTACAACAGAATTTTAATTGATGCTTCTGGAAATGTTATTCCTGATAATTTGTTTTTGCAGATTAATAATTTCGGCGGGCAATATGAATATCAAAAAAATAAATGGAATGGACGTTTTCTATATACAAGATCGATTACAAACCAATCATTATCAGATCTTGACGCTAAATTGCGTTATGATTTAAATGATAAGATACAATTTGATTTTAGATATAGAAATATCAACAAACTGCCTAATAATAATTACAACTTGTACCAAAGCAGTTATGTAGAATACAATTGGTCGAATAACTTTAAAAATGAAAAAATAAATTCATTAGGTGCAAGCATTTCTACACCTTGGGTAAATGCTGAAGCTCAATATACAGTCCTAAAAGATCACTTGTATTTTGTTGATATGGCAACTCCTGCACAAGCAGCACTTAGAACACAAATTGTAAAACCGGCTCAGTACGGAAATGTGATTAATTATTTAGAAATTAAAGCCAGTAGAGAATTTAAATTTGGAAAATTTGCTTTAGACAACACATTATTGTATCAAAAAGTAGATCAGTCAGAGTTGATTTTAAACGTGCCTGATTTTGTAACAAGAAACACATTCTATTACACAAACTACTTTTTCAAAAAAGCGTTATACGCACAAGGAGGAGTTGTATTTAACTATTTTACCAAATATTATGGAAATAGCTACAATCCTGTTATTGGAGAATTTTTTGTGCAGAACACTAAAGAAATTGGTAATTATGCCACTTTTGATGTTTTCATAAATGCACGAATTCGCCAGACACGTTTTTACTTAAAAGCAGAACATTTAAATGCTTTGTTCTCAAGTAGTAATTATTACTCTGCGCCTGATAATCCGTATCGTGATTTTGTTATCAGATTTGGTTTAGTTTGGAATTTCTTCCAATAAAAATCATACAATTATTTAAATACCACATTAAACTTAAATAAAATGGACTTTTCAAATAATATTTTAGAAACAATTGGTAACACACCATTGGTAAAGCTCAACAAAATTGTTGCTGAAATTGATGCGTTAGTATTGGCAAAAGTCGAAACATTTAATCCGGGAAACTCTGTAAAAGACAGAATGGCCGTAAAAATGATTGAAGATGCTGAGGCTGACGGAAGACTTAAACCAGGAGGAACTATAATTGAAGGTACTTCTGGAAATACTGGAATGGGACTGGCACTTGTAGCAATCGTAAAAGGGTACAAATTAATCTGTGTAATCTCAGATAAACAGTCAAAAGAAAAAATGGATATACTTCGTGCTGTTGGAGCAAAAGTTGTAGTTTGCCCTACAGATGTTGAGCCTACAGATCCACGTTCGTATTATTCAGTTTCAAAACGTTTGGCCGAAGAAACGCCAAATTCATGGTATGTAAACCAGTATGATAATATGTCAAATTCGTTGGCACATTATGAGCAGACCGGCCCGGAAATCTGGAAACAGACAGACGGAAAAATTACACATTTTGTTGTAGGGGTTGGAACTGGAGGAACAATTTCTGGAGTTGGAAAATACTTAAAAGAAAAAAATCCAAATATTAAAATCTGGGGAATAGATACTTATGGTTCTGTTTTTAAGAAATACCATGAAACGGGAATTTTTGACGAAAACGAAATTTACTCATACATAACAGAAGGAATTGGAGAAGATATTTTACCTAAAAATGTTGATTTCTCCTTAATTGATGGTTTTACAAAAGTAACCGATAAAGATGCCGCAGTTTATACAAGAAAAATTGCTCTTGAAGAAGCTATTTTTGTTGGTAATTCTGCAGGAGCCTGCATAAAAGGATTACTTCAGTTAAAAGAACACTTTAAACCAGATGATGTTGTTGTTGTTTTATTTCATGATTCAGGAAGCCGTTATGTAGGTAAAATGTTTAATGATGACTGGATGCGTGAACGCGGATTCTTAGAAGAAAATGTCACGAAAGCAGAAGATGTTATTAAAGATCACATCGACAAAGAATTAATTGTTGTTCGTACAGAAGAATTAGTTTCTCATGCCATTGAGCGTATGCGTAAATATAAAATTTCGCAGATTCCGGTTGTTGATATAAACGGTTTTGTTGGTTCTGTAGATGAAACAGATTTGTTTAGAAGTTATGTTGCTGATAAAAACGTAGCCGAAAAACCAATTAAAGAAGTAATGGGAAAACCTTTTCCAATTGTAAAATTAGGAACACCAATCGAAGAAGTATCAAAACTATTTACCAAAGAAAATGATGCAGTTCTTGTTGATTTAGGAAACGGAAACCATCACATTATTACAAAATATGATATTATTGGCTCTATAAAATAGGCTTATAAATAAAACTTTAATCCACAAATCAGATTGAATCGGGTTTGTGGATTTTTTTATTCCTTAAAATAAATTTGTAAGAATAATATTAAATTTATTATTTTTAAATTGTAATTACAATAGTAAAAAAAATGAAAGAAGATTTTCTTCATTATTTATGGAAATTCAGGAAGTTTGATAACCTGAATTTAAAAACAGCACAAAATGAATTAATCACAATTATTAAGCCGGGTGATTATTTAGAACTTTCTGGACCAGATTTTTTTAACGCACACATAAAAATTGGAGATCAAAAGTGGGCAGGAAATGTAGAAATACATTTAAAATCTTCAGATTGGTATCTGCACAATCACGAAAAAGATCCTGCTTATGAAAATGTTATTCTCCATGTGGTTTGGGAGAATGATACAGCAATTTTTAGGGAAAACAACACAGAAATCCCGGTTTTGGTTCTTAAGGATTATGTTTCTCAGGAAATAATAGAAAATTATTATGCACTTGTTTCGCCAAAAACATGGATTTCCTGTGAACGACAATTAAACGAGATTGACGAATTTATATTTAAAAACTGGCAGGAGAGATTGTTTTTTGAACGGTTAGAACGCAAGTCGGCATTTGTTTATGAATTGCTTGAAGAAACAAACCAGGATTGGGAAGCCGTTTTGTTTTGTATGCTGGCAAAAAACTTTGGTTTAAATACAAACGGAAATTCATTTTTACAGATTGCTAAATCAATACCTTTTTCGATTATTAGAAAGGAAAGTTTTGAAGCAGGCAGTCTTGAAGCTTTATTTTTGGGAACTGCAGGTTTGTTAGACGGAGAAAAGGAGGACGTTTATTTTAAAGATCTGAAGTTTAAATATTTTTTTCTTCTTCATAAATACCAACTAGTAAAAACACATGTTGATCCGGTTTTGTTTTTTAAGCTCCGCCCGGATAATTTTCCAACAATAAGACTTTCTCAGCTTGCGGAGATATATCATAAACATCAAAATTTGTTTTCTAAAATAATAGCTTTAAAATCTGCGAAAGAAGTTTATAATCTGCTGAATGTTTCTTCAAGCGAATATTGGAAAAATCATTATCAGTTCGATAAAGAAAGTTCAAAGAAAGCGAAGCCATTATCAAAATCATTTCTGGACTTGATAATTATAAATACTATAATACCAATTCAGTTTGCTTACTCAAATACGATAGGGGAGTCTGTAACAGAAGATTTAATTGATTTTATGGTCGAAGTTGATTCAGAAAAAAATGCCGTTATAGATAAGTTTAATTCATTTGGCATAAAATCAGCAAACGCATTTGAGAGTCAGTCTCTGTTAGAACTTAAAAATGAATACTGTAATAATAAAGCCTGTTTAAAATGCGCTGTTGGAATTGAATTGCTTAAAAACAATTAGATAATTTGTACTTTTGTAATCAGGAATATAAAATCTAAAGCCTAAAATAAAGATGTCAGCAATTTTAAAACTTAAATTCTTTTTCGAAAAATATGGTTTCCATGTTTCATCGAGATTAGCAGATAAATTGGGAATGCGTGTAACAAGTGTTCGATTGTTTTTTATCTACATATCGTTTGTTACCGCCGGGTTAGGATTTGGAGTTTATTTAACTCTGGCCTTTTGGATTAGATTGAAAGATTTAATTCGTTCTAAAAGAACTTCGGTATTTGATTTATAGATTTATATATAAAAAAAACTCCAAATCTTAGATTTGGAGTTTTTTTTTATAAATAAATAGTATTTTATTCTTCAGTTGTAGTATCGTTAAGTCTTGATCTTTTCTTACTGTATCCGAAGTAAACCAGAATACCAATTATAAGCCATCCAAATGATAATAATTGAGCATCTAAACTTAAATTGAAAATTAAGTAAGAATTGATTGCGATTCCAAGAACAGCAATAACTGGTAAAGCAGGAACTTTAAAAGTTCTGTTTAATCCCGGTTGTTTAACTCTTAAAATCCAAACAGCGATACAAACCATTGTAAAGGCAAACAAAGTACCAAAACTTGTCATATCAGCTAATTTGTTGATTGGTGTAAATGCAGCAACAGTTGCGATAATACCTCCTAAAATCATTAAGTTTGTTTTTGGAGTTCCGGAAATAGGATTTACTTTAGAGAAAACTGAAGGAATTAATCCATCTTTAGACATACCTAGGAAGATTCTTGATTGTCCCATGATCATTACCATTAATACAGATATCAAACCTATAGTTGCAGCAACAGTAATAATAGAACCAGCCCAGCCTTGCCCTGCAATATCAAACGCATAAGCTACTGGAGCTTTAATAGCATCAGGGTATTTTCCTAGTGGATTAAAATCTTGGTAATTCATCATTCCTGTTAATACTAATGAAACAAGAATATATAATGTAGTACAAATTAATAAAGAAGCAATGATCGCAAACGGAACATCTTTTTTAGGATTAATAGCTTCTCCGGCTTGTGTAGAAACAGCATCAAAACCAACATAAGCAAAGAAAATTGCAGCAGCTCCTGAAACAATTCCTCCAATACCGTAAGCATTATGAGTCGTTTCTTTTTCTATGATCTGAGTTGCTTCAGGAATAAACGGGCTCCAGTTTGCTGTATTAATAAAGAAAAGACCAGCTATAATTACAAAGATTACTGCAGATACTTTAAGGATTACAATAGCATTATTTGCTTTAGCTGCGCTTTTTGTACCTTTAATTAGTAATGAAATAACTAAAATTACAATCAAGAAAGCAGGAAGATTCATTGAAAATCCTTCACCAGTGTAACTTGCAGGGTCTGTTGTGAGCCATTCAGGAAGTTTAATGTGAAACAATTTAAGTAATTTGTTGAAATATCCTGACCAGGAAACGGCGACTGTCATTGATCCCATTGCATATTCAAGAATAAGTCCCCAGCCGATTATCCATGCAAACATTTCTCCTATAGTACCATAAGCATATGCATAAGCAGATCCTTCAACAGGTAAGATAGAAGCAAATTCAGAATAACAAAGAGCAGCAAAAACACAGGCAATACCTGCAATAATAAACGAAATTGCTAAAGCTGGACCTGCATGGTAATAAGCTCCAGTACCGGTAAGTACAAAAATTCCACCACCGATAATGGCACCAACCCCAATGGCAGTAAGGCTCCATTTTCCAAGGACTCTTTTTAAATCACTTTTTTTCATATCAGCCTCAAAGGCAGATATTGGTTTAACTCTCCAAATTGACATACTATTTTATTGGTTTATTTGTTATTAAGTGCCAAATGTATTGTTTTTTGTAAAAAATAAAAACAATTATCATGTTTTAAGTTATAAAATATTTAATTTTTTGGATGAATAATTATTGGGTTTGCTTTAATAGCTGAGATTCATTAAATTAATTGGTAAGTAATGGATCGAACTTTAACTTTTTGAGAATTGTGTTTTTTATTATTTTTCTTATTAAATGTGTAAATTCTTACGTAATTTGCGCTGTTTTAATTTTTGATTTTTTTATTAATAATGAATTTTCAGGTACTTAACCGTTATTTTAAGTTTACAAATAGACAACAAACAGGGATTTTTCTATTTTTTACTATAATAATTATTTTACAGCTTATTTATTTTTTCTCGGATTTCAGCAAATATGAAAAAATCTCTGCAGAAGAAAAGCAATGGCTTTCAATCCAAAATGAGATAGACGCTCAGAAAAAAAATGAGTTAGAGAATAATCACAAGGTTTATAAATTTAATCCAAATTATATTTCAGACTATAAAGGGTATAAGCTGGGAATGTCGATTCAGGAAATCGACAGATTGTTAGCATTTAGAAAACAAAATAAATATGTCAATTCTGCAGAAGAATTTCAAAATGTAACCCAAATTTCAGATTCATTATTAAATGTGCTTTCACCGCTTTTTAAATTTCCGGACTGGGCGCAAAATAAGAATGAATTCAAAAAAGAAAGAAAAGAATATGTCCCGAAGGTGTTTGAAAAAAAAGAAAGAATTATTTTAACAGATATCAATCAGGCATCTCAAGAAGATTTAATAAAGATATATGGGATAGGAGAGGCGCTTTCTACAAGAATATTGAAACAAAAAGAAACATTAGGAGGTTTTGTTTCTATGGAACAACTAACAGATGTTTGGGGATTATCGCCAGAAGTAATAATAGAATTAAATAATCATTTTAAAGCCGTCTTACCTTCTAACTTTAAAAAGATTCCTATAAATGACGCGTCATTAAAAGAGTTGTCGCAGTTTCCATACTTTAAATATGCATTAGCCAAACAAATTGTAACGTATAGAAGTATGAACGGAAATTTTAATAATATTGAGGATTTGTCAAAAATTAAAGGTTTTCCTGTTGAAAAAGCAAAAATAATTAGTTTATATTTGGAGTTCTAAAAAATTAGTAAAATGAATTTTGAATATAACGAAACGCAGTCAATGATTGCGCAATCTATAAAAGACTTTGCTGAAAAGAATATAAAACCTTATATAATGGAGTGGGATGAGGCGCAGATTTTTCCTGTCGACTTGTTTAAGAAATTAGGTGAAATGGGATTTATGGGGGTTTTAGTACCTGAAGAATATGGAGGTTCAGGATTGGGTTATCACGAATATATTACAGTAGTTGAAGAAATCTCAAAAGTTGATCCTTCAATAGGATTGTCTGTAGCTGCGCATAATTCACTTTGTACAAATCATATTCTAACATTTGGGAACGAAGAACAAAAGAAAAAATATCTGCCAAAACTAGCAACGGCTGAATTTATTGGAGCTTGGGGACTTACAGAGCATAATACAGGCTCTGATGCTGGAGGAATGAATACAACAGCTGTTAAAGATGGAGATTTTTGGATTATTAACGGAGCTAAAAACTTTATTACACACGCTATATCTGGAGATGTAGCTGTTGTAATTGTTAGAACTGGAGAAAAAGGCGACTCAAAAGGAATGACAGCTTTTGTATTAGAGAAAGGTATGGCAGGTTTTTCTTCGGGTAAAAAAGAGAATAAGTTGGGAATGCGCGCGAGTGAAACGGCTGAATTGGTTTTTGACGGCTGTCGTGTGCCAGATGCAAATAGATTAGGAGAAGTCGGTCAGGGATTTGTTCAGGCAATGAAAATTTTAGATGGAGGCCGAATTTCAATTGGAGCCTTATCATTAGGAATTTCAAAAGGAGCTTACGAAGCAGCATTGAAATATTCAAAAGAAAGATATCAGTTTGGTCAGCCAATCAGTAATTTTCAGGGAATTTCTTTTAAATTGGCTGATATGGCTACAGAAATTGAAGCCTCAGAACTGCTTCTGCATAAAGCTGCTTATTTAAAACAGCAACATAAACCAGTAACAACTTCGGGAGCTATGGCAAAAATGTACGCATCAGAAGCTTGTGTGAAAATCGCAAATGAAGCAGTTCAGATACATGGAGGTTATGGTTATACAAAAGATTTTCCGGTAGAGAAATTTTACAGAGACTCTAAATTGTGTACTATTGGAGAAGGAACTACCGAAATTCAGAAACTGGTTATTTCGAGAAACTTATTGAAAGAATAGATTTTGTAAAATAATTTACATTTTATAATTCATAATTCATAATTAATTTTTACATTTGCAGCCTTAACGAGAGGAGGTGTCTATATTATGTTAATTATACCAATTAAAGACGGAGAAAATATCGATAGAGCATTAAAGCGCTATAAGAGAAAATTTGATAAAACAGGAACTGTTCGTCAATTAAGAGCACGTACTGCTTTTATTAAGCCTTCTGTTGTAAAAAGAGCTCAAATTCAAAAAGCTGCTTACATTCAAACTTTGAAAGATAGTTTAGAAAGTTAGTATTTTGCTTTTCAAAAATAATTACCGTTAGTGGTCAAAATGTATTAATTTTGATCCTAACGGTTTTTTATTTTAAAACCTTTTGTAATTTATTGATGATATGAAATCAAATAAGCAGGCATTTCAGGATTATTTACAGTTTGAGAAAAAATATTCTCCTCATACTGTAAATGCTTATTTAAATGATTTGGGTTTTTTTGAAGAGTTTAATAAAGAGCGTTTTGAGCAGGATTCTATTGAGAGAGTAAATTATAGTCAAATCAGGAGCTGGATTGTTTTTTTGGTAGATCAAGGAGTTTCGAATGTTTCTGTAAATCGTAAAATGGCGTCTTTAAAAGCGTTTTATAAATTCCTTTTAAAAATAAAGCAGATAGAGGTAAGTCCAATGCTTAAACATAAGGCGCTCAAGACTCCTAAAATTGTCCAGATTCCGTTTTCAGAAAAAGAAGTAAGTGATTTGATGTTTGGAGTTGAGTCTCCAATTGGCTTTGAGGAGGTTAGGGATAAGCTTATTGTGGATTTGTTTTATACTACAGGAATGCGTCGGGCAGAATTGATAGGTTTAATGTTGAAAAATGTTGATTTGTCTTCGGGTGTTGTGAAGGTTTTGGGTAAAAGGAGTAAAGAGCGTATTGTGCCGCTTCTGCCGATAGTTGCGGATCAAATTAATTTATATATAAAAGAAAGAGAGCAGCTTGATCAGATTGTGGATTCTGAATATTTTTTTATTTCGAAAAAAGGGTTAAAATTAAGCGAATCTTTTGTGTATCGATTAATAAATTGTTACTTTAGTAGGGTCTCTGAAAAGGTAAAGAAGAGTCCGCATGTGCTTCGGCATACTTTTGCGACTCACTTGCTGAATAATGGGGCAGATTTAAATTCAGTTAAGGAATTATTAGGGCATTCGAGTTTGGCGTCTACGCAGGTTTATACTCATAATAGTTTAGCAGAGTTAAAAAAAGTATATTCAGAAGCGCATCCGAGAAATAAATAATAGTTCCAAAAGTTTAACCCTAAAATTATTATTATGAAGGTAGATGTTCATGCAGTTAACTTTACTGTCGACAGAAAATTGGTGGATTTTATTCAAGAAAGAATGGATAAGCTTGAAAAGTATTACGACCGAGTGGTTTCGGCTGATGTTTTTTTAAAAGTTGAAAGAACAAGTGAGAAGGAGAATAAAGCAGTAGAGATTAAGATTAATGTTCCGGGAGATGAGTTTTTGGTTAAAAAGCAGTGTAAAACCTTTGAGGAAGCTGTGGAACTTTCGGCAGAATCGCTAGAACGTTTGCTGGTTAAAAGGAAAGAAAAAATTAGAGCACATATATAATTGAAATTTTTTTTAAAAAATGTTTTGATTAAAAGATAAAATAGCTACATTTGCAGTCCGTTAGAAATAGCGGACTTTTTTAATGTATTCGCCGATGTAGCTCAGCTGGCTAGAGCAGCTGATTTGTAATCAGCAGGTCGTGGGTTCGAGTCCCTCTATCGGCTCAAAATATTTCAAATGCGATTTGAAATTGGTTCTTTAAAATGATGGAATTTTAAAATTAGGGGAGATACTCAAGCGGCCAACGAGGGCAGACTGTAAATCTGCTGTGTGAACTTCGCAGGTTCGAATCCTGCTCTCCCCAC
This sequence comes from Flavobacterium johnsoniae UW101, assembly GCF_000016645.1. Taxonomy (NCBI): domain Bacteria; kingdom Pseudomonadati; phylum Bacteroidota; class Flavobacteriia; order Flavobacteriales; family Flavobacteriaceae; genus Flavobacterium; species Flavobacterium johnsoniae. The sequence goes on from NC_009441.1 coordinate 2,238,671, forward strand.
AAAAAAAAGAAGTTTAAGATTTCGGATTTTAGATTTTAGGTTTTTAAAAGTCTAAAATCAGAATTCAAAAATCTAAAATCAGAACTCTCTGCCGGTGTAGCTCAGGGGTAGAGTGCTTCCTTGGTAAGGAAGAGGTCTCGGGTTCAAATCCCGACATTGGCTCAAGTAAGTAGGAAATTGAAAATTAATATATAACTAAGATTAAAAATTAAGTAAAATGGCAAAGGAGAATTTTAATCGTTCCAAACCGCACTTAAACATAGGTACAATTGGACACGTAGATCACGGAAAAACTACATTAACTGCTGCAATTACAAAAGTATTGTCAGATGCTGGTTACTGTCAAGCAAAATCGTTTGATCAAATCGATAACGCTCCAGAGGAGAAAGAAAGAGGTATTACTATTAATACATCACACGTAGAGTACGAAACAGCTAACCGTCACTACGCTCACGTTGACTGTCCAGGTCACGCGGATTACGTAAAGAACATGGTTACTGGTGCTGCTCAAATGGACGGTGCTATCTTAGTAGTTGCTGCTACAGATGGTCCAATGCCACAAACTCGTGAGCACATCCTTTTAGGACGTCAGGTTGGTATTCCAAGAATCGTTGTTTTCATGAACAAAGTGGATATGGTTGATGATGCTGAGTTATTAGAGCTTGTTGAAATGGAAATTAGAGATTTATTATCTTTCTACGAATATGATGGAGATAATGGTCCTGTAGTTCAAGGTTCTGCTTTAGGAGGATTAAACAATGATCCAAACTGGGTACCTAAAATTATCGAATTAATGGAAGCTGTTGATAACTGGATCGAAGAGCCAGTACGTGACGTTGCTAAACCATTCTTGATGCCAGTTGAGGACGTATTTACAATTACAGGTCGTGGAACTGTTGCTACAGGTCGTATCGAAACTGGGGTTGCTAACACTGGAGATCCTGTTGAGATCATCGGTATGGGAGCTGAAAAATTAACTTCTACTATTACAGGAGTTGAGATGTTCCGTAAAATCCTTGATAGAGGTGAAGCTGGAGATAACGTAGGTTTATTGTTAAGAGGTATTGATAAAGCTGATATCAAAAGAGGTATGGTTATTATTAAGCCAGGTTCAGTAAAACCACACGCTAAATTCAAAGCTGAGGTTTATATCTTGAAAAAAGAAGAAGGTGGACGTCACACTCCATTCCACAATAACTACCGTCCACAGTTCTACGTACGTACAACTGACGTAACAGGAGTTATTTCTTTACCAGCAGGTGTAGAGATGGTAATGCCAGGTGATAACTTAACTATTGAGGTTGCTTTATTAAGTCCAATCGCTATGAACGTAGGTTTACGTTTCGCTATCCGTGAAGGTGGTAGAACAGTTGGTGCTGGACAAGTTACTGAAATCGTAGAGTAATCTATAATAATAAAAACAAAAGCCAGTTGATGTCTTAACTGAAGTCACTGGCTTTTTTAATTACGGGCGTAGTTCAAGGGTAGAATAGCGGTCTCCAAAACCGTTGATGGGGGTTCGAATCCCTCCGCCCGTGCAATAAAAAATATATCAAATGACAAAAGTTACTAATTATTTATCAGAGGCTTTCGAAGAGTTAAAGTCAAATGTTACTTGGCCTGCTTGGGCTGAGGTTCAAAAATTGACAATTGTTGTGGCTGTATTTTCGATTCTATTTGCTTTGGCAACATGGGGAGTAGACGAATTTTTTGCAAAAGCTTTGGCTGGATTTTTTAACTGGTTAAAAGGATAATTTTTTTGTGATGGCAGATAATAATGTGAAAAAATGGTATGTAGTTAGAGCTGTAAGCGGTCAAGAAAATAAGGTTAAAGCTTACATCGAAACTGAGATTGCCAGACTAGGGATGGAGGATTATGTTTCTCAAGTTTTAGTACCTACTGAAAAAGTGGTTACAGTAAAAGAAGGGAAAAAAATGTCTAAGGATAAAGTTTATTTCCCTGGATATGTTATGATTGAAGCTAACTTAGTTGGTGAGATACCTCATATTATTAAATCTATTACTAGTGTGATTGGTTTCTTAGGAGAAATTAAAGGCGGAGAACCTGTTCCTTTAAGACTTTCAGAGGTAAATCGTATGTTAGGTAAAGTGGATGAACTTGCTGTGAATACAGATACAAGATCAATTCCGTTCAGCTTAGGTGAAACAGTAAAAGTGATCGATGGTCCTTTTAATGGTTTCAATGGTACGGTTGAGAAAATCAATGAAGAGAAGCGTAAACTTGAAGTAATGGTTAAGATTTTCGGAAGAAAAACTCCATTAGAATTAAGTTTTATGCAAGTAGAAAAAGTATAATTTTTTGTTACACTATAATAAACCATTGTAATCGCTTCCATTGATTACAGTGATAAATTTTTTAAAAATGGCTAAAGAAATTAGTAAGGTAGTTAAACTACAAGTTAAGGGAGGTGCTGCGAACCCGTCGCCACCGGTTGGACCTGCTTTAGGAGCTGCTGGGGTTAATATCATGGAGTTTTGTAAGCAGTTCAATGCTAGAACTCAGGATAAACCTGGCAAAATTTGTCCAGTGCAAATCACTGTGTACAAAGACAAATCATTTGATTTTGTTGTTAAGACTCCTCCAGCAGCAGTTCAGTTAATGGAAGCTGCAAAGCTAAAATCTGGTTCTGGTGAGCCTAATCGTAAAAAAGTAGCTAGCGTTACTTGGGAACAAATTAGAACTATTGCTGAAGACAAAATGCCAGACTTAAATGCTTTTACAATTGAAAAAGCTATGAGTATGGTTGCTGGAACGGCTAGATCTATGGGTATAACTGTATCAGGAGATGCTCCTTTTTAATTAAGAAAAAGACATGGCAAAATTAACAAAAAAGCAAAAAGAGGCTGCTTCAAAAATTGAAAAGAACAAATTATACTCTCTAAAAGATGCTGCGGCATTATTGAAAGTTGTTGCTTCTGCAAAATTTGATGAGTCTGTTGATATCGCAGTTCGTTTGGGTGTAGATCCAAGAAAAGCGAATCAAATGGTTAGAGGTGTGGTAACTTTACCTCACGGAACAGGAAAGGATGTTAAAGTATTAGCATTGGTTACTCCAGACAAAGAGGCTGAAGCAAGAGAGGCTGGAGCAGATCATGTTGGTCTTGATGATTACTTACAAAAAATCAAAGACGGTTGGACAGATGTTGATGTGATCATTACTATGCCTGCTGTTATGGGTAAATTAGGTCCATTAGGTCGTATTTTAGGACCTAGAGGTTTAATGCCTAACCCTAAAACAGGTACAGTAACTATGGATGTTGCTAAAGCTGTTCAAGAAGTTAAAGCTGGTAAAATTGACTTTAAAGTTGATAAAACTGGTATCGTACACGCAGGAATCGGTAAAGTTTCTTTTGGAGCTGAGCAGATTGTTGACAACGCACACGAAATTATTCAAACATTAATAAAACTTAAACCAACTGCTGCTAAAGGTACATACATCAAAGGTATTCACCTTACAAGCACAATGAGTCCTGCTATTGCATTAGACCCAAAAGCAGTATAATTGGTAGTTAAAAATTTTTAGTATGACTAGAGAAGAAAAATCAATCGCGATTGAAAATTTAACTGCGCAGTTAGCTGGTACAAATATCATTTACATTTCTGATATTTCTGGTTTAAACGCAGAGACAACTTCAAACTTACGTAGAGCTTGTTTTAAAGCAGGTATCAAATTAGAGGTTGTAAAGAACACTTTGCTTGCAAAAGCAATGGAAGCTTCTTCTAATGATTATGGTGATTTACCTACAGTTTTATCAGGTAACAGTGCTATATTTATTTCTGATGTTGCTAATGCACCTGGAAAAATTATTAAAGATTTCCGTAAGAAATCTGATAAACCAGTTTTAAAAGGAGCTTACATCAATTCTGAAGTATATATTGGAGATAACCAATTAGATGCGTTAGCTACAATTAAATCTAAAGAAGAGCTTATTGGAGAAATCATTGGATTATTACAATCTCCAGCTCAAAGAATTATTTCTGCTTTACAAAACAAATTCGCAGGAAGCGAAGAAGAAGGAGCAGAGTAATTATCGTAAGGGAGTTTGCTTCCTTACTGCTTAATTAGCGCACAATAATTAAATTATATTTTTTACACAAATCATTTTAAACGATAGAAAAAATGGCAGATTTGAAACAATTCGCAGAACAATTAGTTAACTTAACAGTTAAAGAAGTTAACGAATTAGCAACAATATTAAAAGATGAGTACGGAATCGAGCCTGCTGCTGCTGCTGTAGTAGTTGCTGCTGGAGGTGGAGACGGTGCTGCTGAAGAAGCACAAACTGAATTTACAGTTGTATTAAAAGATGCAGGAGCTTCTAAATTAGCAGTTGTGAAATTAGTTAAAGAATTAACTGGTTTAGGTCTTAAAGAAGCTAAAGATGTAGTTGACGGTGCACCAAGCAACGTTAAAGAAGGTGTTTCTAAAGAAGAGGCTGAAGGTCTTAAAAAATCTTTAGAAGAGGCTGGAGCTACTGTTGAGCTTAAATAATTAAACTCAGTTTAAGAACTAGGTTTAGGTCTTGAGTTAACACTCAAAGACCTAAACCATTTTTCGTATAATAAAATATATTAAGTTTTATTATCCCATAGTTTAAAATACGAAAAAGTTTTAGATCAATACGAAGAAAGAAAATCGGCTTATTTTTATAGTTTATTTTTAAAGATGTATTGATTATAATAAGAAAGTATAGATTAAACAGTGTGTTTTACACAAACAAAAATTACTTTTTTTTAATCAAAATTTTGTCCATTGATGATAACAAATCAGACTGAAAGATTGAATTTTGCCTCTACAAAAAATATCCCTGACTATCCAGATTTCTTAGATGTTCAGGTTAAATCTTTTAAAGATTTCTTTCAATTAGAAACGAAATCTGACGAAAGAGGCAACGAAGGGTTATACAACACCTTCATGGAAAACTTCCCAATTACAGATACAAGAAACAACTTTGTATTGGAATTCCTAGATTATTTTGTTGATCCGCCACGTTATACAATTCAAGAATGTATAGAGAGAGGTCTTACTTATAGTGTGCCTTTAAAAGCTAGGTTAAAACTATACTGTACAGATCCAGAACACGAAGATTTTGAAACAATTGTACAAGATGTTTATCTTGGAACAATTCCTTACATGACTCCTAGTGGTACTTTTGTTATTAATGGTGCCGAGTGTGTTGTAGTATCTCAATTACACCGTTCTCCAGGGGTTTTCTTTGGACAGTCATTCCACGCAAATGGAACTAAACTTTATTCTGCGAGAGTAATTCCTTTTAAAGGATCTTGGATAGAATTTTCTACAGATATCAACAGCGTAATGTACGCGTATATCGATAGAAAGAAAAAATTACCTGTTACAACTTTATTCCGTGCTATTGGTTTCGAAAGAGATAAGGATATCCTTGAAATTTTCGACTTAGCAGAAGAAATTAAAGTTTCTAAAACAGGTATTAAGAAATATATTGGAAGAAGACTTGCCGCGCGTGTTTTGAACACATGGCACGAGGATTTCGTAGATGAGGATACTGGAGAGGTAGTTTCTATCGAGCGTAACGAAATCATCCTTGACCGTGATACAATTATCGACAAAGATAATGTTGAAGAGATCATCGATTCTAACGTAAAATCTATTTTGTTGCACAAGGAGGATAATAACCAAGCAGATTATGCTATTATCCACAATACGTTACAAAAAGATCCAACAAACTCTGAAAAAGAAGCTGTAGAGCACATTTACCGTCAGTTGCGTAACGCTGAACCGCCTGATGAGGAAACTGCTCGTGGTATTATAGATAAATTGTTCTTCTCTGATCAACGTTATAACTTAGGTGAAGTTGGTCGTTACAGAATGAACAAAAAATTAGATTTAGATATCCCTATGGATAAGCAAGTGCTTACTAAAGAGGATATCATTACAATCGTTAAATATTTGATCGAGTTGATCAACTCTAAAGCAGAGATTGATGATATTGATCACTTATCAAACCGTCGTGTTAGAACAGTTGGTGAACAATTGTCTCAACAATTCGGTGTTGGTTTAGCACGTATGGCTAGAACTATTCGTGAGAGAATGAACGTTAGAGATAACGAGGTGTTTACACCAATTGATTTGATTAATGCTAAAACATTATCATCAGTTATCAACTCTTTCTTTGGTACTAACCAGTTATCTCAATTTATGGATCAAACGAATCCATTAGCTGAGATTACACACAAAAGAAGACTTTCTGCACTTGGACCAGGTGGACTTTCGAGAGAGAGAGCTGGTTTCGAGGTTCGTGACGTTCACTATACTCACTATGGTCGATTATGTCCGATTGAAACTCCTGAGGGACCAAACATTGGTTTGATTTCATCTCTTGGTGTTTACGCAAAAGTAAACGGAATGGGATTCATTGAAACTCCATACCGTAAAGTTACAGATGGTGTTGTTGATTTAGAAAGCGCACCAATCTATTTAAGTGCTGAAGAAGAAGAAGGTAAAATGATTGCTCAGGCAAACATTGAAATGGATGCTTCTGGTAAAATTACAGCTAGTAATGTTATTGCTCGTGAAGAGGGTGACTTCCCAGTTGTTGAACCAAGTTCAGTACATTATACAGACGTTGCTCCTAACCAGATCGCTTCGATTTCTGCATCTTTGATTCCTTTCTTGGAGCATGATGATGCGAACCGTGCGTTGATGGGATCGAACATGATGCGTCAGGCAGTTCCTTTGATCCGTCCTGAAGCACCGATTGTTGGTACAGGTTTAGAGCGTCAGGTAGCTTCAGATTCAAGAGTATTAATCAATGCTGAAGGGCATGGTACTGTTGAATACGTAGATGCTAATATCATTACTATTAAATACGATCGTACAGAAGACGAGAGAATGGTTAGTTTTGATGCTGATGAGAAAACGTACAACTTAATTAAATTTAGAAAAACCAATCAAGGTACAAGTATCAACTTGAAGCCTATCGTAAGAAGAGGTGATAGAGTTGTTCCTGGACAAGTATTATCTGAAGGATATGCTACTCAAAATGGAGAATTAGCTTTAGGTAGAAACTTAAAAGTTGCGTTCATGCCATGGAAAGGGTACAACTTCGAGGATGCGATTGTAATTTCTGAGAAAGTAGTTCGCGATGATATTTTTACATCTATCCACGTTGATGATTATTCATTAGAGGTTAGAGATACTAAGTTAGGTAACGAAGAGTTAACAAACGATATTCCTAACGTTTCTGAAGAAGCTACTAAAGATTTAGATGAAAACGGTATGATCAGAATTGGAGCAGAGGTTAAACCTGGCGACATTTTGATTGGTAAAATTACGCCAAAAGGAGAATCAGATCCTACTCCAGAGGAGAAATTGCTTCGTGCAATCTTCGGAGATAAAGCGGGTGATGTAAAAGATGCTTCATTAAAAGCTTCTCCATCTTTACACGGTGTAGTTCTTGACAAAAAATTATTTGCAAGAGCCGTAAAAGATAAACGTAAACGTACTCAAGATAAAGATGCTTTAGGCGCTTTAGAAATGGAATTCGAAACTAAATTTGTTGAATTAAAAGACAGATTAGTTGAGAAATTATTCTTGATCGTTAACGGAAAAACATCTCAAGGTGTAATGAATGATTTGGGTGAAGAAGTTTTACCAAAAGGTAAAAAATATACTCAAAAAATGCTTTACGCAGTAGAAGATTTTGCTCACTTAAGCAAAGGTCAATGGGTTGCTGATGACGCTACTAATAAAATGGTTAATGATTTAATTCATAACTATAAAATTAAGCTGAACGACTTACAAGGAGCTTTAAGAAGAGAGAAATTCACTATTACGGTTGGAGATGAATTACCATCTGGAATCTTGAAGTTGGCTAAAATCTATATCGCTAAAAAACGTAAGTTAAAAGTTGGTGATAAAATGGCAGGACGTCACGGTAACAAAGGTATTGTTGCTAGAATCGTTCGTCACGAAGATATGCCTTTCTTAGAAGATGGAACACCAGTAGATATTGTATTGAATCCACTTGGGGTACCTTCACGTATGAACATTGGTCAGATTTATGAGACTGTTCTTGGATGGGCTGGTATGAACTTGGGTAGAAAATTTGCTACTCCAATTTTCGACGGTGCTTCTCTTGACGAGATCAACGCTTTGACTGATGAGGCTAACGTACCACGTTTCGGGCATACATATCTTTATGATGGTGGAACTGGAGAGCGTTTTGCACAAAAAGCAACTGTTGGTGTAATTTACATGCTTAAATTAGGACACATGGTTGATGATAAGATGCACGCACGTTCTATCGGACCATATTCATTGATTACGCAACAGCCACTTGGAGGTAAGGCTCAATTTGGAGGTCAGCGTTTTGGAGAGATGGAGGTTTGGGCACTTGAGGCTTATGGAGCTTCTAGTACTTTACGTGAAATCTTAACTGTTAAGTCTGATGACGTTATTGGTAGAGCTAAAACTTACGAAGCTATCGTTAAGGGTGAAACTATGCCAGAACCAGGTTTACCAGAATCATTCAATGTATTAATGCACGAATTGAAAGGTCTAGGTTTAGATCTTCGTTTGGAAGAATAAATAAAATGTTTTCAGTTACAGTCTCAGTATTCAGTTTAGCGCTGAACATTGGGACTGGGGCTGTTTACTAAATGTTAGAAGTTTTTAAAGATTTATACCCGTAAACCGTTCCGATTTTTTATAACAATGCGAGGCATTTTATAACTAGCACTTCAAATAAAAATTTGAGGTTTAGAGAAGTAACCCGAGGTAGTAGCTGAATGATTAACTCTTATCTTTTTAAGAGTAGATTATAAATCTAAATTCAATTTTTTAATTGCAAATAAATCAATAGTAAAAACTATGATGAATAACAGAAACAATAATAAAGATAAGAATCCAGTAAAAAGATTTAACAAAATTTCTATTGGATTGGCTTCACCAGAATCTATCTTGAAAGAATCAAGAGGAGAGGTTTTAAAGCCAGAAACAATTAACTATAGAACGCACAAACCAGAGCGTGACGGACTTTTCTGCGAAAGAATCTTCGGACCAGTAAAAGATTTCGAATGTGCTTGTGGTAAGTATAAAAGAATTCGTTACAAAGGTATCATCTGTGACCGTTGTGGTGTTGAAGTTACTGAGAAAAAAGTACGTCGTGATAGAGTAGGACACATCAACCTTGTTGTGCCAATTGCTCACATCTGGTACTTCCGTTCTCTTCCAAACAAAATTGGTTATATCCTTGGTCTTCCATCTAAGAAATTAGATATGATCATCTACTACGAAAGATACGTAGTAATCCAAGCAGGTATTGCTAAAAATGCAGATGGAGAATCTTTACAAAGATTAGATTTCTTAACTGAAGAAGAATACCTAAACATTTTAGATACTCTTCCGCAAGAAAATCAATATTTAGATGATTTAGATCCAAATAAATTTGTTGCCAAAATGGGAGCAGAGTGTATTATGGATTTATTAGCTCGTATTGACTTAGATGCTTTATCTTATGAATTAAGACACAGCGCTAACAACGAAACTTCTAAACAAAGAAAAACTGAGGCTTTAAAAAGATTACAAGTTGTTGAGTCTTTCCGTGAGTCTAACGAAAACCGCGAAAACCGTCCAGAATGGATGATTATGAAAGTGGTTCCAGTTATCCCGCCAGAATTACGTCCGCTTGTGCCACTTGATGGAGGTCGTTTTGCAACTTCAGATTTGAACGACTTATACCGTCGTGTAATCATCCGTAACAACCGTTTGAAAAGATTAATGGAGATTAAAGCTCCTGAAGTTATCTTAAGAAACGAAAAACGTATGTTGCAAGAATCTGTAGATTCATTATTTGATAACACACGTAAAGCTTCTGCTGTTAAAACAGAATCTAACAGACCATTAAAATCATTATCTGACTCATTAAAAGGTAAGCAAGGACGTTTCCGTCAAAACTTACTTGGTAAACGTGTGGATTATTCTGCTCGTTCGGTAATTGTTGTTGGTCCTGAGTTAAAATTATATGAGTGCGGATTGCCAAAAGATATGGCTTCTGAGTTATACAAACCTTTCGTTATCCGTAAATTGATTGAAAGAGGTATTGTAAAAACAGTAAAATCTGCTAAGAAAATCATTGACAAAAAAGAGCCTGTAGTTTGGGATATCCTTGAAAACGTAATTAAAGGACACCCAGTATTACTGAACCGTGCTCCTACTTTGCACAGACTTGGTATTCAGGCTTTCCAACCAAAATTAATTGAAGGAAAAGCGATCCAGTTACACCCATTAGTATGTACGGCATTCAACGCCGATTTCGATGGTGACCAGATGGCGGTTCACTTACCATTAGGACCAGAGGCTATTTTAGAGGCTCAATTATTAATGTTGGCTTCTCATAATATTTTGAACCCTGCAAATGGTGCTCCAATTACTGTACCTTCTCAGGACATGGTCTTGGGTCTGTACTATATGACCAAAGAACGTATTTCTACAGAAGATCACATTATTTTAGGTCAAGATTTGACTTTCTATTCTGCTGAAGAAGTAAACATTGCATTAAACGAAGGAAGATTAGAACTAAATGCTCGTGTTAAAATTAGAGCAAAAGATTTTAATGACGCTGGAGAATTAGTGTACAAAATCATTCAAACAACTGCAGGACGTGTATTATTTAACGAAGTAGTACCTGAAGCAGCTGGATATATCAACGACGTATTGACTAAGAAAAACCTTAGAGATATTATCGGACACATTTTAAGTGTGACTGATGTACCTACAACGGCAGCTTTCTTGGATAATATGAAAGATATGGGTTATAAATTCGCATTTAGAGGAGGTTTATCATTCTCTTTAGGTGATATTAGAATCCCAGAACAAAAAACGAAGTTAATTGCAGATGCAAGAGAACAAGTTGAAGGTATCTCAACTAACTATAACATGGGTCTTATCACAAATAACGAGCGTTACAACCAAGTTATTGACGTATGGACTTCAGCAAATGCTCAGTTAACAGAATTAGCAATGAAAAATATTAGAGAAGACCAACAAGGTTTCAACTCTGTATATATGATGCTTGACTCTGGGGCGAGGGGTTCTAAGGAGCAGATTCGTCAGTTAACTGGTATGCGTGGTTTGATGGCTAAGCCTAAAAAATCTACTGCTGGTGGTGGTGAGATTATTGAAAACCCGATTCTTTCTAACTTTAAGGAAGGTCTTTCGATCCTTGAGTACTTCATTTCTACTCACGGTGCTCGTAAAGGTCTTGCGGATACGGCTCTTAAAACGGCCGATGCTGGTTACTTGACAAGAAGGCTTCATGACGTTTCTCAAGATGTTATTGTTAACATCGAAGATTGTGGAACTCTTAGAGGTGTTGAAGTTGCTGCATTGAAGAAAAATGAGGAAATCGTTGAATCTTTAGGAGAGAGAATTTTAGGACGTGTTGCATTACAAGACGTTATCAATCCTCTTACTAATGAAGTAATGGTTCAATCAGGCCAGCAAATTACTGAGGCAATTGTGAAAACTATCGAAGCTTCTCCAATTGAAAAAGTAGAAGTTAGATCTCCATTAACTTGTGAGGCTTTAAAAGGTATTTGTGCTAAATGTTATGGTAGAAACTTAGCTACTGGTAAGATGACACAAAGAGGTGAAGCTGTTGGAGTTATTGCTGCTCAGTCTATTGGAGAGCCAGGTACACAGTTAACACTTCGTACGTTCCACGTTGGAGGGGTTGCTGGAGGTATCTCTGAAGAGTCTAGTATTGTTACAAGATTCGCAGGTAGACTTGAGATTGAAGATTTAAAAACAGTTAAAGGTGAAGACAGTGAAGGTAATGCGGTTGATATCGTAGTATCACGTTCAACTGAATTAAAATTAGTTGATGAAGGAACTGGTATCGTCTTAAACACACATAATATTCCTTACGGTTCTAGTATCTTTGTTAAAGATGGAGAAACTGTTGGAAAAGGAACTGTAATTTGTAAATGGGACCCTTATAATGGTGTAATTGTTTCTGAGTTTACTGGTAAGATTGCTTACGAAGATTTAGAACAAGGACAATCATTCATGGTTGAGATCGATGAGCAGACTGGTTTCCAGGAAAAAGTAATTTCTGAGGCTAGAAACAAAAAATTAATCCCAACTTTATTAGTTTATGGTAAAGAAGGTGAATTGATTCGTTCTTACAACTTACCAGTAGGTGCACACTTAATGGTTGAAAATGGTGAGAAAATTAAAGCAGGTAAAGTATTAGTAAAAATTCCTCGTCGTTCTTCTAAAGCAGGCGATATCACGGGAGGTTTACCAAGAATTACTGAGCTTCTTGAGGCTCGTAACCCATCAAATCCAGCAGTTGTATCTGAAATTGATGGAGTTGTATCTTTTGGAAAAATTAAGAGAGGTAACCGTGAGATCGTTATCGAATCTAAATTTGGTGAGATTAAAAAGTATTTAGTTAAACTTTCAAGCCAAATCTTAGTACAAGAAAATGACTTCGTAAGAGCGGGAGTTCCATTGTCTGATGGTGCAATTACACCAGATGATATCTTAAGAATTCAAGGACCAGCTGCTGTTCAACAGTACTTGGTAAATGAAATTCAAGAGGTTTACCGTTTACAAGGGGTAAAAATTAATGACAAGCACTTTGAGGTTGTAATTCGTCAAATGATGCGTAAAGTAAAAGTTGAAGATCCAGGAGATACTCTATTTTTAGAAGATCAATTGATTCATACTAAAGACTTTATCCTTCAAAATGATAAATTGTACGGAATGAAAGTGGTAGAAGATGCTGGAGATTCTTCAGTATTGAAACCAGGTCAAATTATTTCTCCTCGTGAATTGCGTGATGAAAATTCATTATTGAAACGTACAGATAAAAATCTTGTTGTAGCAAGAGACGTAATTACTGCAACTGCAACGCCAGTTCTACAAGGTATTACAAGAGCTTCGTTACAAACTAAATCATTCATTTCTGCGGCTTCATTCCAGGAGACAACGAAAGTACTTAACGAAGCTGCAGTAGCTGGTAAAGTAGATGATCTAGAAGGATTAAAAGAAAATGTAATTGTTGGACACAGAATTCCTGCGGGAACTGGTATGAGAGAATACGATAACACTATCGTAGGTTCTAAAGACGATTACAACGAAATGATGGCTAATAAAGAAGAATACATTTATTAATTAGGGAAACTATGAGTAATCCGAAACAACAACAAGAGCAAATTAACATTGAGTTAGACGAAACTATCGCAGAAGGAATTTATTCTAATCTAGCGATTATTAATCACTCATCATCGGAGTTTGTTTTAGATTTTGTGAGCATTATGCCGGGTATTCCTAAAGCCAAGGTAAAGTCAAGAATTGTCTTGACACCACAACATGCTAAAAGATTATTGAGAGCAATTGGTGAAAATATCCATCGATTTGAAGCAGCCCACGGCGAAATCAAAGAGACAGAACAAGCACCAATACCGCTTAATTTTGGTCCGGCAGGACAAGCATAAATTTTAAAGCCCCATTTTAATGGGGCTTTTTTTTTGCTCTATAATGAAAATTAAATGTAGTTTGTCTGATTTAATTTACTTTAGTCGACAAAATTTCTTTTTGCAGTCCTGTTATTCTAAATTGGCTCTTCCTATGATAGATTAATTTTTGAAATATAATGACTTAGTAAGGTTGATTTAATTCAAAGTTTAAAAAAGCGCTAACCTAATTAGTGCTTTTTTTTGTTTTTGAAAATGAAGTGATTAACTTCTTATTGTAAAATATTTTATTTTCTTCCCAACCTTTTTATAAAAAATATACTCTATATAAGTAAGAGCGATTCAGAAGTTTTTTAACTTAAATAAAGTATAGTATGAAAAAGAAATTCACCTTAGAAATAGCAAATCCTTGTTCTGAAAATTTTGATAAAATGATTCCTAATGCAAATGGTTCATTTTGTAATTCCTGCATGAAAAATGTGATTGATTTAAGTAAGAAAACAAATTCTGAAGTTGCTAAATTCATTGCAGAAAATAAAGACAGAGCTATTTGTGCGAGACTAAAAACTACACAGTTAGAAGAACAGTTCGAATACAATGAAATTTCTAAAATCAATACTTTAAAATATGCAGCAGTTGCAGCATCCGTTTTATTGGCCTCAAATCTTTCAGCGCAAGAAAAAGAACCTGTTAAAACAGAAATAAGCTCCCCGAAACCTAATACTTATAAAGTAGGGAAAGTGGCTTATAACCATACTGCAAATCAAGAAATTTCTATAATTATAAAAGGAAGATTATTGGAAGCAAATACAATCAAGCCTTTTAATAGAGAAACATACCCTAATTTAATGCTTGCTGTTGACGGTTCACAAATTCCTGTAAAAGTTAATCCTAAAACTGGAGAATTTTCGATAGAAACTAAAATTTTAAAAAACAGTAAATCACTAATGGTTACAATTACCGGAAATGATTATTATCTGTCAAAAGAAATAGATTTCGATTTAAAATCAGTTAAAAATAATGTTTTGACACAAAATATAATTATTGGAGCAGAAGAACTTACTAAAATCTATATTGCTGGCGGATTAGGAATTAATTACACAAAGCAATAATTAAATTTACATTTTGGGGAATGTAAATGAAAAAGGCTGTCTAAATCATAGACAGCCTTTTGGTATTTTTTATCTAAAGGATATTAATCAAATTCAGATGTAAAGTATAATTTCACAGTAGGATATTTACTTTGTGTCATTTGTATTGTAAAATCAGAATCGGCTAAGAAAACTAATTGGCCATATTTGTCATGAGCCAGGAATTTTTGTTTAATACGCTTAAATTCTTTGAATTCCTCATTTTTAGAATCGTCAGGTTTTACCCAGCATGCCTTATGTACAGGGAAGTTTTCATAAGTACATTTTGCGCCGTATTCATGCTCTAAACGATATTGAATTACCTCATATTGAAGTGCTCCAACGGTTCCGATAATTTTACGATTGTTCATTTCTAATGTAAACAACTGCGCTACACCTTCATCCATTAACTGGTCGACTCCTTTTTCTAATTGTTTAGCTTTCATCGGATCGGCGTTGTTGATGTATCTAAAGTGTTCTGGAGAGAAACTTGGAATTCCTTTAAAACTCATGATTTCGCCTTCAGTTAAAGTATCTCCAATTTTAAAGTTTCCTGTATCGTGCAAACCTACAATATCACCTGGATAAGAAATATCAACGATTTCTTTTTTCTCAGCAAAGAATGCATTTGGACTAGAGAATTTTAAATTCTTCTTTTGGCGTACATGATAGTAAGGTTTGTTTCTTTCAAAAGTTCCAGAAACAATTTTGATAAATGCCAGACGATCACGGTGTTTAGGATCCATATTTGCGTGGATTTTGAAAACAAATCCAGACATTTTTTCTTCTGTAGGTTCGACTGTACGAGTCTCAGAATCTTTTGCTCTTGGAGACGGAGCGATTGTAATGAAACAATCTAACAATTCACGAACTCCAAAATTGTTCAAAGCTGAACCAAAGAATACAGGCTGGATTTTTCCATCCAGATAATCCTGACGTTCAAATTTTGGATAAACTTCATCAATTAATTCTAACTCTTCACGAAGTTTGTTAGCCGCTTTTTCTCCCACAATTTTATCCAATTCAGGATTGTTCTGTACATCAGAAAAGGCAATAGTTTCTTCAATATTTTTACGGCTGTCTCCACTAAAAAGGTTAATATTTTCTTCCCAAAGATTATAAATTCCCTGAAAATCATAACCCATTCCAATAGGGAAACTTAAAGGAGTAACTTTCAATCCTAATTTTTGTTCTACTTCATCCATTAGATCAAAAGCATCTTTACCTTCACGATCTAATTTGTTGATGAAAACAATCATAGGAATATTACGCATTCTACAAACAGCAACCAGTTTTTCTGTTTGTTCCTCAACCCCTTTTGCAACGTCAATTACAACAATTACGCTGTCAACAGCAGTTAAGGTTCTAAAAGTATCTTCGGCAAAATCCTTGTGTCCGGGTGTGTCAAGGATATTGATTTTTTTATCTTTATAATTAAAAGCAAGTACAGAAGTTGAAACCGAGATACCTCTTTGGCGTTCGATTTCCATAAAGTCACTCGTTGCTCCTTTTTTAATTTTGTTATTTTTTACCGCTCCAGCTTCCTGAATAGCACCTCCAAATAACAGTAATTTTTCCGTTAATGTAGTTTTACCGGCATCAGGATGCGAGATAATTCCAAATGTTCTTCTGCGTTGTATTTCTTTTAAAAAGCTCATATTTTGTATAAATAGGTTGCAAAAGTACTATTAAATACGACTTTATAAAAATATTCACTTCTTAAATTTAGGAAGTCTTTTCTATTGAGAGATTTTTAGAAAAAAAATAAGGCTGTTTTGCAACAGCCTTAGATAGTCATTTTTAAAATTACTGATTAATTGACCAAATTGAATATCCTCTTGGAGGACATTGTATTTTTACCCATTTGTCAGCTTGAGTAGTTGGATACCAAGATGAGTTTCCTGTAAAATCTTTAATTTGAGTATTTGCCCAATTGGTTTGAATCCATCTTTCCTGCCACGAGTCAGAATTGTTTATGTAAACAACCAATCCGGGATTTCCGTTGTATCCGTTTCTTCTGGCAACATATTCATCATTGTCTGAATATAAAATAGAAGTTGTTCCAGTTGCTTTATTGTTGTGAATCCAGATTAGATTATTAAGTTTGTTCTTGTCTAACCATTCTTCATAATCTCTATAAAAAATTGTTGGATAACCTTCGTGAGTTAATATATAGGAGTAAGCTAACATTTTGCTCCAGATTTCGTCAGTATCATGATTGGTTACAAAAGTTACTGCTTTGTACGGATTGCGTTTCCACATCATATCATCATTTAATAATGCCAGATTATTTCCGTCAAAGGCATCGTTCATTTTATAATAACATGCAAAATCAAATACAGAACTATTCGCATTGTTTGCCCAGTCATTTAATACATTTACATTCGAATCCCATAATTCTCCAACAGAAAATCCTCCAACATTCGAATTCCATGCATTTACAACCCATGCACCAAAGCCTTTTACATAGTCGAATCTCCAGCCGTCAAACTTCATTGTGTTTTTATAATATTTACCAACTCCGTCAGCACGCAGCCACAGCCAGTTCTGAACGTTAGGTGCAGCGTGGCATAAATCAGGAAACCCTCCAAAAGAACCTTCGTCATTATTTCCGTAACTGTTTTTATAAAAATCATTATAGTTACGAGGGAATTTACCCGAAGCAACTCCTGTAAAATTAGTCCAGGTATTTGTTCCTGTAAATGGATTTGCTTCAGATTGTCCGCCGCTGTTATGATTGATTACGATATCTGCATAAACTTTGATATTCTCATTATGGGCAGCTGTAATTAAACTTACTAATTCAGCTTTTGATCCAAATCGTGTTTCAGTGCTTCCGTTTTGATTATAATCTCCAAAATCAAAATAATCAGTAGGATCATATCCCATAGAGAATGCTCCATTTTGAGCTTTTGAAGCAGGTGGGAGCCAAATAGAACCAATTCCGGCATTTCCCCAAGCAGTTACTTTTCCTTTTACAGTATCCCACCAAGTTCCTCCAGCGGGTACATCCCAATAAAAGGCCTGCATCATAACACCTCCACCTGGGTTATCAACATATTTTCCAGTTAGAGAAGAAGATTTTCCTGTACTGAAAGGCTTTCCGTCGTGATGCGTGACATTAATGATTTTAAACTGCTGACTTTCTGCTTTTGAATCAACATCGTTTGTTTCGTTTTGCGAACAAGAGTACAACAATCCTGTAAGTGCCATAACAAAACACAATCTTGCAATAGGTTTTTTCATAATAGATGTGGTTAAGGTTAAATTAATAAAGTTTGTAATTGTTTAATTTTTAGTTTTTAAAATAAGATATTCTTAATTTTTATACGTTTAAATTGTTAATTACGCATCTAAAGTAGGAGTTTTTTGATTCGATTTAGTTTTGTAGGAAAATAGTTTTACAACGAAAACGTTGTAGTGTTTAAAACTTTTTCAGAACATTTAAATTTCAGATTTGAATTTAAATTAAGTACATAGTAATTTGTCTGCAGAAGAAAAGAATAAACATTTATATATTCGATTTAATTATCATCCACATAATTTTTTGTTAATACTATGGCTGATAGTTGTATTATGTAATTGAATTGTTATTTTTGTTCGTTTTATATAAGATAAAGAAATTGACTATTTGGTTTTTTAGAATAACTTTTGAAAGAACAAATAAGGTCTTACTAAATTTTAAAGCACTGATCTTTAACATCCAATTAAATTTAAAATAATGTTATTAAAAAAATTACAGCTAAAAACAATTGATTACAAGTTAGTCTTAACAATGTGTTTTTTACTTTTTTTCACTTCAATAGTTTCAGCTCAGGAAATTATTAAGGATGTTGTAGCTGAAAAGCCTGCAGAACCAGTGCATGGTAAACAAAAAATAGACGGTATTATCGCTACAGTTGGAGATTATATTGTTTTAGATTCTGATATTGATAAAGGTTATTTAGAGATTTCAAGCCAGGGAGGTAATATTAAAGATATTACAAGATGCCAGATGCTTGGTAAACTTCTTGAAGATAAATTATATGCGCATCAGGCTATTCAGGATAGTATTATTGTGAGTGATGCCGAAGTTAGAGGTATGATGGAAGAACGTTTGAACTATATGATTCAACAAGTTGGAGACATAAATAAAGTAGTCGAATACTATAAAAAAAGTTCTGTAGAGGAATTTAAAACATATTTTGCTGACATCTTAAAAGAGCAGAAGTTAGCTTCTGAAATGAGAGATAAAATTGTTAAAGATGTAGAAATAACTCCTGAAGAAGTTCGTAATTTCTTTAGAAAAATTCCTAAAGACGAATTGCCGACTTTTGGAGCTGAAATGGAAGTAGCGCAAATTGTGGTAGAGCCAAAAGTTTCTAAGGAAGACAAGCAAAAGGTAATAGATAGATTAAATGCTATTAGAAAAGATGTTTTAGAAGGATCAAGCTTTGCAACAAAAGCTGTTTTATATTCTCAGGATCCTGGATCTGCACCAAATGGCGGTTACTACAAAATGACACGTAAAACACCTTTTGTAAAAGAGTTTAAAGATGTTGCATTTAGTTTACAGGAAGGTGAGATTTCTGCACCATTTGAAACTACTTTTGGATATCATATTATAATGGTAGATAAAATAAAAGGACAGGAAGTAGAATTACGTCATATATTAATTGCTCCAACCGTTTCTGAAAGCGCTTTAAAAGAAGCAAAAGAAAGAATTGCAAACATTAGAGCTAAAATTGTAAGCAAAGAATTGACTTTTGCAGACGCTGCAAGAACAGAATCTGATGAAAAAGAAACCAGAGCAAATGGAGGAACATTAATAAATCCTAATACTCAGGATACTCGTTTTGAATTGACTAAAATGGATCCAACTTTATACGGTCAGGTTTCAAATTTAAAAGATGATGAAGTTTCTCAGCCGCTTTTAAACACAGACGATAAAGGAAAGAAAACGTATAAGTTGATAACTGTAACAAACAGAATCGACGAACATACAGCTGATTATGCTAAAGATTATACTAAAATTAAAGAATTAGCATTAAAAGAAAAACAAATCAATGCGATAGCAAAATGGTTTGATACTAAGATTAAAGATACTTATATCAAAATTATTGGAGAATACAAAGATTGTACGTTTGCTAACAATTGGTTGAAAAAATAATTTTTATTAAATAAAGAAAAAGAGTTAGTTTTATGAATTCATTAAACTAACTCTTTTTAATTTTAAATATATTCATAAATGTCTGACGTAACAGCAATTCATAATTTAGTTCAGAAACGTAACGAATTAAAAAACGAAATAGCAAAAATAATTGTAGGGCAGGATGCCGTAATTGACGAAATTTTACTTTGTATATTTTCTGGAGGACACGCTCTTTTAATTGGTGTTCCGGGGTTGGCAAAAACGTTAATGATAAATACTTTATCACAGGCTTTAGGTTTAGATTTTAAAAGAATTCAGTTTACACCAGACTTGATGCCTTCGGATATTTTAGGAAGTGAAATTCTGGACGAAAACAGACATTTTAAATTCATAAAAGGACCAATATTTTCTAATATTATTCTAGCTGACGAGATTAATAGAACACCTCCAAAAACTCAGGCAGCTTTATTAGAAGCAATGCAGGAGCGTTCAGTAACAATTGCAGGACAAAATTACAAATTAGATCTGCCTTATTTCGTTCTGGCAACACAAAATCCAATTGAGCAGGAAGGAACGTATCCTTTGCCGGAAGCTCAGTTAGACCGTTTTATGTTTGCTATTAAACTAGAATATCCAACTTTTGAAGAAGAAGTAAAAGTGGTTAAACAAACCACATCAGATAATAAAGTAGAAATTAGACCATTGTTTACGGCTCAGGAAATTATTGATTTCCAGCATTTAATTCGTAGAATTCCAGTAGCAGATAATGTTATTGAATATGCTGTGACATTAGTGAGTAAAACTCGTCCCGATAATGCTTTGACAAATGATTTTGTAAAAAACTATCTGGATTGGGGAGCAGGGCCGAGAGCTTCGCAAAATTTAATTTTAGCTGCAAAAGCCCACGCTGCTTTTAATGGTAAATTTTCACCGGATATTGAAGATGTAAAAGCAGTAGCAACCGGAATTTTACGTCACAGAATTATTAAAAACTACAAAGCAGATGCAGAAGGAATAACTGAAGAAGTTATTATTAAAAAGCTGATGTAAATTATAATATAATAAATTGGAAAAAGCTTGATAATCTTATCGGGCTTTTTTGTTTTTTATTTGAAATCAATATTAAGAATTTGTCAATTTTGACATGAATAGATGAAGGTCGAAATGACGTTAAAAATTGCAACTATAACGTTATAATTATTTATTTAGAAAGATTCTTTATCAAAATAGGTGTAAAATCTTACTTGCTTCCTAACATTAAATTTCGACTTTGTTAATGAAAAGATTTTAAAATATCAATAATTCATTTTTTTAATACAAAATTGATATTTTAGCAAAAACAAGCAGTGAAAATCGTTTTTTAACAATAATAATTTTTGAAAAGGCGACTTCTATTATATTTTTTTTAATTATCGGCTTTAATGCTTAAATTTGCATAAAAAAAATAAATCTGCCTTAATTATGAACATTTATAAGGATTATATCCAAGAAATTGAAGAACGTAAAAATCAGGGACTTCACCCAAAACCAATTGATAGTGCTGAATTATTAAGCGAAATTATTGCACAAATTAAAGATACAAATAACGAATACAGAGAAGATTCTCTTAAGTTTTTTATTTACAATACTTTACCAGGAACTACAAGTGCTGCTGGTGAAAAAGCTAAGTTTTTAAAAGAGATTATTCTGGGTCAGTCTGTTGTAGCAGAAATTACACCAGCATTTGCTTTTGAATTATTATCTCACATGAAAGGCGGGCCTTCTATCGAAGTGTTACTTGATTTAGCTTTAGGTAATGATGCTGCTATAGCAAAAGAAGCAGCAAAAGTTCTTAAAACACAAGTTTTCCTTTACGAAGCAGATACAGATCGTTTAGTAGAGGCATTCAAAAATAATAATACAATTGCTAAAGAAATCCTTGAGAGTTATGCTCAAGCAGAGTTCTTTACAAAACTTCCAGAAGTAGCTGACGAAATTAAGGTAGTTACATTTATTGCTGGTGAAGGTGATATTTCAACAGATTTACTTTCTCCGGGTAACCAAGCGCACTCTCGTTCAGATCGTGAGCTTCACGGACAATGTATGATTACGCCTCAGGCACAGCAGGAAATTAAAGCATTACAAGCACAGCATCCAGATAAAAGCGTAATGTTAATCGCTGAAAAAGGAACAATGGGAGTTGGTTCTTCTAGAATGTCAGGTGTAAACAACGTGGCACTTTGGACAGGAAAACAAGCAAGTCCTTATATTCCATTTGTTAATATTGCTCCAATTGTTGGAGGAACAAACGGAATTTCTCCAATTTTCTTAACAACTGTAGATGTTACTGGCGGTATTGGTTTAGACCTTAAAAACTGGGTTAAAAAAGTTGATGCTGACGGAAATGTTATTCGTAACGAAAATGACGAACCAATTTTAGAGCAAACTTATTCTGTTGCTACAGGAACGGTTCTTACAATCAATATTAAAGAGAAAAAGCTTTATAACGGAGATCAGGAATTGATCGACATTTCTAAAGCATTTACTCCTCAAAAAATGGAATTTATCAAAGCAGGTGGTTCTTATGCTATCGTATTTGGTAAAAAACTTCAAACATTAGCAGCAAAAGTTTTAGATGTTGAGGCTCCTCTTGTATATGCTCCGTCAAAAGAAGTTTCTTATGAAGGACAAGGCCTTACTGCAGTGGAAAAAATCTTCAACAAAAATGCAGTTGGAATCGCTCCGGGTAAAGTATTACACGCTGGTTCTGACGTTCGTGTTGAAGTTAATATTGTAGGTTCTCAGGATACTACAGGTTTAATGACTGCTCAGGAATTAGAATCTATGGCAGCTACAGTAATTTCACCAATCGTTGATGGTGCTTACCAGTCAGGATGTCATACTGCTTCTGTTTGGGATAAAAAAGCACAGGCAAACATTCCAAAATTGATGAAATTCATGAACGATTTTGGTTTGATCACAGCTCGTGACCCAAAAGGTGTTTATCATTCAATGACAGACGTAATCCATAAAGTACTTAACGATATTACTATCGACGAGTGGGCAATCATTATTGGTGGTGACTCTCATACAAGAATGTCAAAAGGTGTTGCTTTTGGTGCTGACTCAGGAACTGTTGCTCTTGCATTGGCTACTGGAGAAGCTTCAATGCCAATTCCAGAATCTGTAAAAGTTACTTTTAAAGGAGATATGAAAGGGTATATGGATTTCCGTGATGTGGTTCATGCTACTCAAGCGCAAATGCTTCACCAATTTGGAGGAGAAAATGTATTCCAAGGAAGAATTATTGAGGTTCACATTGGAACATTAACAGCTGACCAAGCCTTTACATTTACTGACTGGACTGCAGAGATGAAAGCAAAAGCTTCTATTTGTATTTCTGAAGATGATACTTTGATCGAATCATTGGAAATTGCTAAAGGCAGAATCCAAATCATGATCGACAAAGGAATGGATAACGATAAACACGTTCTTCAAGGATTGATCAACAAAGCTGATAAGAGAATTGCTGAAATTAAATCGGCAGAGAAACCAGCTTTAACTCCAGACGCAAATGCTAAATATTATGCTGAAGTTGTAGTTGATCTTGATTTAATTGCAGAGCCTATGATTGCTGATCCAGACGTAAATAATGCTGATGTTTCAAAAAGATACACGCACGATACTATTAGACCTTTATCTTTCTACGGTGGAGTGAAAAAAGTAGATCTTGGATTTATTGGATCTTGTATGGTTCATAAAGGAGATATGAAAATCCTTGCTCAAATGTTGAAAAATGTTGAAGCACAAACAGGAAAAGTGGAATTCAACGCTCCTCTTGTTGTTGCTCCTCCAACATATAACATTGTAGATGAATTGAAAGCTGAAGGTGACTGGGAAGTATTACAGAAATATTCTGGTTTTGAATTCGATGATAATGCTCCAAAAGGTGCTGCGCGTACAGAATATGAAAACATGTTGTATTTAGAGCGTCCAGGTTGTAACCTTTGTATGGGTAACCAAGAAAAAGCTGCAAAAGGAGATACGGTAATGGCAACTTCTACGCGTCTTTTCCAAGGAAGAGTTGTAGAAGATAAAGAGGGTAAAAAAGGAGAATCATTACTTTCTTCTACTCCAGTTGTAGTATTGTCTACAATTTTAGGAAGAACTCCTACTATTGAAGAATATACAGCAGCTGTAGATGGTATCAACTTAACTAAGTTTGCGCCTTCAAACAAATCGTTAGTAATGTAATCTTACGATTATTAATATTATAAAGCCCGAGTGATAAACTCGGGCTTTTTCTTTTATAGCTCTTCTATTTTTTGTAACTTGTCATGTTCAAAATAAAAAAACAAAACAATAAACTTATGGCTTTTGATATTGAAATGATAAAAAAAGTGTATGAGAACATGCCGGAACGTGTTGATAAGGCACGCGAGCTAGTTGGTCGTCCACTTACTTTGACAGAGAAAATTTTATATAATCACCTTTGGGATGGAGTACCATCTCAAGTTTTTAAAAGAGGTGTAGATTATGTTGATTTTGCACCAGACCGTGTAGCGTGTCAGGATGCTACAGCACAAATGGCATTATTGCAGTTTATGCATGCCGGAAAATCTAAAGTAGCAGTTCCAACAACGGTGCATTGCGATCACCTGATTCAGGCAAAAGTAGATGCTGCAACTGATTTGGCGAGAGCTAAAACGCAGAGTAATGAAGTTTTTGACTTCCTATCATCTGTTTCTAATAAATACGGAATTGGTTTCTGGAAACCAGGAGCAGGAATTATTCACCAAGTAGTACTTGAAAACTATGCTTTCCCTGGCGGGATGATGATTGGTACCGATTCTCACACGGTAAATGCCGGAGGTTTAGGAATGGTAGCAATTGGAGTTGGTGGAGCAGATGCCGTTGATGTTATGTCGGGTATGGCTTGGGAACTTAAATTTCCTAAACTTATTGGAGTAAAACTAACTGGTAAATTATCAGGTTGGACCGCTCCAAAAGATGTTATTTTGAAAGTAGCAGGTATTTTAACTGTAAAAGGAGGAACAGGTGCTATTGTTGAATATTTTGGCGAAGGAGCAACTTCTATGTCTTGTACTGGTAAAGGGACTATTTGTAATATGGGTGCTGAGATTGGAGCTACAACTTCTACTTTTGGTTATGATGCTTCAATGGGACGTTATCTTCGTTCTACAAACCGTGCCGATGTTGCCGATGCTGCAGATAAAATTGCGCCATACCTAACAGGAGATCCTGAAGTTTATGCTAACCCAGAAGAATATTTCGATCAGGTTATCGAAATTAATTTATCTCAATTAGAGCCGCACTTAAACGGACCATTTACTCCAGATTTAGCTACTCCGATTTCTAAAATGAAAGAAGAAGCAATCAAAAATAACTGGCCGTTGCAAATTCAGGTAGGATTAATTGGTTCTTGTACAAACTCTTCTTACGAAGATATTTCTCGTGCAGCTTCTTTAGCAAGACAAGTTGCAGCAAAAAACTTAAAAACAAAAGCTGAGTTTACCATTACTCCGGGTTCTGAAGTAGTTCGTTCTACAATAGAAAGAGACGGTTTTATCGATACGTTCCATAAAATTGGAGCAACTGTTTTTGCTAACGCCTGCGGACCATGTATTGGTATGTGGGATAGAGATGGAGCAGAGAAAGAGGAAAGAAATACAATTGTTCACTCTTTCAATCGTAATTTCTCAAAACGTGCAGATGGTAACCCTAATACACTTGCTTTTGTAGGTTCTCCAGAATTGGTAACTGCAATGGCAATTGCGGGTGATTTAGGTTTTAATCCATTAACAGATAAGCTGATTAATGAAGATGGAGAAGAAGTAATGCTGGATGCTCCAACAGGGGATGAACTTCCTGCTAAAGGTTTCTATGCTGAAGATCCAGGATTTCAGGCTCCGGCAGCGGATGGTTCAGGTGTTCAGGTTGTGGTAAATCCAACATCAGAGCGATTACAATTACTAGCTCCTTTTGACGCTTGGGACGGAAAAAATATTACTGGTGCTAAATTGTTAATCAAAGCATTCGGAAAATGTACTACAGACCATATTTCTATGGCTGGACCATGGTTACGTTTCCGAGGACATTTAGACAATATTTCTAATAATATGCTTATTGGAGCTGTAAATGCTTATAACCAAAAAACAAACTCTGTTAAAAATCAATTAACAGGTCAATACGATGCTGTTCCTGCGGTTGCTCGTGCATACAAAGCAGCTGGGGTTCCTTCTATTGTGGTTGGGGATCATAACTACGGAGAAGGTTCTTCTCGTGAACATGCGGCTATGGAGCCTCGTTTCTTAGGTGTTAAAGCGGTATTAGTGAAATCTTTCGCTCGTATCCATGAAACTAACCTTAAAAAACAAGGTCTTTTAGGATTGACTTTTGCTAATGAAGCAGATTACGATAAAATTCAGGAAGATGATACAATTAACTTCTTAGATTTAACTGAATTTGCTCCTGGTAAGCCATTAACATTAGAGTTTGTGCATGCAAATGGCACAAAAGATATCATTTTGGCAAACCATACTTATAACGCTGGACAAATTGGATGGTTTGTTGCAGGTTCTGCATTAAATTTAATTGCAGCAGGAAAAGCTTAATTTTTTAAGATTCGATTATACTTAAAAAGCGCTCTGTATATACAGAGCGCTTTTTTATTTGAAATTAATTTTGTCTGATTTGATTTCTAATGTTTTAATTCTATTTGGTTTAGTTGTTTGAAATTCATCAATTGAGATGCTGTATGTGTTTGAAGAAGGAGTTTTAGAATAATCATTATGTGTATAGCCGCCAATTATATAAAGTTTGTCATTGTAAAAATGCATAGAACAAGATTTTAAACCCAGATCAATTTTATATTCTTTAAGCTGTTTTGTTTTTAAGTGATAGGTGTATAGTATTGTGTCTTCAAAAAAATAAATGATATTGTCATGATAAATTATTGCTGGTCTTTCTAATCCTGAAAATAATTCACCTTCAATCTGCCATTTTTGTGTAATCAAATCAAAAGTTTCAATTTCAGGCAGAGGCTGGCTGTTATTTCCTCCAATAAGATATATTTTATCATTAAGCAGGATTCCTGTAGTTTCTTTTGCAGTTGGCATGTTGTCTAGTTCATACCAATAACCAGAAGGAATGTTGTACATATGTACTTTGTTGGTGAAAGTTTTTTTACCGCTTTCGGTCATTTTTATAGAACCACCCATTATAATAATATTGTCTTTATAAGTAAACGAAGCAAAATCTGCAGCTTGATGCGGATTTGTATTGTCAACTTTTATAGTTTGATCACTAAGGTTTAAAACTTCAATCTGATCTTGCAAGTATTCAAATTTTCCATTTACAGAAATTCTTTTTCCGCCTAAAACATACACTGAATTATCATATAAGTGTGCATTGTGATATGCTCTTTTTATGAATTTTATGGGAGAATCTTCCCAAGTATCAGTTTTAATATTGTACGTAGAGAAATCCCCTTTGTAAAACAAAAAAGTTGAATTTCGGCTTAACTCATCTTGAAGATCTTTTAAAGTGGGTGCGGCTTTTTCTGCGGTAACTTTCTTCCATGAATCAGCTTCACGAGATCCATTCCCGCCTATAACATAAATTTTATCGTTGTTTAAAAACGATCCAAAAGAGAAGATAGGAAATTTTAAAGGAGCCAGTTTATTAAAGTTCAGCTTTGATTTTAATTTTAACTGATGATTGGCTGTAATTGTCAATTCAGATAAATTCTCGACTTCATTAGCCAGAAAGATAGTGAAATTTGCTTTCTTAAAGTCTTCAAGACGTACTTTTAGGCTGGTAAAACCAATATGAGAGAATTCTAAAATTTCATCGTTTTTAAATTGCGGAAGCAGCTTTAAAGAGAATTTTCCGTTCAGATCAGTTATAGTTCCTACTTTGCTTGACAAGGCAAATACATTGGTGTTTTCAATAGGAAGATTTTCTTTTTGAGAAAATACTTCGCCATTTATATTTTGTGAAATAGAAAAAAAAGGAATGAAAATAAAAATCAAGAGTAATTTTTTCGCCATTTTTTAGGTTTCAAATTTTGGATTTTTTGGAAAAAAAGAATGCTAAATGTAAAAAACTGCATTTCAAAAAGTTGGCTCAATTTTTATACCGAGGTTGTTAATTTGAAGTAAATTAGTTGTTAAAAAACGTGGAAATTTTACTTTAAAAAGTTAAATTCGCCTTTTAGGCAATATATTTGTGCTTTTTGAGTTTCAAAATAGTGTCTAAACTTAAAAAAGGAGTTATAACTTTAATAGGTGAGTATGGTTTTTAGATTAATTATAGTATTGTTTTTTTTTAGTGTTGGTGTTTTTTCTCAGGAAAAATTTATCAAACATAAAATTTCAAAAGGAGAAAACCTTACTGTAATTGCTAAAAAATATGGAGTAAAGGCAAAAGACATTCAAGAAGCGAATCCAAATGCTCCTAAAATTTTAAAACTAAATTCGGTTTTATTGATCCCGAATAAAAATGTAAAGTCAGCTCAAAATTCTACACCATCAATAGCGAACAATACTTCTGTAAATACTACTCCTGGTTCGCACGAAGTTTTACAAAAAGAAACACTTTGGGGAATCTCTAAAAAATACAATGTTAGTGTTGATGATTTGAAAAAAGCAAATCCTGCGCTGGAAACGGAGGGACTGAAAATTGGACAGCAAATCGTTATTCCAGTAAATACAGCAGCCATTGCTGAAAATACAGCTCCGGAAACAGAAAAACCGGAAATCATTTCTTCTACAGATGTTGACCTTGAGGTTAAAGTACAGCCAAAAGAAACAAAATACGCAATCGCAAAAAAATACGGAATAACAGTAAAAGAACTGGAGCGTCAAAATCCTTCTATAAAAGCTAAACTTCCAGTTGGATATGTTTTGAAAATCAAAACAACAAAAGAGAAAGCAGATGCTGTAAATGCTTTGAATGAACCTAAGACATTATTAGACGAAAGTTTTGGTTCTGAGCCTCAAATTGCAGATAATAATACAGCAGTTAAAAAAGATTCTACATTTGTTTATAATGGAAATCATTCTGGATTAATCGACCAGATTATTGTAAGTGCAACTGAAAATATTGGAACCCGTTATCGTTCAGGCGGTACTACAAAAGCAGGTTTTGACTGTTCAGGTTTAATGTTCTGCACTTTTGGAAATTTTGATATAAAACTGCCAAGAAGTTCAATCGAACAATCTCGTATAGGAACTAAAGTAGCTTCTGCAGAAGCGCAAAAAGGAGATTTGATTTTCTTTAAAACTAACGGCAGACGTCATATTAATCATGTAGGAATGGTGGTTGAAGCAGCTGACGGAGAAATTAAGTTTGTGCACTCATCAACACATGGCGGAGTTATGATTTCTTCTACAAAAGAACCTTATTATCAAAGAACTTTTTCTCAGGTAAACCGTATTTTAGAATAAGAAACTATTTAAAAATTGCTTTTTTAATTCTTCAACCGGAATAGGTTTGTTTAAAAAATCACAAACATATTCGTTTTTTCTAATTTGTTCTATTTCATCAGAATCTAAAGTTGAAGAAACTACATAAATCTGAGTTTCCTTTTGAATTTCCATATTAAGCGTTTGAAATATATCTAAAAATTCAAAACCATTCATTATAGGCATTTGTATGTCTAATAAAATGACTAATTTCTGCTTTGCCTTTTTATTCTTTATAATCCATTGCAGGCCTTCTAATCCATTATTGGCAATAGCAACTTGGTTTATATCAAGAATTTTTTTCAGTAATTGTTTTGTAACAAGCTGATCAATTAAGTTGTCTTCAATTAATAATATAGTTGAGTTAAATTCCATAAGAAGTTGGGATAGCTACAATAAATTTACTTCCAATGTTGTTTTCAGAAACAACTGAAATATTTCCTTTAATATTTTCGACAGCTTCTTTTACAATATAAAGACCTAATCCAGATCCTTTATTTTTGTTTGTTCCAAAGTACATTTCAAAAATATAATCTTTACAATCTTCTTTAATACCTATTCCGTTGTCAGAAACCTCAATTCTGTTAAAGCCGTCAGAAAGATAAGTCTTAATAGAAATAAACATTTCTTGTTTACTGTTGTCGGCATATTTAATTGCATTAGAAAGTAAGTTGCTGATAATGATTTTTAAACGCAGACCATCGCTCTGAATTTGATCTATCTCTAATTCTTGTTTAAAAGTAATTTTGCTTGCATTTTCAATGTGCATCAATTGAGAAATAGCTTCGTTGAAAATCTCCTTAAGGCTTACAGGTTCAATAACGATTTGTTTTCTTTTGTTTTTAGAATAATCAATAATATCACTTATAAATTGATCCTGCTTCGTTAAACTTTGATGCATTAATTTTAAATAGTCTTTTATTTGATCAATGTCATCTTCCAATTGTGTAATCTCAATCAGACCTTTTAAAGATGTAATAGGAGATCTTAAGTCATGAGAGGCGCTGTAAACAAAGCGGTCTAATTCATGATTAACTAAAGTTAGATTCTCATTCTTAACTTCAATTTCCTTTTTAGAAATGGTCAGGCGTTTTACCATTATTGAATAATAAGAGCAAACACTTAAAACGATTATTAAAATAAAAACGATGTTGGTGATTGTTAAAAGTGTTTTTATTTTTCGGGTTCCTTCTCCCAGAGTATTCGAGAAATTACGCTGATTGATAGTAAGCTTATCGCTGATACGGCTGATTTTAAGAATGAATTTCTTTTGATCAGCTTCAGTCAATGAATTACGTTCGATTTTTGCATTAATTTGAGTTCCAATTATAAAAAGTTCATCAATTAAATTATCTCCTTGTTCCCATTCGTGAATTGCTTTTGCCAGAAATGAAACTTTTTTAAAGTTTACAAACAGCCAGACAATATCATCTAAATCATCTTTATGATTACGGCCGGCTAAAAAACCTTTTCTTGCTACCTCATTATCGCCTGCCTTTAAAAGAGTTTTTCGGGCAATTCCATCGCCTTGAGGAACTTTTAATTCTTCTTTGTATAGTTTCCATTGATTTGGGTCTTTGTTGTAGAGATAAGTGATAAGATGACGTGAAGCATCTTTTTGCCCCTTAGAATAATGTGATTCTCCATTAACATAAGCCCTGTTGGCAGATAAAATTTTAATTGTGAAAAAATTAATGCAGATCAATAATGCACAAGAAATGAATACGATTAATATTAAAATAAACACATTCGGCAAACGGAGGCTTCGTAAAGAACGAACCTTATGCATGATTTTCATATTAGTAGGTTTAATATTAATGTTCTGCCTTATGTTTTGATTGTTTAGTTTATTCTTAAAATAATCTTGAGGCTGATTATTTATAAGAAATTAAAATAAACAATTGTTAATAAAAATATCTAAATTTTAAGACTAATGAAGTCTTTTATCAAATTTAGTAAAAAATACGAATCTTTTTACAAGACTAGTTATTTTTTGTTTCTTATTTTTGTTTTAAATATAATTAATTGATTTTTAATGTTTTAGTGTTATATTTTTCTGTATGAATTAAAACGTGTAATTTTATTTCTGCTGTTTTTAAATGAAAACACAGAAATTAATATTGGATTTTTGTTTAATTATATTCAATAAAAAAACTGCAAAAATATTTGCAGTTTTGATGTAATTATAGATTCAGTTTATTATTAAATTATAATTGATCGCTTTCCTTTTATATTATCATTAGATACAGTATCCCAAGAAACTCCAGATGCAGGTACAGCTCTCTCGCGTCCCCAAACTCTAATAGCTTCGATTTTTTCTGGAGCAGTTTTACTTAATGGTACAATGTTTTTAAAACATTTTTCAAAAAGATTATCATCTACAAGATCATCTCCATGAATTACAGCCTGAATAGCAACATCTCTTACTGCACCTTCAATATCTGATCCGGCAAATCCATCCGAAATTTCTACAAGATGATTTAATGTAGGCGGAGAAGGCTGAGGTAACAAATTGCGATTTATATAGAGATTAATAATATCTTTTCTTTCTGCTTCTCCGGGCAGATCAACAAAAAACAATTCATCAAAACGCCCTCTTCGTAACAATTCTGGAGGTAATTTACTAACGTCATTTGCTGTAGATACAACAAAAACTTTTGCCATACTTTCCTGTAACCAAAACAAAAACTGTCCAACCATTCTTGTTGATGTTCCCCCATCATTTGAGCCAGCTGCGCCAGAAAGGCCTTTTTCTATTTCATCAATCCACAATACGCAGGGAGCAGCATTATCTGCAGATGCTAATGCTTCTTTTAATCGATTTTCAGATTGTCCAAGATATTGCCCTTGAATAGCAGCAAGATCAAGACGATATAAAGGAAGATTCCAATTAGCAGCAATAAATTTAGCAGATAGAGATTTACCGCACCCAGGAACCCCTACAAGTAAAACTCCTCTTGGAGGACGCATTTTTCTTGCTTTTAAATCTGCTGTTAAAAGTTGCTTTTGATTATCCAGCCAATGCTGTAAACCTGTCAAACCTGCAACCGAGAGAGTAGATGAGTCAATTTTTACTTTCTCTAAACCAGATATATTACTAAACAATTTGTCTTTGGCATTGCTTAATTCTCTAATGTCTTCTTTAGTTAAAGAACCTTTTGCCATTTGGGTTGCTAAAACATTTTCGGCTTCGATTTTAGTCATATTTGCTAAAATCGTCGCTGCCATTTTAAAATCTGTTTCGTCCCATTCGAGCGGAATAGAACCTTTATATGGAGTAACACATTCTTTAACAACTTCTAACATTTCATCTTCATTAGGAGCGTCTAATGTAATTGTCATTCCTAATCGCTGTAATTGGGGCCATATTGATTTAGTTGTAATTAAGCAAATGCTTCCGCCTCTTTCAATGGCTTGAATTACACAATCATAGAGATGTCTGGATACTAAATTATCATCTTCAATATCACTTACTTCAGTAAAAACAAAGGTCAAATTTTGTCTTTGAGAAATGTTTTGAACGGCATAGTCCAGACCACCGGCAACTGAGCGATCATCATTGACACTTTTCTTTGTTTTTATATCAATTGTTCCATGAGATAAATTATGAAAATAAATAGGAATATTGATTTCTTCAGCTAATTGTTGAATAACCTCAAGTACTCTTGCCCGCTCAATACTTTTAATCGATATAAAAGGTATTCTTGCTCTAAACATTCGCAAAAGCGAAGTTTTGAATTCTGATTTATTTGCCATTTAGAATAGTATTTTTCTGCCCGTTGGAGCAATTATTTCATTAAAGCTTTCTTTTTTAATTTCTGTAGAAGTTGTATTAAGTTGAAAAGAATTTAATAATACTTGTATTTTTTCACTTCCTGAAGTTTTAGAATTGTTCTTTTTTAGAGATGTTCTTATTTCAGTAATAAAATCTTCCAGATCTTTTTGAAGCATTTTTTTTAAATCTTCTGGTAATC
Organism: Flavobacterium johnsoniae UW101; assembly: GCF_000016645.1. Taxonomy (NCBI): domain Bacteria; kingdom Pseudomonadati; phylum Bacteroidota; class Flavobacteriia; order Flavobacteriales; family Flavobacteriaceae; genus Flavobacterium; species Flavobacterium johnsoniae. The sequence continues at coordinate 2,271,859 of NC_009441.1, forward strand.
CCTTTACATTAATAAAATGGTTCAAGACAATAAGGTTTTGTTTTCCATTTCTTAAGGCAATTTCAAAATCATCTTCAGTTTTAAGACTCTGTAACTGAAAAGATTTTTGAAATTTATCCAGCCAATTTTGTTTTCGTTTTTTATATACTTCTTCTACTTTATGATAGAAACGATTTGCAGTGCCGGCATCAATTAAAAAGCTTCCTAAATTTAATTGATCTAAAACTGAATCATTTCCATCCCCAAATTGATTAAGTAAATTTATCCATTCAGAATATGTTGTTGGAGCTTTCATTATTGTGCTTTAATTCTGGGATTAATGAATTGATTTGGAGGTACAATGTCCCATTCTGGAAATTTAGCGTTCTCTAAATCAGCTTCTGTTCGACCTTGAAAAAGATTTGGTTTAATACTAATTTCTTTTTTTAATTCTTGCGGGTTATCTTCAGTTTTTTCTGAATGATTATCTAAAATTATTTTTGTCATAATTGATTTTTTTAGGTTAAATAATACTTCTGGCTGTTTCATGTGATACACTTGAAAAATCTTCTGGAGTAATTGATGAAATAAGATTTCTTACTTCTTCTGCATTATTGTCTTCCGTAGAGTGTTCTATTCTGTAATCTACTGTTTCAGCAATACATCCTCTTAGTACTTCTTTTGCTTTTCGTTTTCTTTCTTCTACAGTTTCAAGAATTTTATCTTTAGATTTCTTGTATCCAGAGATAGAACTCCAAATTACGACTGCCCCAATTCCACTGCCAATAAAGCCAAGTATTGCATGAACGCTGAAAGCCCAAAAACCTAAAAAACAGATCAGGATTCCAATAATAATTGCGGCGTAAGGAAAAGAAATTTTACTTAATTCTGTTTCTAACACTTTATCATAGTAAGTTTCTTGTTCTTTTAAAAGTTCATTTTCTTCACTTCCGTCTTTTGTAGAAGTTTTAAAATCATCTATTGAAAGTTCAACATATTGTGGAATTCTATTTCTGCATTGTGCCGTAAAAGTGTCATAAGCTTCTAATATCCAAGGCTGACTTATAGAAACTGCAAGGGCTTGAGTTACTTTAGTTGCTCCAGATAATTCAGGATTAAATGATGCATTTGTTAAAAGTTGTAAAAAGTCTACTTTTTCATCAAAAATATGTTTTTCTGCATCCATTATGGCCTGAGCTGCAGCTTTGTCTCCATCCATTTGTATGATAAGCTGATTGAGTCTGACTTGTTCTTGCAGCGGAAGTTCTTCATCATCAAAATTTGTAACGAGCAGAGATAATATTTCATCTAATTGAACTTTAATTCCTTTTGAAAAATCAGATGAAGAAGAAATTATATTTTTAAAATGTGTATTTAAGATATCATGTGTTCTGGCTTCTTTTAAAGAATTTTCCAGTGAGTTCCAGTTAGTGGAAAACTTTTCTAATAAAGGATATTTGCCTTCTGGTAAAGGTCCTAATGCTTCAAAAAACTTAATCCATTGAGATTTTTGTTTATCTATAAAATTATCACCTTGTGTAAGTTGATCAATCCAGTTTTTAACATTTATCATCATTAATTGTTTCGAAGCTGGGGGGAATACTCCTGTAGAAACAGCTTCGAGTATTATGATAAATTCCCTATCAAGATTATGCGGATTTTGATGCATAAAATAGCGCTCCAGCCATTTTAGACTTGCATCATTTCTGGTTAATCTCCGCATAACCATCATAAAGAATAGAGTTGTTTTGTAATCATCTCTTTTTAAAGCTTCTTTTAAAGCTTTTTCAGTTGCGGCCTTGTCGTTTCTTATCCAGGCACTCAAAGAAACTAATGCTGGCGCAAGCCAATATCCTGGTGCTTTTATCATTACTTCTTCAGTTGTAAATCGTAAAGTATCTTCACTTATTACACCTGTATCAACTCCTTGCAAAATACCTGTTGCCATTCTTCTAACTTCGGCGTAATAACCAAACTTGATTTGCAGGTCTTGTTTTAAATTTCCTTGACGGGTTTCTGCCAGCTGCAACGATTTATGTTTTAAATCAGCTTCTACAAAATCAGCAAAAGAATCAGCTAGTTTTACCAGCTCACTTTCTAATTGATCTTGTTTGAAATTTAATGTTCCTAATTCAGAATGAACTCCTTTCATATCTGAACTAATTGACCTTAGCGCACTATTTATGATCGAAAGGTCTGCGTATGAGATTACTTGTTGAGACATAATTATTTGTTTGTTGATGTTATAGTTTTGTTGCTGTTCCGTCTTCTCGAATTAAAATGATTTTGTCTTTGTAGATTTCAACCAAAGCGTATGCATTATGTATGGCAGCAGATCGCGCTTTTTCAAAATCAGCTTCCATTGTTTCTGTATTCTTATAATGTTTGATAATTTGACTTCCGCTTAAATCTAAAGTATGTACCTCGTATGGATGTCCTAGAAAACATTTTGAAAGAATTCCTAATGGTAAATTAGAAAGCTCAGCTGTGCCGAATTCCTCTTGGATTGATTTTATAAGTTCATCCATTCCTTTCGTATCGGTTAATGTTTTCGCATCGAGTCCGCTAATAAGATCAAGATATTTTTTTGAACGTTTTTTTAAGAGGTCTCTGTCGCTAATAAAACCACTAGTTAGTTTAGGGTTATCTGTGCCAAAACTTATATTCTCGTTTTGTAAAATGATTCTTGCCATATTTATTGATTCTTTTATGTTTTCTATTCTCAAAAGTAACTACCACAATAAGTTATATTTTATGGAAAACCGTAATGCTGTTTTTTATTCTAAAAACGGTTATGGAAAAGTCTGCGTAAGGGATAGAAGCGGCATCCTTTTATGTTGGGGTTCACCATAAAAGATAGAGTGGATAGCCCGACCCGAAGGGATACGCCCAGAATATTTTTCGATAATCTAAAAACTATGATCTAAAATCTAAATTTTCTAAAAAAAGTATATCTTTAACCAACCTAAAACCAAAAACAATGCAAGAAGAGAACCAAGAACATTTTAAAAGAGAACTCGGATTATTAGACGGAACCATGCTTGTGGTTGGTTCAATGATTGGGTCTGGAATATTTATTGTAAGTGCCGATATTGCCAGGCAGGTAGGATCTGCAGGATGGCTTACTCTAATTTGGCTGATATCAGGATTAATTACCATTATTGCTGCTGTAAGCTATGGAGAATTGAGCGCCATGTTTCCAAAAGCCGGAGGACAATATGTCTACTTAAAAGAAGCGTATAACAAGTTAATAGCTTTTTTGTATGGCTGGAGCTTTTTTGCAGTAATTCAAACTGGAACTATTGCTGCAGTGGGAGTAGCTTTCTCAAAATTTGCTGCTTATTTATACGAACCATTGAGTGATGAAAATATACTTTATGAAATAGGTTCATTTAAACTAAATGCGGCCCAGTTAGTATCGATTTTTACTATTATTTTATTGACTTATATCAATAGCCGTGGTGTTAAAAACGGTAAAATTCTTCAAACTGTTCTTACGATTATCAAAATTTTATCATTACTGGGGTTAATTGTTTTCGGGCTAACATTGGCAGCAAAAGCTTCGGTTTGGGATGCGAACTGGGCCGATGCATGGAATACTCGTGTATTTGATAAAGAAAGCGGCTCATGGATGCCAATAGGAGGGACTGGATTAATAACCGGAATTTCAGCTGCAATGGTTGGATCTTTATTTTCGAGTGATGCCTGGAATGGTGTTACTTTTATTGCTGGAGAAATTAAAAATCCGCAGCGAAATGTTGGTTTAAGTTTGTTTCTGGGAACTTTTATTGTAACCATTATTTATGTTTTAACGAATATTATGTATTTAGCCGTAATTCCGTTAGAAGAAATTGCAACAGCAAAATCAGATCGTGTTGCCGTTGTGGCATCACAATATATTTTTGGAAATATAGGAACGCTGATTATTGCAATTATGATTATGATTTCGACTTTTGCCTGCAACAACGGATTAATTATGGCTGGAGCAAGAGTGTATTATACAATGGCAAAGGATGGTTTATTCTTTAAAAAAGCAGCTGTTTTAAACGAATCAAGTGTTCCTGCATGGGCGCTTTGGGCACAATGTTTTTGGGCTTCGGCTTTGTGCCTTACAGGAAAATATGGTGATTTGTTAGACTTTGTAATTATCATTGTCTTGATTTTCTATATTTTAACGATATACGGAATCTTTATTTTGAGAAGAAAAATGCCAAATACCGAAAGACCTTATAAAGCTTTTGGATATCCGTTTTTACCAATGCTTTATATAATTACAGCTGCAGCAATATGTGTTTCGTTACTTATTACAAAATTCTCAACCTGTGGATGGGGAGTTTTAATTATGCTGACAGGAATTCCGGTTTATTATTTTACTAAACCAAAAGAGTAAACTTTTATTTGATCTGAAATTTTTAAGTTAAATTATAAAAAAGCGTCTTTATATAAAGGCGCTTTTTTAGTACAAACAAATTTATAATCGAGAATCTGCGTTTTTTCGAGGTAGTCTAAAAAGCAGTAATTGTGATTTAATAGAATAAAAAAAGACACTGTGTTTTAGCAGTGTCTTTTGATATTAAATAATCTATTGAAATTTGTTATACAACAGCAGGTTCAACAGATGATTTTATAGATGAATTAATAATAGATATAGTAAGCGGATCAATTTCTCCCGAGAAAAAAGCATCCAGAACCTCCTGAAATATTGGATTTGTATTTTCTGTTAAAGAAAACAAAGTCATACACGAACGTAATTTACGGGCATCTAAATCTCCAAAAATTCCGTCAGCAGATTTCATTTTAAAGGTTAGCAAAAGTTCTGATATTTCAATTAAATGTTTTCCTAAAATTGGATGTTCTAAATAATCAGAAGCTTCTTTTAAGTCATTAATGGCATATAGATTGGCAGTATCGCTTTTTCCCAAACCTTTTATTTGAGGAAAAATAAACCACATCCAGTGTGTTTCTTTTTTTCCTTTGCTGATTTCAGAAAGAGCAGTAAGATAAAGTTTGTTCTGCGCATCTAAGAAGCGCGCTAAATCATTGTTTGAATAAGCCATTACGGTATTATATTTTAAAAAAGGGTTGCAAAAGTAGTAAAAAAGAAGGGCTCTGCCTAATAAAACGTTCATACAATCAGTATTTTAACTTTTTTCGACAGAATTTTCCTCATCGTTGCAGCGTTAAAAAACGGCGTTGTTTTTCGTTATTAATAAATTACAGATTTCTGTGTGTTTGTCTAAAAGTTAAATTTATTCTTGGTAAAACATTTCGTGCTGTTTTGGGAACTTGATGCTGCCAAAAACTGTTTGTAGTTCCTGCCATCAGCAAAAAAGACCCATGATGTAACGGAATTTCGATCTGCGGAATTTCTTTACTGTATTTATGACGCAGCCTGAACATTCTGGTTTCTCCAAAAGTCACCGAAGCAATAATTGGGTTGGGTCCCGTATTATGTTCTTTATCGCTGTGCCAACCTACGCCATCATTTCCATCTCTGTACAAATTAAGCAGTACAGTATTAAAATCCTGCTGTGTTTCCTTTTCTACACGTCCTCTAATAGTCAGCAATTCATAATTCCAGTCAGGACCTTTTAAATCTGCTCCCGGATTATCTTTATCTTCATACCAGGCAATCATTCTGGGAACAGTATAGGTTTTATCATAAATTTCCATTTCGTATTCTCTCCATTTCGTTTTGCGAAGCAGTCTTTCATAAAAACGATCAGATTCTTCTTTTGTGAAGAAATTATCAATTAAAATCAATTCAGAATCAGGAATGTCAAATACTTTTTTTCCTGCCAAACCTGTGGTAAATAATTCGGTGTCGTTAAATAGTGTCATTATTCCATTTATTTTTTGTCAATTTGAATCCATACAGGTGCATGATCGCTTGTTTTTTCCCAGCCTCGCACATGACGATCAACACCGCCGGAATGCAATGCCGATGCTATTTGCGGACTCAATAAAAAATGATCGATTCTAAGACCTGCATTTCGCTGATAAGCATTCCTGAAATAATCCCAGAAAGTGTAAATTTTCTCATCAGGATACAATGTTCTAATCGCATCTGTCCATCCTTGTGAAACTATAGCTGCAAACGCTTTTCTAATTTCTGGTTTGAAAAGTGCATCATTTATCCATTTTTCAGGTTTATAAACATCCAGCTCTGTTGGCATGACATTATAATCACCAATTAATAGTACAGGAACTTTTAAGGATAATAATATTGCTGCACGCTCAGCCAGACGATCAAACCATTTCAATTTATATTCAAATTTTGGTCCCGGCACTGGATTCCCGTTTGGGAGATAAAGACATGCAATTACAATTCCGTTAATTAAAGCTTCAATATAACGGCTTTGAACATCTTCGTCATCACCCGGAAGTGTGCGGGTTATTTCTTCTATTTTCATATTTCGGGCAAGAATAGCAACACCGTTCCATTGTTTTTGTCCGTGCCAGACGGCATTGTAACCTGCATCATTAATAGCCTTAAGAGGAAAGTTATCCTGAGGTGCTTTTAATTCTTGTAAGCACACAATATCCGGAGCTGCTTCGTCCAGCCATCGAAGTAATACATTTAACCTTCCGTTGATTCCGTTTACGTTATAAGTCGCTATTTTCATAGTACATTTAATTTTAAAATCTATATTAAATTTACTGATTATTTATGTTCTTATTTTATAAACTGTTTGTTAAAGAATACTTTGCCGGGATGTTTTTCTGCATAAGCAAAAATTAAATGTTCTATATACTGATTGCTTTTATATTGTGTTACATAACTTTTTACTTCATCATAATCGTTAATGGCGATATCTCTGGGTATGTAGCCCATTCCGTGAAAATGCCCATTTTCAACCCAGACACAGCTTCGTTCGTCAGCAGATCTTCCTTTATCGATAATCGCAAAACTGGGTCTGTTGTTCAGTAAATAATCAATTGCATTATCTACTTGCTCGTTATGAAGCAGAACATCAGGCAGACTTTTTACATCATTATTTTGAAATAATTCTCCCTCTTCTGGTCTTGTATATTTACAAAATCTATGATCAATTTCAAACTGTTCTGCCAGACTGCGCAGTAAATTGATACCATCATACTGTGTATTAAATTCATGAATGCAGATTTGAAATTTACTCACTTTCCCAATAGCGAGATATTTATAACCATTTCTGGCTTCGTATTGATAAATGCCAAATTTAGCCTCAAAACGTTTTAGAGCTCTGTTGTAAGTAGGCCAGAGTTTTTTGATTTCGGTGCATTCTAAAAGAAGCGCCATTAATTCAGTTGCGCAGATCTCAAAAGAAATCCCGTAAATGTCTCTTAAAAAATGTTGTCTTTGCGGATTGATATTATTACCTGTAAAATGCGATGTAACACGTTTTTTTAGATTAACAGCTTTTCCAACATAAATTACTTTTTTTGCCTGATTATAAAAATAATAGATTCCAGGTTTTTCGGGTAAATTATTAAAATCATCAGGTGGAAGGTTAGGAGGTAAGCGCTGATCTTGTGCCGTTTTCTTGATCATTTTTTCGATTTCTCCAGCATCATCCCATTCTAATAAAAGCGAAAATAATATGGCTGTTGCATCTGCGTCTCCTCCGGCACGGTGTCTGTTTTCTAAAGATATATTTAAAGAGTTACAAAGATTACCTAAACTGTATGAACCTAAACCCGGTTTGATTTTTCTGGCGGCACGAACTGTACAAAGTTTTTTTGCCGACCATTTGAAACCTGCCTGTTCCAGCTGATGATGAACAAATGAATAATCGAAGTTAACATTATGAGCTACAAAAATGCGGTCTGTAAGCATTTCGAGAACTTTTTCAGAAATATCATCAAAGATTGGGGCATTAGCTACCATTTCGTTATTTATACCTGTTAATCCAAAAATTGAAGGAGGTATGTCCTGTTCAGGATTTACCAGTGTTTCATAACGATCCAGCACATTTTTACCATCATGAATAATAATGGCAATTTCTGTTATACGGCTTCCACTGGCATTTCCTCCTGTGGTTTCAATATCGACTATGGCATATTCCTGATTCTTCATTTCTATATAACGTAAAATCGATTGGTTTTCTGTTGTTTATTAAAATTTTAAATCTGTAATAATTTGTTTTTTAGGCTTTAACAGTAATAACGTCTTTAAGTGAGGTAGAAAACTTAGGAGATAATCTGTTTTGTTTCATTTTCCATTGTCTTCCAAGAGACTGCACACCAAATTTAATTTTATTATTACCATAATTTTGGTTCATTTTGTCGATAACACTCATTAAAGGCTGATGCTTAGGATTTGAAGTTTCAAATAAATTAAGCTGTGTTTCGCTGTTTGGCGTTAAGCCCATTACAATTACGCCTGCTTTTTTATAGCGATAACCCTTTTTAAAAATAGCTTTAAATCCTTTTTGAGCTGCAGCATTAAGTTCTATCGTCGAATTAGTTGGGAAATCTGTTGTAATCGTAATGCTTCTCGAATAGTGTGATTCTTCATTTTTTATAAAACTCGTTTGGATAAAAACAGTCACCATATTACAATGACAATTTTGTCGTCTTAATTTCTCGGCACACGAGGCCGTAAACGTGCTGATTCGCTCTGATATTTCTTCATAAGAGGTATATCTTTTTTCGAAAGACCTTGTTGTAGCGATCATTTTACGATCTGCAGCTTCTTCTAATTCTAAAGTTGGTTTACCTTCTAATTCATGCTTTAACCTAAGCCCGACTACTGACATTTCTTTTCTCACCCAGGCATCTGGAAGCTGAGTAAATTCATAAGCGGTATTAATTTTTTTTGCTTTAAGACGTTTCGCGTGTTTTCTTCCAATTCCCCAGACATCTTCAATTTTAGACCATTTTAAGGCTTTAACTCTTTTTTCTTCAGAATCAATACAATGAACATTCTGTGTACGATCTGCAAATTTTCGGGCAATTTTATTTGCCATTTTAGCCAGAGCCTTAGTAGAAGCAAAACCTATGCTGACAGGAATGCCCGTTCCTTGTGTGACTTCTTTACGCATTTTTAAACCCAAGGTATTCATATCAAATAAATCGTAACCTGAAAATTTTAAGAAAGCTTCATCGATACTGTAGATTTCGATTTCAGGAGTATAAGTTCGAAGCAGGTTCATTACCCGATTGCTCATATCGCCATATAGAGGATAATTAGAAGAATACACAAAAATGTTCTTTTCCTTAAAAACAGATTCATATTTAAAAGCCGGAATAGCCATTGGTATGCCCAAAGCTTTAGCTTCATCAGACCGCGAAATAACACAGCCGTCATTATTAGAGAGAATAACTATAGGTTTTTCTCTTAAATGCGGTTCAAATACCCTTTGGCAGGAAGCATAAAAATTATTACAATCGACTAAAGCAAACATTTTTAATTTGTTTTCTATTTCTGTTTTGTCACCCTGAGCGAAGTCGAAGGGTTTTATCGTATAAAAGGTCTTCAACTTCACTCAGACTAACAATAACTTAAAAAGTTTTGATACTATGAGTTACAATTCCCCAGATCACGAAATTATTTTCCGGAGTCACTTTTATTGGTTTATAATCTTCATTTTCGGCAATAAGCCAGATAATGTCTTTTTCTATTTTAATGCGTTTTACCGTAAATTCACCATCAATTTGGCAAACAGCAATTTTATTGTTTTGTGGTTCCAGACTTTTATCAATAATTAATAAATCACCATCATGAATGCCGGCATTTTTCATGGAATACCCTTTTACCCTGGCAAAATAAGTAGTGTATTTATGTTTGATGAGTTCTTTATTGAGATCAATTGATAATTCAATAAAGTCATCAGCAGGCGAAGGAAACCCCGCACTGATACCAACATCAAAAAAAGGCACTTTTACTTCCGTGCTTGTATCCGGTATATAAAATTCTATTGATTTTGTGGTATTTATATTTCTCAGATTCATAATCACTTCAGAAACTTAATTTTTTACATTTACAAAATTAGTACAGACAGTAACATTTTTTTATATATTTGCTGTTCCAAATTATAACAAAATTAATTATGTCCTTATTTTCAGACAACATCAGAGCATTAAGGGTGAAGCATAAAATATCGCAGGAGAAATTAGCTGAAAACCTTAGTATTACCAGAGGAAGATACGTGAAATACGAAGATGGAACTTCGGAAGCACCGTATGACATTTTAAAGAAAATTGCGTTATATTTTCATATGAGTATTGACTTGATATTATCTGTCGATATACGCAAAATTGATGTACAAAATTTGATAAAACTGGAAGGTAACCGACTTATTCTTCCTATTCAGGTTGATAGTTTTGGAGAAAATTATATCGAAATTGTATCTCAAAAAGCAAAAGCAGGATATTTAAACGGATATGCTGATCCAGAATATATTGAAAGTTTACAGCAGATTACACTTCCGTTTTTAGGACCTGGAAAACATCGCGGATTTCCCGTTGAAGGCGATTCAATGCCTCCACACGAAGATGGTTCTATTATTATTGGCCGTTATGTAGAAAAACTGGGAGAGGTTATGGATGGCAAAACCTATATTCTTATTACTAAGAATGAAGGAATGGTATATAAGCGTCTCAATAAAAACAAAAAGAATGCCTTGGTTTTAGAATCGGATAATAGTTTTTATCCAAATTATGAAGTGAAAGCTTCTGATATTTTGGAGATTTGGGAATACGAATGTAATATCGGCCGTTCTGATAAGAAACAAGAAATAACAGAAACTGGAGCAATGAAAGATTTGCTTTTAGAATTGAAAAGGGAAGTTCGAGAGATTAAGAATAATACTTCGAATACATAAAAAGAGTTTTTACCACTCCCGATAGCTATCGGGATTCACAGATTAAAAGGATTGTTTTTTCGCCACGAATTGCACAAATTTTCACAAATTTTTTATTCAAAATATAATCAACATAATTCGTAAAAATTTGTGCAATTCGTGGCAAACAAACTATACAAAGTAGTAAAAAATCCTTTTTAATCTGTGGCTTAAAAAACTTTGTGTCTTAGCGCCTTTGTGGCAAAAAAAAACTAAAAAACCTTCACAAATCCCAATCCATATTGCTGCCCGTTATAAAAAGGCATTATCATAGATGTCGATTTATTTTCGGCTGATGACTTGAACAGTTTCTTGGTAATATATGGATTGACCCAATAGGCAATTTTCGTACTCAAAATTCCAATTCCAGCTCCGGCAGCGACGTCTGTCAGCCAATGGCGGTTATTGTAAATTCTGAAAAGCCCAGTTCCTGTTGCAACAGCATAACCTGCAATTCCATACCAAATCGATTTGTCTTTGTATTCTTGGTATAAAAATTCGGCACCCATAAATGCAGTTGCAGTATGCCCGGAAGGAAAAGAGTTATTCGAACTTCCGTCAGGTCTTTCTACATGCGAAATTGATTTTAAACCTAAAACCGTTGTAGCCATAATTGCATATGAGGTTACAAGTATTACAGAACGGTCACGCATATTATTTTTACCTTTTACGCCAAAAGCATTCAATGCATATACTGATGCAGCGGGAGCGTATTGAGAAAAATCATCAATCGTAATTTTCTCGTCAATGTCTTCAGCAACTTCATCTTTAATCTGGTGATTAAAACTCAAAAGCTGATCACTTTTTAAACCAATTACGCCATAACCAATTAATACACTCGGAATAATTAATTGTTTGTAATTGAATTTTAAATTATGAGAAGTACTGTCAATTTTTGTAATCGAGTCATTTTGCTGTGCATTCGCAGAAAATAATCCGAATAAAAATACAAGGGAAATCGTTTTGTGGAACATTGTTTTTGTCGTTTTACTTTGCAATAGTAACGAATGTTCGACCTTGGTATTTTAAGCTTAATTGAACCTTAAGCGAATATTAATTTGTTGGTTTTAAATGAGGTAGTTGGATTAAGATTGGCTTATTTTTAGTTTATTCAGATTGATGATTTTAAGTAAATAAGTCCCAGCGGGACGATATATTTATAGAAAATTTATTAGGCGTGTTTTTTAAGCCGGGGTGAAATATGTCGCTCCGCTGGAGCTTACTATCAACGTGAATCAAATTAGTTGTAAATATCTCGCTTCTCCGAAGCTTTTTTTAATATTTTTTCTTTTAATGATTCACAATTCACAATTCTTCTAAACCTTCAGCGAAAACCAAAACGTACTTCCCAATCCTAAATTACTTTCTACGCCAACATTTCCATTTTGTGCTTCAATAAATTCTTTGCTAATCGCCAAACCTAATCCCGTTCCAGATTTTTGACTTCCTGGAACTTGAAAGTATTTATCGAAAACCTTGTCTTTATATCTTGTATCAATTCCTTTTCCAGTATCAATAACCTGAAAAACCATCTGATCATTTTCTTCTTTTAATTTAATGAGAATCGTGCTTTTTTCAGACGAATATCTAATGGCATTCGATAAATAATTAATTAAAACCCAGCCCGTTTTCTCGGCATCGGCTTTTACATTTTTGAGATTTTCATTGGCATCAACAATTAATTGAATCTGTTTTTGATCTGCCTGAACTTTTACAGCTTCTACAGCATATTTCACAATTTCGTGTGGATTACTTTTTCCAATATTCAGCTGAATGTTTCCAGTTTCCAATTGTGATAAATTCAATAACTCTCCTGTAATTTTTAATAAACGCTGACTGTCATCTTTTATACTTTCAACCAATTGTTTTTGGTCGTCGTTCATGTCGCCTGTTTTCCCATTTTCAAGCAATTGAAGACTTAATTTTATAGAAGCAATTGGTGTTTTTAATTCGTGCGAAACGGTGGCAATAAAATTCGTTTTAGCAAAATCCAGTTCTTTAAAAAGCGTAATATTTCGCAGAATAATTACATCACCAATATTAATTTCTTTTTCTTCTCCAGTTGGTGTTATTGTGATATTGTGAATCTCTTTTTCGAAATAACTCTCTTTTCCGTGAGCAAAAATTTTGAGAGGCTGTTTTTTTGGAGTTTCACTTTCTTTCAGAATCAAAGAACGAATCAAATCATTAGAAACTGCCAATTCAGAAGCAGGTTTTCCAATAATATCTTCGGATTTTAGACCAATAATTTTCAGTGCTTCATCATTCACAAACAAAACAATTCCTTCGTTATCCAAACCAATAATAGGATCGTTCATATTATTGATCAGAGTTTCTAGACGTTTCTTTTCAAAAAGAAGTTTATAAACATTGCTGTCATGATATTCTTCTAGCTTTTGTGCCATGGTATTAAATGATTTTGCCAGATCTCCAAATTCGCTATGGCTCGTAAAATGAACACGTTCGGAATAGTTTTTATTGGCAATTTCCTTAATACTCTGAGTTAACTCTCTAATAGGATTCGCAATATTATTAGGCAGATTAACCAATAAATTAAAAGCAATCAGAAAGCATAAAGTTCCCACAATGGCAATCGACAAATTAGCTGTTTCAGCCGAATGTTTAGCGATATCGCTTTTCTGTTTTATGGCGTCCAGATTCAGTTTCATAATCGCAAAAATATCATGACGAATCTGAGCTTTTATAGTTTCGTTAGAATTGTTTTTAGCCAAAAGAGCAAAACTAGCTTTTAGTTTTTCGGTAGCTTGTTTTTCGCCCGGTTCTGTAATATTTTGAGTCTGCTTTTCGAGATTCTCCTCAAAACTCTGAATCGTTTCTTTTGAATCGGACTTTATTCCGTCTAAAGCAAAAATCATATTTCGGGAATATTCCAAAGTATTATAATTGGATTTCAGAATATTCTCGGTGTCCTGCTTAATCAGAAAAACAGAATAAGCACTCACTAACGAGAGAATGATGATCATTAAAAATAACAATCCTACACTCAGATTCAATTTGGTTTTAATTCTCATGATGTTTATTTAAAAACAAGTTTTTTTATTTGAACCATTAAGATATTAAGGAAATTAAGCTTTTGAACTTAATGAAACTTACAAAGAGAAAATTAAGTATAGCCTTTATTTTCTTAATATCTTAATGGTTAGAAAAATTACGACAGTATTACAAGATCAACATTAGATAAAGACAATTTGTTTAGCAAACGCCTAAAAATTGTTGTAGACAAAATTACTTTAAACAAATTAAAATGCGGTTTTCCGATGCACACAGTTGTAATTTGTTTTTCTTCTACCGTTGTTAAAATAGCATCTGTAATATTTGAATTTTCCAATTTAATAACCTCTGCACCTAATTGCACTGCGAGTTTAAAGTTATTAATTAAATGTCTTTGTTTATCAAGTGCAATCCTATTACTGCTTTCTTGTGGCGTTTCTACATACAAAACATACCAAGAACCATTATAATAACTGGCTAATCTTGCTGCTTTTCTAATTATAATTTTGGCTGTTTTTTCATTACTGCTAATGCAAGCTAACAATTTCTCATGTCGTAAGGCATGCAGATTAGGAACTTCACTTTCTACCTTTCGAACAACCTGACTCGCTACTTCTTTCAAAGCCAATTCCCGAAGTTGTAAAATTTGTTCCGATTTAAAAAAGTTCGTTAAAGCCGTCTGAATCTTATCTGCCGTATAAATTTTTCCTTCTTTGAGACGGGCAATCAGATCTTCTGATGTTAAATCGATATTTACAACCTCATCAGCCAATCGCAAAACATTGTCGGGAATGCGTTCCTGAACATCAATATTGGTAATTCGTTTTACATCTTCATTTAAACTCTCAATATGCTGAATATTAACCGCCGAAATCACATTAATTCCAGCTTCCAAAATCTCTAAAACATCCTGCCAGCGTTTTTCGTTTTTGCTTCCTTCAACGTTCGTGTGTGCTAGTTCGTCAACAATAACCACTTCTGGTCTAAGGTTGATAATCGCTTGAACATCGAGTTCTTCCAATTCTTTTCCTTTATAGAAAATGGTACGCCTCGGAATTATCGGCAAACCCGCTAATAATTCGTGCGTCTCCTTTCGCATGTGCGTTTCGATGTAGCCGATTTTCACATCGATTCCGTTTTTCAATAACGAATGCGCTTCCTGAAGCATACGAAAAGTTTTGCCCACACCGGCGCTCATCCCAATGTAGATTTTAAACTTCCCCTTTCGTGATTTCTGGATTAAATCGAGAAAGTGCTGTGCGTTATTATTTTCGTTTTCCATAATTTTTGCTTTAAGCAATAAGCTTTAGGCTTTAGGCAGTATAACTCTAAAAAGCTTACTGCTTAAAGCCTATAGCCTAAAGCTAGAAAGAAATCGCCAGCGAAGTCGTTACAAACGTATTCGTATCCGTTGGAAGATTATCTTTATTGGTGAAGATCTCGTCTTTACTCGAAAGATTTCTCGCTTCAATTCTAAACATAACATTATCAGTAACTAAGTAATCAAAGTTAGCTGAAAATCCGTAAGTTTTAAAACCATTTGGCGTTTCAGTTGCGATAATCACACCTTTTTCATCACTATAATATTCACCGCGTACTGCAAGCTGAATCTTGTCAACTGGTTTGTATTGCAGAATCAAAACAGGCGAAAACCAAGTATCGTATTTATTACTGTTTTTAGCCGATTGCTGAGATCCAATATCAAAACCAGCCGTCACGTTTGTTTTTTCTGTTATTTTAAACTGTCCGTAGAAATTATTAAAATAACGCCATTTTTTATCAATATCCGGCTGTTCATTTCCAACATAAGTACTCCAATTCAAAACAACCCGATCAGAAGGTTTGTAAGTAACCTGAGTTCCAAAAGCCGGAGTTTGATTGCCTTTTACTTTCTCAATTCTTTGCCAGCCATTTAAGTACATACCCGCCAAATACCATTTTCCAGATTCAGATGTATAACCAATTTTAACTCCCGTTTCATAATAAGGAGAATTCTCAGCCATAATACTTCTTGTTAAAGTCTGGCAGTCTTTTCCGATTGCACTTTCAAAACCAATATGCGAAGGCATAATTCCCGCATCAATCCATAAATTATGGCTTTTCGAAATCTTTACACCAACATTCGCTTCGTAAACATTTTTCAATAAACCCTGCTCGGCAGACATATTATATTCGGCATAAGTTCCCGCCATCAGCGCAAAATTTCCCCGAATATTTTCTTTCGAATAATTCACTTTTGCCATTCCCAAATTCAGGTTTACCTCGTTGCTTTTATTATAACTGTAAAAAAAGTTTGGCCGAGTATGATTTTCAGGCTTCCCGAAATCATAACTATAATATGCATCTACATATCCCGAAAATGTCAATGGACTTTTAGATTCTTCTTGTGCGTGTAAATTGCTATAACCAAAAGCGATTAAAGCAGTAAGTATTATTTTTTTCATTTTTGTGGTATTCTATTATTTATTAGTAGATTTTTTAGGAGCTAATCCCGCTATTCGTTGCAATCTTTTGTGCCGAACCCCGGCACAAAAGGATTTCCACTACTATCGGGGCTAGGGCATTTGGGGTAAAAAAGGCGTTTTTGTTTCCTGCAAGGTTTTTAAAACCTTGTAGGTATTTAATTTTTACGTTTAGTTTTTCGATTCCTATTCTCGACACAGTTTGTCATTGCGAGGAACGAAGCAACCACATTTGCACAGTCAACTTTGTGTATAATTGTTAGTGAGGTTGCTTCGTTCCTCGCAATGACAAAAATGAGCGAATAGCTTTGTCAAACCCGACAGGTTTTAAAAACGTATTACTTCAACTGATCCAAAGCCACATTCAATTCCAAAACATTAACCGTTTCAGGACCAACAACAGCGGTATTAATTTTAGATTCCACCAAAGATTTTACTTTCGCTTCGTCTAGCATTCTTTCTTTAGCAATTCGTTTAACTTGAATCAGCGCCCCTTGCGGAGAAATATTAGGATCTAAACCACTTCCAGAAGCCGTAACCATATCAACAGGAATATCAGATTTTTTCAAGTACGGATGAACCAATAAAAGCGTATCAATTCTTTTTTGAACCAAAGCCAGATAATCGGCGTTGCTTGGACCTTTGTTGCTTCCGGCACTTCCCGCTGCGTTATAATCAACAGCCGAAGGTCTTCCCCAGAAATAATTCGACTTATCGAACTTTTGTCCAATTTTTTGGTAACCAACCACTTTTCCGTTAACCGAAATCGTTTCTCCTTTTCCTTGATTTGGAGCTAATTTTGCGATTCCGTAAATCGCTAAAGGATAAATAACCGCAAACAAAATCAAAGTAAATACGGTAAGTTTTAATAGTGAAAATAGATTTTTCATTTTTTTTGAGATTCTAAGGTGCTAAGTTGCTGAGATGCTAAGTTTTTTTCTTAGAAAGGAGTAATTTAGAACCAATGTTTTTATTTGAGTTTTGTAAACCTGACAGGTTTGAATTTTTACATAAAAAGTGCGACCAACAAATCAATTACCTTAATCCCGATAAAAGGAACAATCAATCCGCCAAGACCATAAATTAAAAGGTTTCTTTTAAGAATGGCACTAGCTCCAATCGGACGATAATCAACACCTTTAAGCGCAAGCGGAATCAATATCGGAATGATAATCGCGTTGAAAATTACAGCCGATAAAATCGCACTTTCGGGACTATGCAAATGCATGATATTTAAACCTTGAAGCGCAGGAATCGCAGTAATAAAAAGAGCAGGAACAATAGCAAAATATTTCGCAACGTCATTTGCAATAGAAAAAGTAGTTAAGGTACCTCGAGTCATTAAAAGCTGTTTTCCAATTTCAACAATTTCGATTAGTTTCGTTGGATCATTGTCAAGATCGACCATGTTTCCGGCTTCTTTTGCTGCTTGAGTTCCACTGTTCATGGCAACTCCAACATTCGCCTGGGCAAGGGCAGGAGCATCATTTGTTCCGTCACCCATCATGGCAACCAGTCTTCCTTCAGCCTGTTCTTTTCTGATATAATTCATTTTATCCTCAGGCTTAGCCTCGGCAATAAAATCATCAACACCAGCAGCTTCGGCAATAAATTTAGCTGTAAGCGGGTTATCTCCCGTAACCATAACCGTTTTGATTCCCATTCTGCGCAAGCGCTCAAAACGTTCTTTCATTCCGGTTTTTATAATATCCTGAAGTTCGATAACACCTTGAACTTCATTGTTTTTGATTACGACTAATGGAGTTCCTCCGTTAGACGAAATAGAAATTACTTGTTGTGCGGTATCTTCTGGAAAAGAATTTCCAGCTTGCTGCGCAATGTTTTTTGCAGCATCTTGCGCTCCTTTTCTAATGTTGGTTCCGTCTTTTAATACTACCCCAGAAGTTCTGGTTTCGGCAGTAAATTTTATTGTGTGTGAAATATCAGAAGTAGTTTGTAAAAAGCTCGCTTTTGTTTCATTTTTCACATCTAACATTTCACTTAACTCGAGAATACTTTTTCCTTCCGGAGTATCATCTGCAAGCGAACTCAAAACAGCCGATTTAACGAAATCATCAAAAGAAATTGCTTTTGTTGGATAAAAATTGGTTGCTTTTCGGTTTCCAATTGTAATGGTTCCGGTTTTATCCAAAAGTAAAACATCAATATCTCCAGCAGTTTCAACCGCTTTACCCGATTTTGTAATAACGTTAGCTCGTAAAGCTCTATCCATTCCCGCAATACCAATCGCAGAAAGTAAACCTCCAATTGTAGTTGGAATTAAACATACAAATAAAGCAATGAAAGCCGCAGTCGTGATGGGTGCGTTGGCATAGTCGGCAAACGGTTTTAGCGTAACACACACAATCACGAAAATTAAAGTAAATGCGGCTAATAAAATGGTTAAGGCAATTTCGTTTGGTGTTTTCTGACGGCTCGCACCTTCAACCAAAGCAATCATTTTATCTAAAAAGCTTTCGCCAGGTTCAGAAGTTACTTTTACTTTAATTTTATCAGATAATACTTTTGTTCCTCCGGTAACCGAAGATTTATCTCCGCCAGCTTCCCGAATTACAGGAGCACTTTCTCCAGTAATGGCACTTTCGTCAATGGTAGCCAGACCTTCGATAATTTCACCATCGGCAGCAATTAAATCACCTGTTTCGCAAACGAAAATATCGTCTTTTTTTAATGCTGAAGAACTGATATTTCTGATTTCTCCGTTTGGCAGAATCTGTCTTGCAGGAGTTTCTTCTCTTGTTTTTCTTAAACTGTCGGCTTGTGCTTTTCCTCTTGCTTCGGCAATGGCTTCGGCGAAATTGGCAAATAAAAGCGTTGCCAGTAAAATTAAAAATACAATTAGGTTATAAGTAAAACTTCCCTGATCATTTGCACCCATTAAGATCGAAACGCAAACGGCAAACATAATGGCTGTTCCAATTTCTACGGTAAACATTACCGGATTTTTGATCATCATTTTTGGATTAAGCTTCACAAAAGACTGCACTAAGGCTTCTTTTACTTGTTTACTTTCAAACAATGATGTGGATTTATTAGTTGTCATTTTTTATATTATTTTGTTTAACTGATTTTTTTAAACACATAGAGACATAGATTTTAACTTTCCGAAAAAGGCGTTTCACTTGCATATATTCACATAGCTATGTGTGAAAACGAGTTTTCTTTTTATTCTTTTTTATAGATTTAAAGACTATGTCTCTATGTGTTTAAATTATCCAGCATTTTTATTTTAGTGTAAAATACTCTGCTAAAGGTCCAAGTGCCAATGCTGGAAAGAATGATAAAGCAGCGATAATTGCGATTACGGCAAAAGTCATGATTCCGAAAATTGAGGTATCGGTTTTTAAAGTTCCGGCACTTTCTGGAATGTATTTTTTACCTGCCAGTAAACCTGCAATTGCTAATGGTCCAATAATTGGAATAAAACGGCTTAACAGTAACACAATTCCTGTAGTGATATTCCAGAACGGATTATTATCTCCCAAACCTTCAAAACCAGAACCGTTATTGGCAGCGCTTGAAGTATATTCGTATAACATTTCAGAGAATCCGTGATTTCCTGGATTGTTTAACCAGCCTGTTGCGTTTCCGTTAAACCAATAACCCATTGCTGTATCATGAGCAGTAAAATATGAAGCCAAAGCAGTTCCTGCTAGTATTAATAATGGGTGAAGAATAGCGATAAAAGCAGCAATTTTTACTTCTCGCGCTTCTATTTTCTTACCTAAAAATTCAGGAGTTCGCCCAACCATTAATCCGGAAATGAATACAGCCAGAATAATGAAAATGTAGTAGTTCAAAATACCAACACCGCATCCGCCGTAAAAGGCATTCACCATCATAGATAATAATTGCATAGCGCCAGAAACTGGCATAGAGCTATCGTGCATACTGTTTACAGAACCTGTAGAAATTACAGTTGTAGCAATACTCCAGAAACCTGAAATTGCGGGTCCAAACCGAACTTCTTTTCCTTCCATCGCTCCGGTTGTCTGTGCAATACCCATTTTTGTGATAGCAGGATTTCCGTTGATTTCACTCATAACGGTTGGAACAACCAAGAGTAAAAATCCAACCGTCATTACACCAAAAATAATATTCGCTAATTTTCTTTTATTGAGGTAAAATCCAAGAGCAAAAATCATGGCAAATGGAATGATCATCTGCGCCCAAAGCTCAACTCCATTCGTAAAATAAGTTGGATTC
Organism: Flavobacterium johnsoniae UW101; assembly: GCF_000016645.1. Taxonomy (NCBI): domain Bacteria; kingdom Pseudomonadati; phylum Bacteroidota; class Flavobacteriia; order Flavobacteriales; family Flavobacteriaceae; genus Flavobacterium; species Flavobacterium johnsoniae. The sequence goes on from NC_009441.1 coordinate 2,292,362, forward strand.
TCTAATGGATGTGCTGAATTGGCACCAAAAAATCCACCACCGTTTGTACCTATATGTTTAATCGCAATAAAGGCTGCAGCTGGTCCGCGAGAAACTTCTACATGATCGCCTTGAAGTGTTGTAATAGCATCTTTACCTTCAAAAGTCATTGGAGTTCCGCTAAATACTAGTGCTACAGCTGCAATTGCTGAAAGCGGTAATAAAATACGAGTACAGCTTTTGATGAAATAATTATAAAAATTACCCAGTTTTTCTGTTGTTCTTTCTTTCATTGCTGTAAAAATCATAGCGGCAGCAGCCATTCCGATACCAGCAGAAACAAATTGAAGAAACATCAAGACGATTTGCGAAAGATAAGAAACCCCGCTTTCGCCTGAATAATGCTGTAAGTTACAATTGACTAAAAATGAAATAGCGGTGTTAAATGCCAAATCAGCCGTCATAGAAGGATTGTTATCCGGATTAAGGGGTAAAGATCCTTGAAATAATAAAACGAAAAAGCAAAGAAAGAACCAAACTATGTTGATACTTAAAAGTGCTTTTAAGTGTTGTTTCCAGTTCATTTCTTCAGCCGAATTAATGCCGCTGATTTTAAAAATAAATTTTTCAATTGGATTGAAAATCGGGTCAAGAAGTGTTTTATCTCCTAAATACACTTTAGCAATATATTTTCCTAAAGGAATTGCTAAAACAATGGTTAGGATAAAAATACCAATGACGCCAAGTAACTCTGTGTTCATATTATTTAATTTTAGATTGTTGATTTTAGATTTTAGATTTCTTTGAAAGAATCTGAAATTCTAAAATTCTTTTTTTTAAAATTTTTCGGGTTTGATTAGTACATAAATCAAATACACGAAAACGGCGATTGAAATGATAAATAGTGCAGTCATGATTTAGATTTTTTCAAAGAATTCAACTGACAGAAAACAAATAGCAAACAGCACAACGGCTAATGCGAGTAAAAGAAAAGTGATCATAGGAAATTATTTTAGAATTCAGATTTTAGATTGTATTGAAGCGATTAAACAGTTTACCGATTAAACACCTGAAGCATTAACCTGCTTGATATATTCCGCTTTAAGGGTTTGAGGAAAAAGATGTGAAATATTGCAATGACGCATTTCCATAAAAGACGAAACTGAGAAAACATATACATTAGAAATGGCATTTTTAGTTTCGATGCTTCCGGTTATAAACAAACGTTCAGCAAGAGCTAAACATTTTTTCGCTCTGACGATATTTCCAGAAATAATAGATTTTTTGGTTATTTCAGCAAACCGTTCGGCTTGTTTGTAGATTGAGGTTACTTGATTTTTCATTTGGAATGAATTTTAATGTTCTCTCTCCTTATGCCAAAATATGTTCCGAAAATGTCAAGTTGTGTGTAAAGTGTTGTGAATAAAAGGAATGTAGTTGTGTGCCAAAAATCAGACATAAAAAAAGCCTATCATTTTGATAAGCTTTTCTCGTTTTGATATGTTATTGTCAAGCTCCGGAGGAGAGGCATATTTATAGAAAATGATCAATCCACATTTATCAGAGCCCCAGCAGGGCGACATATTTTTTTGATTACGTAGATGTCGCTCCGCTGGAGCTTTTTTTATTATTGGGAATAAATAATCTATAAATATTACGCTTCTCCGAAGCTTTGAAAATTGATATTGACATTGTAATTGAATTTTGTAATTGTTATTGAATTTGGTATTCTTCCAGTTTTCGATACAAAGTCGCAATTCCAATTTCTAATAATCGAGCCGTTTCAGCTTTATTTCCTTTCGTATAATTCAAAACTTTCTGAATATGCAGCTTTTCAACACTCTGCATCGAGAAAGCGGACATTGATTTTGAATTATTTTCAGCTTGATGTTGCATTTCATAAGGAAGAACATCTGAAGTTAAAATATCCCCATTGCTCAAAATAACCGATCTTTCAATAACATTTTTGAGTTCGCGGATATTTCCCGGCCAAGAATAGTTTTCCAGTTTTTGTAAAAAGTCATCTGCAATCTGTAAAGCTTTTTTATTCGTTTTTTCTGAAAATTGCTTCACATAATAATTGGCTAATAGCGGAATATCTTTAATTCTTTCTCGCAAAGAAGGCAATTTGATTTCGAAAATATTCAAACGGAAATACAAATCAGAACGGAAACGATGTTCGTCGCTTTCTGTTTTTAAATCTCGGTTCGTAGCGGCAATTAATCTGAAATTTGACTTTTTCGGAGTCGTGTCACCAACGGGAATATATTCGGAAGTTTCTAAAACACGTAGTAATTTGGACTGAAGATCAATTGGCATTTCACCAATTTCATCCAAAAATAAAGTTCCGCCATTGGCTTCCTCGATAAAACCTTTTTTATCTTTTACAGCTCCGGTAAAAGCTCCTTGTTTATGACCGAAAAGTTCGCTTTCTAAAATTTCTTTTGTGAAAGTACTGCAGTTTAATGCCACAAAAGATTTTCCTGCACGATTGCTGTTTTCGTGAATTGCCTGTGCAAAAACCTCTTTTCCGGTTCCCGTTTCGCCCATAAGTAAAACAGTCGAATCGGTTTTGGCTACTTTTTGAGCCAAATCAATAACTTGTTCGATTCCTTTTGATTTTCCAATTATGGTATTGAAAGAATATTTATCATTGATTCGTTTTTCTAATTGCTGAACTTTTTTCTGTAAATGTACTTTTTCGACCGCTTTATAAAGCATCGGAATAATTTTATCATTATCATCGCCTTTTACAATATAGTCGAAAGCACCATTTTTCATTGCCTGAACGCCGTCTGGAATATTTCCAAAAGCAGTCAGTAGAATAACTTCTGTAAGCGGAAAGCTTCCTTTTATATTCTGAAGAAAATCAACGCCGTTTCCGTCGGGAAGTTTTACGTCGCACAAAACGACATCAATTTCGGTTTGTTCCAATTTTTTGAAACCTGATTTTAAATCTTTGGCTTCAAAAACTTCAAATCCTTCCGATTTTATAATACGTGCCAGCAGACTTCTCAGTTTTTCTTCGTCGTCTATAATTAAAATTTTGTGTGTCATTTTGCAGATTAGCTAAAAACGAATTGGTGTTTTGATGTACAAATTTAGGTTTAAAATCTGTTCTCTTTTTTGATTCAGAACAAATTATTTTTAAGGACAGAATCAGTTTTAAAATATTTTTTCAAAAAGAAATGTACTTTTAGATCGCAAAATAACCACTAAAATTTATGTCAAAACGAATTCTACTTATAATAGCTGTCGTAATCTTCGGTAGCTTTAATGGCTTTTCAAACGGAATTATTCAAAAAGATTCTTCAAAACCGAAAACTATTTCATTCAAAATAAAACTGAAATCGGCTGATAAGGTAAAAATTGCCGTTTCTCCTTTAAAATACAACAAACATTTGGCGTATAGTTTTACGCTTGACGATGGCTACAGATCGGCTTATTTAACTGCGTTCCCATTATTAAATGGAGGAAAAATCAGTAATCCATCCATTAACGAATGGAAAATTGATCAAGGTGGAGACGGAACAGTTTCAGAAGGACTTTTTTATTCGGACGGAATGGGAAATAAAATTCCGTTTAAATTGGCATTAGCGATCAATGGAGGTTCAATTCGTGATTTGCCTGAAAATCGCGGACATCTTTCTTGGTCAGAAATTAAAGAAATGTACAATGCTGGTTGGGATATTTTGAATCATGGTTTTCATCATGCCACAAAACATGGAACGAATTATTTAACAGAAGTAACCGAAAATACAACTTCGATTAAGCAAAATCTTGATTTTACAATGTCTCATTTTGTAGTTCCTGGCGGAGAAGGTGATGAGAAATATTATTTGGAATACGAAAAAGAAGCACTTAATAACGGACATTTTTCTGTTGCTTCTTATTATGGTGAAGGACCGGTTTTTAAAGTAGATTCAAAAGTAGATTTAGATAAAATGATTTCTGCTCGAACTTTTGTCCAGAGTTCAAAAGACACGACAAGTTTTAGAACAATGGATAAATATTTAAAAACGATAGATTCTATTGTAAAACAAGATGATCCAGTTTGGTTTAACGAATTCACACACGGAACGGGAAATACAAACTTGTGGAATCTAAGCATGCGTTTTCCTGATTTCAAATACTATATGACAACGCTTGCCAACAAATACGGATTAAAAGGAAATGATTCGATCTGGATGGCGCCGTGGCAGGAAGTTTACGAATACATTTGGTTAAGAGACCGAATAAAAGTCGATTTCCAGCAGAAAAATAAAGAAGTAATAGTAACAATTCTGCTTCCCGAAATTCCAGAAACTTTTAGAAATCGAGATATTTCATTAAACATAGAAACTCCATCAAAATTTGAAATCGAATCCAATAAAGATTTGAAAATAAAAGACGATGGAAAAACAACTCACAAACAGATTTTCATTTAATTGAAATAAAGTTTTTTTTGCCACAGATTAAAAGGATTTTAATGATTTTTTTGCTTACGCTAAATTTCCAGTAAAATAAATAATCCTTTTAATCTGTGGCAAAAAAATAAAAAACTACTCAATCTCTTTCTCGTTGTCCTTTATAAAAGTATCGATATTCATTAAAAGAGGATCAATAACAATTCGTTGAGGTTTGTTTTTGATTTTAATTTTGCCTTCAATTAAATTGTTTTTGATTGGAAATGTGTAGCGAAATAACTTTCCGTTTTCATCATAAATTCCAATATCAATTGTTTTATCATTGTCAATTTGCTTTCGAACTCCCGTAGCATTTTCAATATATTTTTTAGAATCTGCTTTAAAGGAAATTTCATAAAAATCATTCTTTTTCACGCTTTCAACTTTAGAAATTTTAGAAGAATAAGTAATAATCTTTTTAAACATTTCATCTAGTTTTGGATAGAGTTTAGAATCTGCAACTAAATAAATCTCTTTCAATAAATCTTCAGAATCTGGAATTGGATTAGAATATTTGTAATGATTCAAGAAATTTTTCAAAGCCAGATTTACTTTTTCTTCACCGATTAAAATTCGAAGCTGATGCATCACCAGCATTCCTTTATCATAAGGTAAATGCGGAGTTTCATAATTTGTTTTATACAAAGGCGTTTCAGGTTCATAACTTCGACTGCTCAAATATAAATCCAAATGAATTTTTAAAGTTTCTAAGGCTTTTTCCAAACCATGTTCTTTTTCATACAACATCAATTCGGTGTATTGCGCCAGCGTTTCGGTCAAAATCCAGCTTCCTTCTTTTTGCTCTGGACTAATTTGCGAATTTCCCCACCATTCGTGCGACAATTCATGTGCCGTCAACTGATTGATGATATCTTCTTTATCGTGATTATTCAAGTTGCTGTAAAATCCAAAATTCTCTTTCATAAAAACTGTGGACGGATACGAAGTCGCAGCAAATCCATCCGCGAAAGCAGAAACCTCGGCATAACGAATCGTTTTGTATGGATATTTTCCAAAATTGTTTTGGCAATAATCTAAAGTATTTTTTACATCTTGAATCAGTTTTGCAACGTTTCTCGAATGTCTTTTATCATAAAAAACTTCAATAGAAATGCCTTTATAATTTGTTTTTTGAATTTCATATTCGGCAGAAGAAAAAGCAAATCGAAAAGGAATCTTTCCATTTGATTTATAATGAAAATAATTTCTGTCGTCTTTTTTCCAGTTCCCAACTAAATCTCCAACACCAATCACCGTTTGATTTTTAGACGTCGAAACCACAACATCATAATCAACAAAATCATTTGTTGTTTTCGATTTATCCTCAAGTTTTTTAAGCGGAGTCTGTGGTTTCAAATGCCTTTTTGCCCGTTCTTTTTCACTGCTGATTTCATTCGATTCCTGATAACCAAAAGTTGGAAAATAACGGCTTATTCGCATAAACGAACCATTTTCAATGATAGAATTAAATGCAGTATGACCTTTAAATGGCGACCAAGTTGAGGTAAAAGAAAAACTCATTTTTATTTTCTGATGAGGTTTTAAAGGTTTTTCTAATCGATACCAATAATGCTGAAATTTAGAAACATCATCTAGATTTTTTGCATTCTCAATTTCAACAGAAGTCAGTTTTGAATTTTGATCTATATATAGGAGTAAACTATCAATAGGTTTTTCAATATTATTGATCAATTCATAAGTGCCTTTTACTTCATAACGATTCTCCTCAGGAAATAAATCCACTTTGCTTTTTACAGAAACAATTGTTGGTTGTGCTAGATTGACATATTTTTTGAATTGCTTTTCGTAATGTTCGCTCCAATTGTTAACGTTATCTTTGGTCAAATACGGATATTCAATATTAGTTTTATAAAAAAGATAAGTTCCAAAAGCGATAAAAAGAATAATTCCCAATGCAAAAGTTGTTTTTTGAAAGGCATTGCAGGAATTTCTCCGAAAGGTTTTTAGGATTGAAGCATTTCTTTTCCACAAAATTCCTGTCAAAGTAAGAAGCAGTAAAGCCAATCCGAAATTGTACAGCATCGAAATATGAAACGGAAAAGTATATTTTCCGAAACCATTCAAATCAAAATATTCTCTTTTAAACGCATTTCCGAATCGCAGTAAAGGATGTGAAATTCCCAATTGTTCTCCAATTCCTGTACAAAACAAAATGCAGACAAAAGCAGCAACCGAAAGTCCGATATATTTATTTTTAATAAAAGTCTGAATCGCAATTACTAAAATCGAAATCAACAGCAACGGAAATCCGAGATAATAAAATAAAGAAAGGTAAAGACTAATTTCGATTGGAGCATTGGCATTCACAATCTGAAAACTGCATCCAATTAAAATACTAATACTGATTATGATTAACGGAATGATAAAAAGTGCCATCAGTTTGGCCAATAAAACCACAAATTGAGAATACGGTGCGGTATTTTCGAGCATTTCAAATCTCGAATTTTCGCTTCGGTTTAATAATTCACTACTATAAAAAAGCAGAATTAAAATTAGAATAAAAGGTAGACGATCCATTATGGTGGAAATCATTAAAGCCGTATCTGTAATTTTTTCGGCTAATCTTATTCCGCCGTCAATTTCATCCGAAATTTCGATTGCCAATAATCCCGAAAATAAAAGAACAATCAACAAAAACGGAATTCCTTTTAAAACTAAAAAAATATCCAGTTTGATATTGCTTTTAAAAACAGCAAAATTATGCCTGAAAGTTTTGAACTCGATGTTTTTTGGAATTTCCGAAGAAAAGATTTTTGCTTCTTTTGAAATAACTTTAGGCGTTTTTAGCTTTATGATTTTCGTTTTTCGGAAGGTAAACAATCGATAGGAAATAAAAAGCAAAAACAGTGAAACCAAAATCCACAACAATCGGTTAAATAAAAAGTTCCCCGAAAGAGAAACCAATTCGGTATTTTTTTCAATTGAAGTCCAATATCTTGTTTGTTCTAAAAAAGCAGCCAAACCAAACGGATCTATTTTTGCAGCCAAAGACATGGATTTCGCCGAAGATGGAGAAGCATTTGCAAAGATTGGCGAATTAGAAAAAATAGAACCCGCTATATATAAGATGTAAATTAATAAACCGCCAACATAGATAAAAAGTTTACTTCGCGTAAGCCAAGCCAAAGTCGTCAATATCGAAAGGCACAGGAAAATATTTGGAATCACAATTACAAAATACGGCCAGAGATAATTTATAATTTCAAAAGGACCGATTTCGCTTTTAGAAAGCCACGACATTTGATGTCCAACGATCATTCCAACGATAAACATTCCAAAAGAAACTACGGCGATTATAAATGCTGTAATAAATTTTGGAGCTAAATAATGAAACTTAGAAATAGGTGAGGAGAAAATTATCGAATCGAATTTCGTTTCATATTCCTTTAAAAAACTCTGCGCAACCTGAAGTGTAATCGAAAATATCGTCATCAGCGAAATCAAACCAATCGCATAAGTCAATACATACGGACTATTTTTGTAAGCGCCCGAAAAAGAAAAATTCGCAAAAGCACTCACAAAAAATCCTAAAACCAAATAAATGATAAATGTGGCATAAAAAGTCCAGCTTCTGGTATTGCTATGCCATTCAAATTGAATTAATTTAGAAAGCATAACACTAATTTTTAAGTTGATTTTGAGATAAAATATTAAAATAGACATCGCTCAAATCTGGGGAAGTCAATTCAAAACCAGAATCAGGCTGTTGATTAGAGAAAACATGAATGTTGATTTTTCCTGAATTCAAATGAGAAGAAATAATATTAAAATGTTTCTGGTATTCTTTCAGTTCATTTTTATGAATCGCTTTCGACCAGATTTTTTCTTTCAAAGAATCGATGGCTTCATTAGGATTTCCTTCTAAAATTAATTTTCCATTAGAAATAATTGCCATTTTGGTGCACAGATCACGAACATCTTCGACAATATGCGTTGATAGAATTACAATAATGCTTTCGCCAATTTCACTCAATAGATTATTGAAACGGTTTCTTTCCTCGGGATCAAGTCCCGCAGTCGGTTCATCCACAATAATGATCTTCGGATTTCCTAATAAAGCCTGTGCAATTCCAAAGCGCTGACGCATTCCGCCAGAAAACGAATGAACCGCTTTGTCTTTATGCTGTAATAAATTAGTTTGCTGCAGCAAATACAAAATTTGATCGTGACGTTCCTTCTTATTGAAGATTCCTTTCAAAATTGCCAAATGATCCAATAGACGATACGCAGAAATCTTGGGGTAAACGCCAAATTCCTGAGGCAGATATCCCAGATTTTGCCTGATAAACATTGGGTTTTCGAGAATATTGATTCCGTTAAACTCGATAATTCCCGAAGTAGGTTCCTGCAAAGCAGCAATAGTTCGCATTAAAGTCGATTTTCCTGCGCCATTCGGACCCAATAAACCAAACATACCGTTTGAAATTTCAAGCGATAAATGGTCAATCGCCTGCGTGCCGTTCTCATACGTTTTGCTGAGATTTTTGATTGATAAACTGTTCATTTTTTGATTGATTTAGATGATTGAATTAAACTATGATTTGAAAAATTTAGGCAATAGAACGCCTGTCGGTTTCAAAAACCGATTTATTAAGAATGAAATAAAATTTTAAAAAAGCTATTCTGCCACGTATTCTAAAATATCGCCGGGCTGGCAATCTAATATTTTACAAATAGCTTCGAGAGTATCAAACCGAATTCCTTTTGCTTTTCCAGTTTTTAGAATCGATAAATTGGCAGGCGTAATATCTAGTTTTTCTGCCAACTCTTTACTCTGCATCTTGCGTTTGGCAAGCATTACATCAACATTTACAATTATTGGCATAGTTATATAAATAAGTCTTGTTCGTTCTGAAGGTTTAAACCTTGTTTAAAAATGGCTGCTAAAAAGTAAGCAAAAACTCCAAGCATTCCGTGTAACAAAATAAATAACGAAACTTCATTATCCAGCGGAACAAAAAAGAAAGCTGTGAAAATCACAATACCCGGAATTAATAAATTGGATAAATAGAAGCGTCTTAAATGAGAAATTCCGTTTTGCGTAAATAATTTAGGCTGAAAAAATACTTTAAAAACATTACTGCTCAATAAAAAGAAAAGTCCGTACAAACTGAGCGGTGCTAAAAAATCAAAAAGAATATAGGGCAAATTGTAATCTCCAAGCATTAAAGGATGAGAAGTAAAAGGATAACAAACCTGAAAATACTTTCCGTTGTCCTTAAAAGTCAAGAATAATCCTGTTATCAGTGTAAAAACAGAATATGCAGCCAAAAAGAAATAAACCACAGCCAAAAAACGGGTAAAATAAAATAATATTCTGGATACAATATGAGTTGTCTTCATATATTGAAAAGTTTGATTGATATTGCAAATGTATAATTAATTATCGTAAAACAATAATTAATTATTAAAAAATAGATATACTGAATAACTTAGTAATATTATAATTCTATTAACATTAGAAAACAAAAGGCATTCGCATAAATGAGTTAATTTTGTATTTTACCCTTAATTTATATGAAAAACCCAATTTCAGTCTCAATATTAGAGCTTGCGATTATCACCCAAGATAGTAACGCAACAGAAACATTCCAAAAAACAAAAGACATAGCGCAATTAGCCGATAAGTTAGGATACAAAAGGATTTGGCTAGCAGAACACCATAATATGGCACATGTTGCAAGTACAGCAACCGTGGTTTTAATTGGTTATGTAGCAAGTCAAACCGAAAAGATCCGTGTAGGTTCTGGCGGAATCATGCTTCCAAATCATTCGCCTTTAGTAGTGGCAGAACAATTCGGAACATTAGAAACTCTTTATCCAAACCGAATCGATTTAGGTTTAGGAAGAGCGCCAGGGACAGATCAGCCAACTGCTGAAGCAATTCGTAAAGATTTTTTCGAGCAGGCACAGCGTTTTCCTCAAAACGTAAGCAAACTCCAAGAATATTTTTCAAGTGAAAATGAAACAGGAAAAGTTCGAGCGTTTCCAGCCGAAGGCTTAAAAGTGCCAATTTGGATTTTAGGATCAAGCATGGATAGTGCAGCTTTGGCAGCAGCTTACGGATTGCCTTATGCTTTTGCTGGACACTTTGCTCCAAAACTAATGATTCAGGCATTTGAGTTTTATAGAGAAAACTTCCAACCTTCAGAATATTTAGATAAACCAAAAACAATGGCTTGCGTGAATATCATTGCAGCAGACACAAACGAAGAAGCAGAACTATTGTCTACGAGTTTGTATCAAATGTTCCTGAACTTAATTAGAAACGATCGTAAAGGTTTACAACCACCGGTTCCATCATTGGACGATATCATGAACGAAGCAGAACGTTTTCATGTCAATCAGATGACAGCGGGGACCTTCACAGGAAACAAAGAACAATTAAAAACGGATTTGAAAAAGTTCATCGACTACGCCAGAATAGACGAACTAATGGTAACAAGTCCAATCTTCGATCATCAGGCAAAATTAAAAAGCATCCAGATCACAAAAGAAGCAATCGACAGCCTAAACGAAAGTATACATATATAAGTATACTATATATAAGAGTAGATTTCATTCTCATAACCCGCCAGTTTTTGAAAACCTGTCGGGTTTGTTTTTTTTGTGTATACATATATAAGTATGGTATTATGATTTTCAGGAGCTAAATCCCGCTATCCTCTTCAATCTTTTTGTGGCGAACCCCGCCACAAAAAGGATTTCCGCTTCTATCGGGGCTAGGGCATCTGTTTCTGGGGAGAAGCTTTTAGATGGAAAGATGCCGTTAAAAGGATAAAGAATCATATAAAAAGAGTTGGAAAAGCTGAAAACTCTGCAAAATCGGCAAACCCAAACCTGCGAAAAATATGAAAATGACAAGTGAATAAAGAAAAAACTTACAGTTATTCAAAAAAGTTGAGATTGTAAATCAGCTGTTATGAGTGAGTTAAGAAAAAGTTTTAAAAAAGATTGAAATTATATAAAGAAAAGGCTTGTAAATGTAAATAAAGGTGGTACTTTTGCACCCGCAACAACGAAAAACGTTCATAGAAATACTGACAGGAATAAGAATTGAGAGAGAAGAAATTTTCAAAAAAAAGATTCGAAAAAGCTTGTGAGATTTGAAAATGCTTTTTACATTTGCACCCCGCAAAACACGGAAGTTCATTGAAAGATTGGAAGAAAAAATAGAAAAAAAGAAACGAAAAAAAAGTTTCAAATTTTTTTAAATTTTTCTTGCGAGAAACAAAAAGAAGTTTTAGTTTTGCACCCGCTTTGAGAGACAAGCGAAAGACAAAAAAATACGTTCGTAGACATATTGAATTGACAGCCGTTTTAACAGAGATGTTAGAACAAAAGAAATAAGAGTAATAGAATCGAAAGATTCGAAAAGAACCGATAGATATTCATCGCAATATAATATTAAAATATACGATGAAGAGTTTGATCCTGGCTCAGGATGAACGCTAGCGGCAGGCTTAACACATGCAAGTCGAGGGGTAGAAGTCTTCGGGCTTTGAGACCGGCGCACGGGTGCGTAACGCGTATGCAATCTGCCTTTCACAGAGGGATAGCCCAGAGAAATTTGGATTAATACCTCATAGTATTATAGAGCGGCATCACTTTATAATTAAAGTCACAACGGTGAAAGATGAGCATGCGTCCCATTAGCTAGTTGGTAAGGTAACGGCTTACCAAGGCCACGATGGGTAGGGGTCCTGAGAGGGAGATCCCCCACACTGGTACTGAGACACGGACCAGACTCCTACGGGAGGCAGCAGTGAGGAATATTGGTCAATGGACGCAAGTCTGAACCAGCCATGCCGCGTGCAGGATGACGGTCCTATGGATTGTAAACTGCTTTTGTACGAGAAGAAACACTCCTATGTATAGGAGCTTGACGGTATCGTAAGAATAAGGATCGGCTAACTCCGTGCCAGCAGCCGCGGTAATACGGAGGATCCAAGCGTTATCCGGAATCATTGGGTTTAAAGGGTCCGTAGGCGGTTTAGTAAGTCAGTGGTGAAAGCCCATCGCTCAACGGTGGAACGGCCATTGATACTGCTGAACTTGAATTACTGGGAAGTAACTAGAATATGTAGTGTAGCGGTGAAATGCTTAGATATTACATGGAATACCAATTGCGAAGGCAGGTTACTACCAGTTTATTGACGCTGATGGACGAAAGCGTGGGGAGCGAACAGGATTAGATACCCTGGTAGTCCACGCCGTAAACGATGGATACTAGCTGTTGGGCGCAAGTTCAGTGGCTAAGCGAAAGTGATAAGTATCCCACCTGGGGAGTACGAACGCAAGTTTGAAACTCAAAGGAATTGACGGGGGCCCGCACAAGCGGTGGAGCATGTGGTTTAATTCGATGATACGCGAGGAACCTTACCAAGGCTTAAATGCAGACTGACCGATTTGGAAACAGATCTTTCGCAAGACAGTTTACAAGGTGCTGCATGGTTGTCGTCAGCTCGTGCCGTGAGGTGTCAGGTTAAGTCCTATAACGAGCGCAACCCCTGTTGTTAGTTGCCAGCGAGTGATGTCGGGAACTCTAACAAGACTGCCAGTGCAAACTGTGAGGAAGGTGGGGATGACGTCAAATCATCACGGCCCTTACGCCTTGGGCTACACACGTGCTACAATGGCCGGTACAGAGAGCAGCCACTGGGTGACCAGGAGCGAATCTATAAAGCCGGTCACAGTTCGGATCGGAGTCTGCAACTCGACTCCGTGAAGCTGGAATCGCTAGTAATCGGATATCAGCCATGATCCGGTGAATACGTTCCCGGGCCTTGTACACACCGCCCGTCAAGCCATGGAAGCTGGGGGTGCCTGAAGTCGGTGACCGCAAGGAGCTGCCTAGGGTAAAACTGGTAACTAGGGCTAAGTCGTAACAAGGTAGCCGTACCGGAAGGTGCGGCTGGAACACCTCCTTTCTAGAGCCTGAGTGTTAGCAGTAATGCACGCTTAGGAAAAATGATGAAATTTAAAGGTTTTGAATTTTAGATTGTATTACTCTTGCTGTTAATTTAAAAAAAATGATAAAAATTAAGTAAAACAGAGTCTCGTAGCTCAGCTGGTTAGAGTACTACACTGATAATGTAGGGGTCGGCAGTTCGAGTCTGCCCGGGACTACTTTTTAAGAATTGACAATTAATACTTGTTAATTGATAATTAAAAAGACTGAAAAGCTTAAAAAGAAGGAAATTCTAGAGTTGAAAGATTACGAATTACAAATAATTCCTAATTCATAATTCACAATTCATAATTAGATTGGGGGATTAGCTCAGCTGGCTAGAGCGCCTGCCTTGCACGCAGGAGGTCAACGGTTCGACTCCGTTATTCTCCACGATTTTAGTCATAAAGATTAAAGTCATAAAGTCCAAAGTGATTCACTTGACGACTTTTGACTTTTGACTAGATAAAGTTCATTGACATATTGAGATAAGAAAATAATAAGAAAGTAGAAAGCGTTTTTTACAATTTTATTGTAAAAAACAAAAAAAACGGTCTTGTTTTAAGTAACAAGATTGGTACAATAAGCAAAATAAGGGCGTATGGGGAATGCCTAGGCTCTCAGAGGCGATGAAGGACGTGATAAGCTGCGAAAAGCTGCGGGGACTGGCACACACAGATTGATCCGCAGATATCCGAATGGGGCAACCCGCTATATTGAAGATATAGCACACCGATAGGTGGGCAAACCCGCTGAACTGAAACATCTAAGTAGGCGGAGGAGAAGAAAACAAAAGTGATTCCGTAAGTAGTGGCGAGCGAACGCGGATTAGCCCAAACCAGTGCTGTTACGGCAGTGCTGGGGTTGTAGGACCACGACATTTTATGCATGCAGAACCGGAAGTTACTGGAAAGTGACGCCAAAGAGGGTGATAGCCCCGTATGGGTAATAAATGTAATAGATAGTGGTATCCTGAGTAGGGCGGGGCACGTGAAACCCTGTCTGAATTCGGCGGGACCATCCGCTAAGGCTAAATACTCCTGAGAGACCGATAGTGAACCAGTACCGTGAGGGAAAGGTGAAAAGAACCGTGAATAACGGAGTGAAATAGATCCTGAAACCATACGCTTACAAGCGGTCGGAGCCCTTTCGTGGGGTGACGGCGTGCCTTTTGCATAATGAGCCTACGAGTTAACGCTGCTGGCAAGGATAAGTACTTCAGGTATGGATCCGCAGCGAAAGCGAGTCTGAATAGGGCGCTTTAGTCAGTAGTGTTAGACGCGAAACCGTGTGATCTACCCATGGGCAGGTTGAAGCTGTGGTAACACACAGTGGAGGACCGAACCGGTTGACGTTGAAAAGTCTTCGGATGACCTGTGGGTAGGGGTGAAAGGCCAATCAAACTCGGAAATAGCTCGTACTCCCCGAAATGCATTTAGGTGCAGCGTTAGTTATAAAGTTATACAGAGGTAGAGCTACTGATTGGATGCGGGGGCTTCACCGCCTACCAATTCCTGACAAACTCCGAATGCTGTATAATGTTCACTAACAGTGAGGGCTTGGGTGCTAAGGTCCAAGTCCGAGAGGGAAAGAACCCAGACCATCAGCTAAGGTCCCCAAATATATGCTAAGTTGAAAGAACGAGGTTTGTCTGCCCAGACAGCTAGGATGTTGGCTTGGAAGCAGCCATTCATTTAAAGAGTGCGTAACAGCTCACTAGTCGAGCGGACGAGCATGGATAATAATCGGGCATAAGCATATTACCGAAGCTATGGATTTGCAAGTAATTGCAAGTGGTAGGGGAGCATTCTAACAGGGTTGAAGGTTTTTCGTAAGGAGGGCTGGACTGGTTAGAAAAGAAAATGTAGGCATAAGTAACGATAATGCGGGCGAGAAACCCGCACACCGAAAAACTAAGGTTTCCACAGCTATGCTAATCAGCTGTGGGTTAGTCTGGTCCTAAGGCGAACCCGAAAGGGACAGTCGATGGCTAACGGGTTAATATTCCCGTACTACTAATTACTGTGATGGGGTGACGGAGTGATGAAAGCGCCGCGAACTGACGGAATAGTTCGTTGAAGTACCTAGCTATAGGTCCTGTAGTAAAATGCGCAGGAACTGGTGAAATACGATAGTACTCGGAGTCTTCGGACAAAGAGATAGTGCGCCTAAGGGCTTCCAAGAAAAACCTCTAAACTTCAGGTAATTAGTACCAGTACCGTAAACCGACACAGGTAGTTGAGGAGAGAATCCTAAGGTGCTCGAGAGATTCATGGCTAAGGAATTAGGCAAAATAGACCTGTAACTTCGGGAGAAAGGTCGCCCTGAGCAATCAGGGCCGCAGTGAAGAGGTCCAGGCGACTGTTTATCAAAAACACAGGGCTCTGCAAAATCGTAAGATGAAGTATAGGGCCTGACACCTGCCCGGTGCTGGAAGGTTAAGAGGAGATGTTATCTTCGGAGAAGCATTGAATTGAAGCCCCAGTAAACGGCGGCCGTAACTATAACGGTCCTAAGGTAGCGAAATTCCTTGTCGGGTAAGTTCCGACCTGCACGAATGGTGTAACGATCTGGACACTGTCTCAGCCATGAGCTCGGTGAAATTGTAGTAACGGTGAAGATGCCGTTTACCCGCAGTGGGACGAAAAGACCCTGTGCACCTTTACTATAGCTTAGTATTGACCTTGGATAAATGATGTGTAGGATAGGTTGGAGACTATGAAGCGGCGTCGCCAGGCGTTGTGGAGTCATTGTTGAAATACAACCCTTTGTTTATCTGAGGCCTAACCCCGCTATGCGGGGGACAGTGCTTGGTGGGTAGTTTGACTGGGGTGGTCGCCTCCAAAAGAGTAACGGAGGCTTCTAAAGGTTCCCTCAGTACGCTTGGTAACCGTGCGTAGAGTGCAATGGCATAAGGGAGCTTGACTGAGAGACATACAGGTCGATCAGGTACGAAAGTAGAGCATAGTGATCCGGTGGTTCCGCATGGAAGGGCCATCGCTCAAAGGATAAAAGGTACGCCGGGGATAACAGGCTGATCTCCCCCAAGAGCTCATATCGACGGGGGGGTTTGGCACCTCGATGTCGGCTCGTCACATCCTGGGGCTGGAGAAGGTCCCAAGGGTTGGGCTGTTCGCCCATTAAAGTGGCACGCGAGCTGGGTTCAGAACGTCGTGAGACAGTTCGGTCTCTATCTACTGCGGGCGTTAGAAATTTGAGTGGATCTGATTCTAGTACGAGAGGACCGAATTGGACTAACCTCTAGTGTATCTGTTGTCCCGCCAGGGGCACCGCAGAGTAGCTACGTTGGGAAGGGATAAGCGCTGAAAGCATATAAGCGCGAAACCCACCACAAGATGAGATTTCTTTTAAGGATCGTGGAAGATGACCACGTTGATAGGCTATAGATGTAAAGGCAGTAATGTCATAGTCGAGTAGTACTAATAATCCGTAAGCTTATGTACACCCTTTTCCCGGGCCGAAAGGCCCGGGAGGAAACTTTCTAAAACAAAAACTTACTTTTCTTTATCTCAGTATGTTAAAATATTGTTTAATTGATAATTAACAATTTATAATTGATAATTAATAATTAAAAGCTGCTAGCAGCGAATGACCTTAAGGTGGTTATTGCGGCGGGGCTCACCTCTTCCCATCCCGAACAGAGAAGTTAAGCCCGCCTGCGCAGATGGTACTGCAGTTTTGTGGGAGAGTATGTCGTCGCCTTTCTTTTAAGAATCCTCATCATTTATTTGATGAGGATTTTTTGCTTTTATGAATGTTTGGAACGAAGAACCCAAATCTTCGCCGGTTGTAAGCCTTTAATTTAAATACTCCCCGGATTTAATCATTATATATAACAGGATTTCCTGCGCCTGAAACCATAGGAAAGGTTTTCTAATTACTTATAAAAGTTTTGGATTTGCTTCCAATAACTATATTGAGAGAATTAATTTTATATTGTATGTTGTAAATCAGTTGTTTGTATTTGTTGCTTAATTGACTTTTTCATCATTTACATCATTAATAAACTGAATAACGCCGTTCATAAACACTTTTTGATCGTCCCACATTGCTAAATGACTTCCATTTGGACAGTATAAATAACGGCCTTTTTTGACTAATTTACTTTGTTCTTCCATTGCTTTTGGATCCATTGTGTCGTATTTTGCTCCAATCATGAGGGTGGGTATGGTAATTTCATGAAGTCTGTTTTTAATGTCCCATTTGGCTAATCTTCCGCTGATACCAAATTCACTAGGACCTTGCATTAAGGTATAAATTTCTCCATTTACATGTTTACTGGCACGATTTAATCCGTCTGGCCATTCATTTAATCTGCATAAATGTTCTTTATAAAAATTTGGAAGCAATAATTCCATATAACGTGGATTTTCAAAATCTTTTTTAGCTTCCAAATCTCTAATTTCCTTTAAAATTTCTGGTTTCATTTGTTTTGCCAGAACTTCATCAGCGTATTTTCCATATTCTGGGGCACTTGCCATCATATTAGAAACTAATAATCCTTTCATGTTTTGTTGATATTTCAATGCATATTCCATTGCAAGAATACCTCCCCATGAATTTCCAAGAACATAAAAATTATCTTTATCAGCATTTATTGCTTTGCGGACTTGTTCAACTTCATCTACAAATCGGTCAATAGTCCATAAGCTGCTATCTTTTGGCTGGTCGCTGTAGTAAGATCCTAATTGATCATATTCGTAAAACTCAAATCCTTCACGCTGGAAAAATGTTTCAAAGCATTCCATGTATTCGTGAGTCATTGCTGGTCCTCCATGCAATAATAAAACTTTGATTTTTGGATTAGTACCAAATCGTTTTATCCAGACTTTAAATTCTCCAACGGGTGTTTTTATTGGAATCATTTTTACCCCGGCAGTTTCTACTTTTTCTTTGTCATATGTAAAATAGTCTGATAAGATATTGGTATTGTTTTCATTTTTACATGATGTTAAAAGTAAAAGAGAGGAAAGGACAATAATACTGCGCATGGTTTTAGTTTTTAATGATTTAGACTAATTTACAAATTATATTTTGCAGTAGACTTTTTGATTGTATTATTTTATGCCAGAGTTCAAAAATCATTATTTATAGTGATGTGAAAGAAATAGTGAGATTATAGTTTTGCACTTTAAATAGTATTTGCAAATTATAATACCTCAGTATGATAAAATTTAAGATTTTAACTAAAAAAGCAAAGTTAGTTTTACTGTTTACAACTTTTTTTTCTTTTGGATCAATTTATGCTCAGGAAAAAGATATAAATAAGTCAGATTCTAATATTGTTACGCTTATTAATAAAAATGACTTTCATTCAGTTAGTAAAACTATAAAGGTTACTTCAAAAAAGAGTATTACCAAAACTGCAAAATCTACTGCAGATACCGAACCTCCTACATTGATTTGTCCACCCGATCAAAAATTGAATTGTGGAATGCCAGTTCCAAGTTATTTTGATTTGTTGACAGTAAATGATAATATTGATACGGAAATTGATGTAACGCAATATCCGGGAGAAGGTTCTTTTTTTTATGATGGAATGGAAATTCAATTTACTGCAGCAGATGATGCGGGAAACATAAGTCATTGCAGTATTATTGTTACCGCTGTTACTCCAGATGTCACTCCTCCAACATTTACATGCCCCAGCAGTATCAAATTGAATTGTGGAGATGTGATACCTAATTATGCTATCAGTCCAATGATGAACCTTCATGATGATTGCAGTATTAATTTAAAGTATAAAATGACTCCTGCAGCAGGAACTATTTTTTATGGTATTCCAACTCCTGTAGAAATTGAATATTCTGATAAGACTGGGAATAAATCGTATTGCAATTTTATAATTACCGCTAATCCTGATGTTACAAAACCGATAATTAGCTGTCCAAGCAATAAGAAATTGGCTTTGGGCAGTGTTTTACCTAATTATGTTAGCGAAGTTACCGTAAGTGATAATTGCGATGCGAGTCCAGTTGTTACGCAAAGTCCTGTTGCAGGTACTGCTTTTATACCAGGTATGACGGTTACAATGACAGCAATTGATAATTCTGGAAATAGTGAAATTTGTGCTTTTACAGTAGAAGCAATTACTAGTTTAGATAGTGAACCTCCAGTTATTTCTTGTCCCGTAAATCAGGAATTATTTGCGAATTCTACTTTGCCAAATTACGTTTCCTTTTTAGCCAATATTACAGATAATGTTACAGATCCATTTGATTTGATCTTTACTCAAACCCCCAGTCAGGGAACTTTATTTACTTCTGATACAAATGTAAAAATTACTGCAACTGACGAGGCAGGAAACAGCAGTTCGTGTACCTTTTTGGTAAAATTAAAAACCAGTACGGAAGAAATTAATTGTAAAACGACAAGTTTTAATGTTTCAAATTTAAATGGCAGCAACGGGTTTACGGTTTTTGGAGATACAAAAGTCAGAGAATCAGGTTTCAGTGTGAATACAACGGGAGATATAAATAACGACGGTATAGATGATTTTATAATTGGAGCTCCGGGTAATTATAATCCTTGGTATGGAAAAGATAAAATTTACAAAATTATTCGTGGCGCGGCGTTTGTTGTTTTTGGAAAAACTACTGGCTTCCCGCCAAATATTGATTTAGGATTACTGGATGGAACAAATGGTTTTTCCATTAGAAATGATATTCCTTCAAGCAATTTTCCTGAAACAGGATATGATGTAAGTAGTGCTGGAGATATCAATGGTGATGGTATAGACGATTTTATGATTAGTGATCCAACTAGACAATCTGCTTATGGTCCTGAAGTTGGACATGTGTATTTCATTTTTGGAAAGAACGGTGGATTTCCTGCTGATTTCAATTTATCGACTTTAAACGGTACAAATGGTTTTACTCTTATAGGTAATGATAATTATGGTAATGTAGGAAATGCAATAACACCCGTAGGAGATGTTAACGGTGATGGTTTTCAGGATATAGCTGTAATTACTAGAGGATCTGGGGCAGGAAATGGAAAATGTATTATTATTTATGGGAAAAACGGAAGCTTTCCAGCAATTATTAGGGTTAATGATATTGATGGTACAAACGGCTTTATCATTACAGGAGATGCGATAATTGGAAAAATTGGTAAAAATCTTTCTGCTTTGGGAGATGTTAACGGAGATAATATTCCAGATATAGGTCTAGGCTGTAATGATTCTTCACAAAGTAAGCTGTTTGTAGTTTTTGGACGTTCAGCTAATTTCCCAGCAGTATTTAATATTTCGCAAATAAATGGAACAAATGGATTTGTGGTTGAAAACTCTGAAACTCCATTATATTCTTATGCAGGAATGGCTAAGGCTGGAGATATTAATGGTGATGGTATTAATGACATTTTTGTAACGTCAAACTATATATTGTTTGGAAGAACTGCTTTTCCTAAAACTGTTGATTTAGAGGATTTAAACGGAAGCAATGGATTCAAAGTGACTAATTATTTTGGTAATAATTTTGGATATGCTGGAGATTTTAACGGAGACGGAATCGATGATTGTTTCTTTGATACTGGTATTTTATATGGTAAAAATACATGGAACTCAACTGTAAACTTAAATTCTATATCAAATAATGAGTTTTTAAAACTTAACATACCAAATATATATAGCCATAAAACTGCAATAAATTTCGCAGGTGATGTCAATAAAGACGGAATAAGTGATTTGATTATTGGAACCAGTCCTGATTCGTATGGAAGTAATTTAAAAGTAAATTGGAATCCTGGTACAGCATATGTGGTTTTTGGAAAAAAAATAACCGATACAGAAAAACCAATCATAGCCGATTGTCCTGCAAATCAAGTTTTAAGTATAGGAGATTTAATTCCTGATTATACAAAATCAATTACTGTTACGGATAATTGTGATGACAAACCTTTAATAATACAAACTCCTACAGCAGGTTCTGTATTTGATGGCACTACAGTAAATATTACACTCAAAGCTGTAGATGCGAGTGGTAATACATCAGAGTGTAAATTTACAGCAGCATTAATGGCCAGTGCAAGTCCGGTGATTGTTTGTCCAGCAAATCAAGAACTATATGTAAATTCTTTACTGCCTAATTATGTCCATTTTTTAGAAGATATCAGTGATGATAATACTCCAAATTATGAATTAGTTTTTACTCAAACTCCGCCTGTTGGGACTTTATTTACGACCGATACGAATGTAACCATTACAGTTAAAGATAAATCAGCTAATGAGAGTTCGTGCACATTTTTAGTGAAATTAAAAACAGAAACGTTTGATTTAGACTGCAATACATCTAGTATTGACGGAGAGATGCTAAACGGAAGCAACGGATTAATTTTATATGGTGAAAAAGCAGGAGAAAGAGCAGGTTATACAACAAGTGGAGCCGGCGATATAAACGGAGATGGAATACAGGACTTTCTTATTGGAGCAAAAAATTACGGATGTTATGTCGTATTTGGAACAGATGCCGGATTTCCTCCTAATATAAATTTAGGGCAGCTCAATGGAAGTAACGGATTCAAAATTTTTGATGATGTTTTGAGCGTACCTGCCGAATTAGCTTATGATGTGAGCAGTGGAGGCGATATTAATGGAGACGGTATTGACGACTTAATGCTTAGTGATCGTCAGAAATTAAATTTAGGGAAATATTTTGCAGGAACAGTATATCTTATTTATGGAAAAAAAACACCTTTTGCTGCACAATTGCCGCTTTCCAGCTTAGATGGAAATAATGGATTTAAAATTATAGGCAATACTTACGATGAATTTTTAGGAACAGCAATTAGTAATATTGGTGATTTTAATAATGATTCTTATAGTGATATTGCTATTTTATCTGCTAATAAAGGATCTGGAGGAGTTAAAAAAGCATACATAATTTTTGGCAGCAACACTAATTTTCCTGCCTCACTTAATATTGATGATCTAACTAGTTCTTCTTCATTTATAATTGAAGGAGATGTAGGCCAAACCATCGAAGCACCGGGTGATATAAATGGCGATGGCATAGTTGATCTCATTTTTTCGGGAGATTTTACAAAATATCGATATGTTGTTTTTGGGACTTCGGGCTTACCAGCTAAACTCAATACTTCCAGTTTAAATGGTACAAATGGTTTCAGAATTGAAAATTCAGCCAATACACTAAGCACAAATCAATATTATCAGGTTAAGGCTTTAGGAGACGTTAATGGGGATTCCTTCAATGATGTAGGAATTGATAATTATGTATTGTTTGGAAAAAGTTCATTCCCTTCTACTTTTGACCTGAAGGACTTAAATGGAACAAATGGATTTAAAATTATTATTAATACACTAGAGTATTTACATGAATATAGTGGATATGGTGATTTTAATGCAGATGGAATGGATGATATAGCCGTGGTGTATCAAAATCACATTTATATTGTGTATGGAAGGAATGCTTGGAATTCTTCTATAAACCTAAATACTATAACTGCAGCTGATGCCTTAAAAATTAAATTACCCTATAGAACGAAATATAGTGTGAGCTACTTTAATGATGCTAATAAAGATGGTATAGATGATATTTTAATAGGAAGCAGCGATACAAAATATACTTTTGAACCTAATCATAATCCTGGAATTTCGTATTTAATTTTTGGAAGCAAATATACAGATATTACAGCTCCTGTAATTGCAAATTGTCCAAGCAATCAGGTCTTAAATTCAGGAGATTTACTGCCAGATTATGTCAATAGTATTACAGTTACAGATAACTGTGACTCAGCTCCTAAAATTACGCAGACACCAGTTGCAGGTTCAGTTTACGATGGAACCAATACAGAAGTTGTACTATTGGCTGTTGATGCGTCTGGAAATACCTCTGAATGTAAATTTGAGATTAGTACCACAGCAGATACAAATCCGCCAGTAATTGAGTGTATTTCAGATCAAACAGTATCTTGCGGAACTGAAATAATCCCAGATTACCTAAATCTTGTAACTGTTACTGATGCAGAAGATGTTAATCCTGTACTAACACAAAATCCAATCGCTGGAAGTGCTTTTATAGACGGAATGACGATTATCATTACCGCAAAAGATGTTTCAAATAATAGTTCAATTTGTAGTTTTAAAGTAAACGCTTCCGCAGATGTGACTGCGCCAGTAATCACTTATATCGGAGATCAAACTTTATCATGCGGCAGTACAATTCCAGATTATACGCCTTTAGTTACAGCAAATGATAATTGCGATCCTTATCCTGTAATTACTCAAAATCCGCCTGCGGGAAGTGTTTTAACAAACGGAATGACTATTGCAATAACGGCTAAAGACGCCTCTGATAATCAATCAAACTGCAGTTTTAAAGTTAATATATCTGCAGATGTAACAGCGCCGTCGATTAATTGTATTGCAGACCAGAATTTAAACATTGGAGATATTCTTCCAGATTATCGAACCATGATTACTGCAGCCGATAATTGCGATTCGAATTTAATCATAACACAAGTCCCATCTCTGGGAGCAAATGTTACTGACGGAATGAACGTAACAATGAATGTTTCAGATAACAGCGGTAATAATACGTCATGTACATTCAAAATTAATCTTGTAAAAGATACGCAGGCACCAGTTTTTACCTGTATCGCAGACCAAATGTTTGATTGCAGTGTAAGTCAGGTTCCGGATTATACCAAAATGATTTTTGTAACCGATAATACAGATCCAAACCCTGTAATTATTCAGTCTCCTTTACCTGGAACAAAGTTTTCAGACGGAATGACTATTACGATCAAGGTTTCAGATAAAAGCAATAATATTTCAGAATGTTCTTTCCATCTCTTTGCATATCCTGTTTTGGTAGATGCAGGAGAAGATATTGAAATTAATGAAGGTCAGTTTGTTAAACTGCAGGCTGTTGCTTTAGAAAATGGTTCTTTTTCATGGTCACCTTCAGCAGGATTAAACAATACTAAAGTTGGAAATCCAATTGCGACGCCTCAGGAAACCACAACTTACACTGTAGTTTTTACCAATAAAGAAGGTTGTCAGGCCGAAGATTCAGTAACCATAACCGTTATTCCATTAGAAAAAGACGAAACAAAATATGGTTTTTCACCAAATGGTGACGGAATTAACGATTTCTGGGAAATTGACAAAATAACAGATTATCCAGAGAATGAAGTCCTGATTTACAGCCGTTGGGGCGATTTGGTTTACCAAACCAAAGGCTACGACAACTCCACAAATGTTTTTAGCGGAATTGCCAATAAAAGCCGAAATCTTGGAGCCAGTCAACTGCCAGAAGGAACTTATTTCTTCGAAATCCGTGTTAATCAGCCCCATCATTTTAAAAAACTCAAGGGATACCTTGTTTTAAAACGTTAATTCATGAAAACTAAAATCAATATAATCTTAACCTTATTCATAATCATCATTTTTTTAGAAAGAGCTTATGGACAGCAGACACCTGTTTTTTCAAGTTATAATTACAATGCCGTTTTACTAAATCCTGCCCATGCCGGATATTACCATGATATTGATATTGCTATGATTACAAATGGTTATTTTAATTCAGTAGAAGGAAGTCCAAAGAATTTTGATCTTTCGGTAAATAAATTAACATGGGGAGAAAAAATAGGTTTGGCTGCAGGAATTTCGCATGACCAGATAGGAGTAACCAATACAACCAGTTTTTTTACCTCTTACTCCTATAAAATCTATTACGATTCAGATTATAAATATGGAAAATGGTGGGCATACGATCCCAGTATAATTTCTTTTGGAGTTACAGCTGGAGCAATGCTTTACAACGAAAACCTGACTCGTTTGGGAATCGAAAATGATCCTGAATTTCAGGAAAACATCAACAGTTTTACACCCACTTTTGGAGTTGGGTTTTTGTATAACCGAGATCAGATTTATTTCGGATTATCGTCTCCAAATCTCTTAAGTTCTGCTTTTAATTCAAGTAATAATACCCATTTAAAAAACGTGTATTACAGTTATTTTGGTTATAAATTTTTCACCAATCGTTTTGAAGAAGTACTGGTCAATCCAAGCGTATTATTTAAATATGTAGAAGGAGCGCCGTTTCAGGCCGATCTGAATCTTTTAATCAATTATAAAAATAAAGTAGAATTTGGCGGTGGTTACCGAACTTCAAAAACACTGAATTTTCTAGCCGGATTTCACCTTTCAGACAATTTCAGGGTTATCTGTACTTACAATAAATCTATTGACAATGTAGTAATTCCCGACACTTTTGGATTAGTTTTAAACTACAGAGCGGGCAAAGGGTTTTAGTTAATCAACTAAACCATTTTCGACTGCATATTTTACAAGACCTGCCGTATTTTTAGCATTCAGTTTAGATAATAAATTACGGCGGTGCGTATTTACGGTATTTAAACTAATGAACGTTTTTTCGGCAATTTCAGCCGTATTGTATTCGTGGGCAATCAAAACCAAAATCTCTTTTTCACGGGAACTTAGCTCAGTTAAGTTAGAAACCTGCTTTTCGATTTTCGAACTATTCGAAAGATGTTTTTCTTCCAGTTCTTCAGCAAAATAATTCTCTCCCGAAGCAATCGTGTTAATTGCTTTCAGAAGTTCTTCTTTTGCAGCATTTTTCAGCAAATAACCGTTTACGCCAATTCTAATCAGCCTGGAAACAATCATCACATTGCTGTGTGTACTTACAATTAGTATTTTGACATTCGGATGTTGTTTTTTCAGAATTTTACTCAATTCAATTCCATCCATCTCAGGCATGCTGATATCCAGAATAATAAAATCAACAACTCCCTTTTTAATAATTTCCAGCGCTTCAATTCCGTTTACCGCTTTGTCAATAATAGTAATATTGGGTTCCTGCTCCAAAAGAGAAATAATCCCCTGTAGAAACATCGTATGATCGTCGGCAATAAGTAGGTTAATTTGGTTCATTCAACAAATATATTAGTTGCTTTTTAATTCATCAAGCTGATTTTTCAAATCAATGCCTTTTATTTTCGCTTTAGGTTTCGGCTCTGCAATTGGAATTTCGATATTAAAAATAGAGCCTCGTTTTAGTTTAGAATCAATTACAAAAGAGCCATTTAATTTCTTAATTCGGTTTTCCAGATTAATAAATCCAATTCCTTTCGAATGATTTTTCGTTTCAAAACCAATTCCATTATCCTCAAACAAAACATTCAATATATTTTCAATATAATTCAGCTGAATTTCCACTTCCGAAGCCTTTGCATGTTTAATCGTATTCGTTAAAAGTTCCTGAATAATTTTAAAAATTTCAATCTGAATATTTTCATCAAGTTCATTAATTTCTTTCTTCGGATACGGAATATAAGAAATCTTGATTTTGCTGGCTTCGCTGATATTTTTTAAATACGACTCCAGAACTTCTAAAAATTTATTCTGGCTGAATTTCTTCGGAAGAAGTGTATGCGATAAATTCCGAACCTGCTGATACGTCTCATCCAATTGAAGGCTGATTTTCTGAATATTAGAAAAATCGGAAGCATTCAAATGATTGACCTGTAATTTTATAGCGGCTAAATTACCGCCAATACTGTCATGAAGTTCCTGCGCAATACGCTGTCTTTCCTTATCCTGTCCGCTAATCGATGCTTTTATCAACTCTAATTCCTGTTCTTTCAAAATACCATCTATTTTTTGAGAACTGATTTCCGCCTGTTTAATGTTCAGTAAATGCTGTACTTTAAAACGTTTGTAATACTGAAACAAAAGACCAATTATAGGAATCATTAAAATCAGAAAAGCAATAATAGTAAACCATCTTATTTTTTTCTGCTGATTGATTTCCAAGGCTTTAAATTGCTGGTCTTTCTTTAAAAGCGCTATTTCATTTCGTTTTTTGTTTGATGAATTCTGATACGCCAGAATCGTATTTTCATTATTCTTTTTCGAAATTTCTTCCTGCAGAATCATGTTTTTAATAGCTTCTTCCTGATTGGCAAGCGTCAGTTTTTTAGCTTCGTTTTCAAACTTCAAAGCTTCAATTTCTTTTTGTTTCTGCGCCGTTTTGTATTTGACTTCCAGTTCGTTAATCTCTTTTATTTTCTGAAGATTATTGATAGAATCTTTTATGATAGCTGACTTTTCGAAAAACAAATAAGCACTTTTATAATCGTCCTGAAGAATGGCTATTTTTCTCCACTCATCATAAATAGAACTCTGATTTTGAAGCAGACCAAAATGGACCGATTTCTGAAGTGCCTCAGAAAATATCAATTTTGCTTCGTTATATTTTTTCAACGAAATATAAGTATCGCCAATACTGCTTCGGGAAACAATTGACAATTGATTCAGTTCACTTTTATCAGCAATAGCAAGCGCTTCCTGAAACATTTTTAAAGCTTCCTGATGCTTTTTTTGTAATTGATAATTTTCGCCAAGTCCCAATAAAACAATAACACGTCCCTGGTTATTATTGGTTTTTTCAGAGAGTGCTTTTCCTTTTTTATAAAAAATACTGGCATTATCATAGTCTTTCAGTTTCGAATAAATATCGCCAATATTGATGTAACTGCCCAGAATAATTTCATTATCATCTTTATATTCAAGACATTGTTTAAACAATTGCAGTGCATTTCTGTAATCGCCCAATTCGCTGTAAGTCTGTGCTAAACCATGCGTGTGCGTATAAAAAAGATTTATTTCGTTGTATTTTTGAGAAGCTTCAATACCTTTTAAATGCCATTTTTTACTCTCATTCAGCAAACCTCTTTTTTTATAATTGATGGCCAAAAGATTATAGCCAAGTGAAAAAAGCCTGTTTTTTAAAGAGTCGTTTACAACAGTGTTGAATTTTAAAGCCTGGTTGGTATAATAAATAGAAGAATCAATAATGGCTCTTTTATTAAAATAATAAGCCAGAAGCAGATTAGTTCGGGCGAGAGCTCTGTTGTCGGCAGTACCAGATTTTAAAATTGAATGCGCTTTTTTATACGCCTTTTTTTCGTCTCCTTTATTGTATAAATCATAAAGCGCCAGTGTGTTTTTATCCTCTTTAATTGTTACAGGATTTCTGGAAATAAAAGTCTTCTTTTTAGTTTCAATCTGCGCGTGCAGGCTGAACGATAAAAAGATGAAGATCAATAAATAAAGTCTTCCTGACCAGATTGTCATGTGTTTTTGGTTTCGAGTAAGTTTTTAAAGTATTGTAAACTTGGGGTTTATGATCTCGGTCTTTGTCGAACCGGAAAGGTAAAAATACTATAAAAGCATCAAACAGCCATTTCTTAAAATAAATTTTTTAGGTAAAGTTGTGATATAATTTTAGTATGAAATTATAGTTTAAACTATTTGTTAATCAATTTGTTATGAATTTTAAAAAGATTAAAAATTTCTTAAATTAATTTGAAAGCATATTTTGAAGTGGTAAATTAGTAACACTACATTTAAACGAAATGAATTATGAAAACGAAAATATTTTTAGCCATAGCATTGTTAATCGCAGCAATCTCGGCCAGCGCACAAAAGAAAATTGAAGTAACCGAACTGCCAAAACCAGCGCAGGAATTCTTAAAGAAACATTTTAGCCATACTTTGATAGAAAAAGCTCAAAAGGATCCTGAACACGGTGAAAAAGGGTATGAAGTCAAACTTAAAGACGGAACTGAAGTTGAGTTTTGGAAAGACGGTTCATACCGAGAAGTCGACGGTGGAGACAAACCAATTCCTACTGATTTTATTCCGGATAATATAAAAGCTTATGTAGCCAAAAATCATCCCAACGAAAAAATAACGCACATCGACTATGGACACAAAGATCTCGATGTCGATTTGACCAATAAAATCGATTTGGAATTTACCAAAGACGGTAAAATTCTAAAAGACAAAAAGAATAATGTCAAAAATTAATAATTTATAAAAATTAAGCATCCTAATTTTTTTGATTTGAAGATCAGCTTCAGAGAAGCGAAATATGTATAGAAAAAATATTTGTTATCTATAACAAAGCTTCCAGCGGAGCGAAATGTTTTTCAGCAATCCTGCTATATTTCGCTCCGCTGGAGTTCTTTTGTATCCGTGTTATTGAATTTCTATAAATATTCAGCCCCGCTGGGGCTTACTGAAGCAACACTTTGTAGTGATGTCCTAATTAATTTGAAGATCAGCTTCGGAGAAGCTAAATATGTATAGAAATAATATTTGTTATCCATGACAAAGCTCCAGAGGAGCGAAATATTTTTGGCTGCTATATTCCCTCCTGTGAAGCTCTTTTTATCCCGTATTATTGAATTTCTATAAATATTCTGCCCCGCTGGGGCTTACAAAAACAACAGCTGTAGTGATATCCTAATTAATTTGAAGATCCGCTTCGGAGAAGCGAAATATGTATAGAAAAAATATTTGTTATCCATGACAAAGCTCCAACGGAGCGAAATATTTTTTAGCAATCTGTTATATTTCGCTCCGCTGGAGCTCTTTTGTATGCGTATTATTGAATTTCTATAAATATTCTGCCCCGCTGAGGCTTACAAAAACAACAGCTGTAGTGATATCCTAATTAATTTGAAGATCCGCTTCGGAGAAGCGAAATATATATAGAAAAAATATTTGTTATCTATAGCAAAGCTCCAGCGGAGCGAAATGTTTTTTTGCAATCCTTCTATATTTCGCTCCGCTTGAGCTCTTTTGTATGTGTATTATTGAATTTCTATAAATATTCTGCCCCGCTGGGCTTACTGAAACAATAGCTGTACAATCAAATCAAATTGTCTAACACTTTTTCTTCTAACTTCTTTTATTTAATGCCAATTTTTACGAAAGAACATCTTGAACGAAAATAGTTTATATTTACATCTTTATTTTTTATTTCATGGAAGAAAATAAACATGTAACGATTTATGATATTGCCGAACGTCTTAATTTGGCAACATCAACTATTTCACGCGCTTTAAAAGACCATCACACGATAAGTGACAAGACAATTAAGAAGGTGAAAAAAACTGCCGAAGAAATGGGGTTTGTTCCCAATACTTTAGCGGCAGGTTTGCGTGGAAACAAAACCAGAACTATTGGTGTTTTGATTCCCACCGTTACACAGCCCTTTTTATCATCTTTAATCAGCGGAATTGAAATCACGGCCCAAAAATCCGATTATACCGTAATCATTATGCAGTCGCATGACTCGTATGAAGAAGAAGTAAATATGGCGAAATCTTTGTATTCCAATCGTGTAAGCGGTGTAATTTGCTCATTAGCAATGGAAACCAGAGATACGGCACACTTTCATCAGTTTTCAAACAATAATATTCCACTGGTTTTTGTCGATAGGGTGCCAAAAGACTACAACACTTTTAGAGTAGTTATCGATAACTATACAGCAGGTTATAAAGCAACAAAGCATCTTATTGAACAGGGCTGTATTCGTATTGCGCATTTAACAGCAGGATCAGAATTAGGAAATCTGTACAACGAAAGAAAAAGAGGGTATATAGAAGCCTTAAAAGATCATAATATCGAAGTGGAAGAAGAATTGATTATCAATTTAAATTCAGTTACTTACGAAGATGGTGTAAAAGCCAGCAATGCTTTATTCGATTTAAAACCAATTCCGGACGGATTGTTTGCACCTGGAGATATTCTGGCTGTAAGTGCCGTTCAGACTGCTAAAAAAAGAGGTACTAAAGTACCCGAAGAATTTAAAGTAATTGGCTTTAACAACGACCCTATTTCGCAGATTATAGACCCTAATTTATCTACAATTACGCATCCTGCAGAAAAAATGGGAAAAGCAGCAGCTGAAATTATTATCAAAAATCTAAAGTCATCTAAAAATGATGATGCCAAAGAAATTACCTTTTTAAATACAGAAGTCCTTGCCAGAGAGTCATCTAGTAAAGAGTAAATGAGAAAGAATTAAATTGTCATTTATGCATACCATTACACTTCCCGATGAAATGAATTTAGAAAAAACACAGCAAATACATGTTGTGGATTACAGAAGTTCTAAAGATGTTTCGAAACAGCAGATTATTCTAAACCAGAATATAATTAGTTTTCTTATTGAAGGGACAAAAGAAGCTGTTTTCGATAATGCGTCCTTGTCTATAGATGCTTCTAAGTTTTTAATAATGAGATCAGGAAATTGTTTAATGACAGAAAAAAGGATTTCGGAAGCCTCAAATTATAGAAGCGTACTCTTGTTTTTTTCTAACGAAATGATTCATAATTTCATTAGAAAAATGGAAATAAATGATTTTGAATCAGTTGACACCAAGTCTGTTTATGCTTTTGATTATGATGATTTCATACAAAGATTTGTACACAGCTTAGTAGATATTTCTAAACTTTCGGGAGAAATAAAATCCAAATTATTAGAAGTGAAGCTGGAAGAAATCATGCTTTATCTTACCGAAAAGTATGGAACAAAGTTTCTGTACTCCTTAACTGTAAATAGTAATAATGCTACGCAAAAGTTTATTCAGGTAATTGAAAACAGTCATTTAAGTAAACTCACTTTAAAAGAACTGGCATTTTTATGTAATATGAGTATTTCAACATTCAAAAGAGAATTTGAAAAACATTACGCCGAATCTCCAATAAAATGGTTTCAAAACAAAAGACTGGAGTTTGCTCATTATTTATTGCAGCAAGAACAAAAAAATCCATCAGAAATATATTTTGAAGTTGGTTACGAAAACCTGTCCAGTTTTACGCAGGCTTATAAATTAAAATACGGCGTAACGCCAAAACAAAATCAGAAAAACTGGACTTTTAGCAACAGTTTTTGATCCTTTCCCTAAAGTTTCGCTGGCATAGCAGAATCTAAATTTGCTTTAAATTTTAAAACCAAGTAAAATGAAAAAGCTAAATTTAATTTTGGTGTTGTCTTTAATTTTTACAACAACAATTTTTGCCCAAAAAACATTTACCCTAACCAGTAAAGATTTAGGAGGAGAAACTACAAAAGTTCAGGAATTCAACGGATTTGGATGTTCAGGTGAAAATCAATCACCGCAATTATCATGGAAAAACGCTCCAGAAGGAACTAAAAGTTTTGCTGTAACCATGTACGATCCGGATGCGCCGACAGGAAGCGGATTCTGGCATTGGGTAGTAGTTGATATTCCGGCAAACGTAAACGAATTGGTTACAGGTGCTGGAACTAAAAACCTTGTTCCAAAAGGCGCTGTTCAAAGTGTTACTGATTTCGGAATTAAAGGATTTGGAGGTCCTTGTCCGCCGGTTGGTCATGGATTTCATCAATACATCATTACCGTTTATGCCTTAAAAACGGATAAATTGGGAACAGATGAAAATACAAATCCGGCAGTAGTAGGATTTAATCTTTGGAACCAGACTTTGGCAAAAGCCAGTATCATAGCCTATTACAAACGATAATAATTTCAGGATTTAACTTTAAATCCAACCCAGTTAAAGCAGGATAGTTTTTATAATTATCCTGCTTTTATTTGTTATAGAATTATTTTTTTGAAAAAAACAGAGCTAAAATTTTTTTCTTAAATAACAATCCTATATTTTTACGCAACCGATTGCATTTGTTGTTTTATTTAACATAATGTATTTTTTAAATTAAAATTTTATCAAATAGTATTATTAAGATGTAAAATGTTGATACAGTAAAAATGAAATTTAAGAATAAACTAATTAGTAAATGGCTTCAATAAGACTTGTATTCCTGTTTGTTTCGATTTCCTTTTCGGCTTTAGCGCAAAAGGATTATAAACTTTGGCTTCAGTATGATAAAATCAGCAATTCGGCAATTGCTTCAGAATATAAAAACAATATTCAGGGAATTGTTTCTTTGGGAAATTCTGAAACTTCTCAGATTTCCGTAAAAGAATTAGAAACAGGAATCGCTGGAATGCTGGGAAATAAACCCCAAATTAAATCAGAAATTAAAGGAGAAAACAATCTGATTATTGGTTCTCAAAAAGCTTTAAATCCCGATTTGCAAAAAGCTCTGCAGACAGATTTTGAAAAAATAAACAACGAAGGATTTATTATTAAATCCATCTCTTTTAAAAATAAAAAACAGCTTATCATTTCAGGAAAAAATGATGTTGCGGTTTTGTACGGAGTCTTTGATTTTTTAAGGTTGCTGCAGACCAATAAATCAATTAAAAATTTAAATATTGCCGATTCACCAAAAACAAATCTTCGAATTTTAAATCACTGGGATAATCTCGATCGAACTGTTGAACGCGGCTACGCAGGTTTCTCTTTATGGAACTGGCAGAAATTACCTGATTTTATCGATCAAAGATATATTGATTATGCCAGAGCGAATGCTTCAATTGGAATTAATGGAACGGTTTTAACCAATGTAAATGCAAACGCTTTAATCCTGACTCCGCAATATTTAGAAAAAGTTGAAGCTTTAGCTAATGTTTTCAGATCTTACGGAATAAAAGTTTATTTAACGGCAAGATTTTCGGCACCAATCGAAATAGGAAACTTAAAAACTGCCGATCCAAAAGATCCGGAAGTAATTAATTGGTGGAAAAATAAATCGGCTGAAATTTATAAAAGAATTCCAGATTTTGGTGGGTTTTTGGTGAAAGCCAATTCAGAAGGTCAGCCCGGCCCGCAAAACTACGGAAGAGATCATGTTGACGGAGCTAATATGCTGGCTGATGCCGTTGCGCCTTTTGGCGGAGTTATTATGTGGAGAGCCTTTGTATATTCAGAACATGATGCAAATGATCGTGCTAAACAAGCTTATACTGAATTTCAGCCTTATGATGGAAAATTCAAAGAAAATGTAATTGTTCAGGTTAAAAACGGAGCAATCGATTTTCAGCCTAGAGAACCTTTTCATCCGTTATTTGGAGCAATGCCGAAAACGCCTTTAATGATGGAGTTTCAAATTACACAGGAATATCTGGGTTTTAGCACACATTTGGTTTTTCTGCCTAAATTATTTCAGGAAGTTTTAGAATCTGATACCTTTCAAAAAGGAAAAGGGGCAACCGTTGCTAAAGTTATTGACGGTACTTTATATCAAAACAAATTAACCGGAATTGCAGGCGTTGCCAATATAGGAAACGACTTAAACTGGACAGGACATCCTTTTTTACAGGCAAATTGGTATGGCTTCGGCAGGCTGGCCTGGGATCCATATTTAGATTCAGAAACCATTGCCGATGAATGGTTAAGAAGTACCTTTTCTAACGATGAAAATTTTATTAAACCTGTAAAAAATATCATGATGGAATCGCGTGAAGCCGTTGTCAATTACATGACACCGCTTGGATTACATCATATTATGGATACAGGACATCATTACGGGCCTGGGCCTTGGGTTTCTAATTTGTCAAGACCAGAATGGAATCCAACCTATTATCATAAAGCAGACAAAAACGGAATTGGTTTCGACCGATCAAAATCGGGTACGAATGCCGTTTCACAATACGCAGCAGAAGCCGCAAATCTTTTTGATAATTTAGAAAATTGTCCCGAAAAAGATCTTTTATGGTTTCATCATGTTGCATGGGATTATAAACTGAAAAACGGACAAACACTTTGGAACGGCTTGGCATTGAAATACCAAGAAGGTGTAAATCAGGTTGCAGTAATGCAGAATGTTTGGAATCAGACAGAAAAGTATGTTGACAGCGAACGTTTTAACGAAGTAAAAATGTTATTAGAAATTCAGCATAAAGAAGCAAAATGGTGGCGTGATGCCTGCTTATTATATTTTCAGCAATTTTCAGGAAAAGAACTTCCGGCTGGAGTCGAAAAACCAACACAAACTTTAGAGTATTTTAAATCATTAAAATTTCCTTTTGCACCAGGAAATGGCTAAAATTAGAACACGGATGACACGGATTCACGATAGCGAACCTGCGTCATCCGCGTACCAAATACCAAAAATATATTTTTAAAATTATGAGCAAAAAAACGGCAATAGTAACCGGAGGAAATTCGGGTTTAGGATTTGCAACAGCAAAGAAATTATGTGACAACGGAATTACAACCTACATTATTGGAAGAACAAAAGACAAAACAGAAGAAGCCTGCAGAGAGATTGGCGAAAATGCTATTCCGGTAATTTTCGACTTAAATGATCTGAAAGGAATTCCTGCCGTGATCGAAAGCATTACCAAAAACAGTCCTATAGATATTTTGGTAAACAATGCCGGAATCAATATGAAAAAAGAGTTTGCAGATGTTACCGATGAAGATTTCTTAACCATAATTCACACCAATCTGTTGAGTGTTTTTGCTGTGAGCAGAGAAGTGGTAAAAAACATGAAAGAAAACGGAGGCGGAAGCATTATCAATATCAGTTCGATGGCATCACAGTACGGAATCCCAAAAGTAATTGCCTATTCGTCAAGCAAAGGCGCAATAGAATCTATGACGCGTGCCATGGCAGTTGAGCTGGCGCAGTTTGGCATCCGCGCCA
Organism: Flavobacterium johnsoniae UW101; assembly: GCF_000016645.1. Lineage (NCBI taxonomy): Bacteria > Pseudomonadati > Bacteroidota > Flavobacteriia > Flavobacteriales > Flavobacteriaceae > Flavobacterium > Flavobacterium johnsoniae. The sequence continues at coordinate 2,328,157 of NC_009441.1, forward strand.
ATTGTATTGCTCCGGGATTTATTAAAACTAAAATGTCGTCAACAGCTTTGGATAACGATCCTGAAAGAAAAAATAAAGTATTGGGAAGAACTCCAATGGGCTATTTAGGAGAACCATCAGACATTGCAGATGCGGTTTATTATTTCGCTTTAAGTGAATCAAAATATACAACAGGAACTGTTTTGCCAGTAGATGGCGGAAATAGTATTGGGTTCTAATTTTTAAATATTTTAAACACATAGAAACATAGTTCTTCTTTGTCTAAAAGGCGTTTCACTTACATTAATGCACATAGGCTATGTGTTAGGAACTTGTTTCTTTTAAGTCTTTTTTCGAGTTAATATAAATCTATGTTTCTATGTGTTTAATTAATTTTTACAAAAGTTAAGTATGATAAAAATGCAGCAAACCATGAGATGGTTCGGACCAAACGACAATGTCAAATTAATTGACATTCGGCAAGCTGGCGCAGCGGGAATTGTAACCGCATTGCATCAAATTCCGGTTGGCGATGTCTGGACAGTTGATGCAATAAAAGAAAGACAGGAAATTATTCGTAATTCCGGCTTGGAATGGACTGTGGTTGAAAGTCTTCCTGTTCATGAAGAAATTAAACGAGCTTCTGGAAATTATCTGCAATACATCGAGAATTATAAAATCAGTTTGCAAAATCTGGCAGAATGCGGTATCAAAATCATTACCTATAATTTTATGCCGATTTTGGATTGGGTTCGAACGAATCATAATTTTATCAATGAAGATGGAAGCAGAGCTTTGCTTTACAATCAGGATGCATTTACTTATTTTGATGTTTTTCTTTTAAAAAGACCAAATTCAGAAAACGATTATTCAGATGCTGAAAAAGAAAAAGCTTTGCAGTTTGGGAATCAATTGTCTGAAGATGAAAAAGCACTTTTGTTTAAAAATGTTTTATTAGGACTGCCGGGAAGTAAAATCAATTTTACGGCCGAACAGATTTTGTCTCTTTTAGAAAATTATGCCGAAATCGACAATCAAAAACTAAGAGAAAATCTGATTTATTTTTTATCAGAAGTAACTCCGATTGCGGAGAAAAACCAACAAAAATTAGCGATTCATCCAGATGATCCGCCGTTTTCGGTTTTAGGACTTCCGAGAATTGTTTCAACCGAAGCCGATTTAAAAGCTATTTTTAATGCCGTTCCTTCAACTGCCAATGGTTTATGTTATTGTACAGGTTCGTTAAGTGCAGACCCAAAAAACAATCTTGAAAAAATTATAGCCGATTTTGGAGATAGAATTCACTTTTTACATCTTCGAAATACCATCCGCGAAAGCGAAACTATTTTTAGAGAATCAGAGCATTTAAACGGTGACGTTAAAATGGAAATTATCGTTGAGAAATTATTGCTGTTGATGAACAAAACCCAAATAAGCCTGCCAATGCGTCCCGATCATGGTTTCCTTCACAGAGTTGATGAAGCAATAGAAACCTATCCGGGTTATTCTTTGACAGGAAGACTAAAAGGGCTTGCTGAATTAAGAGGTTTAGAAATGGGAATTGCTTATAAACTGAATTTGTAATTTTTTTTCGTGTTAAACTGACTGGTTTTAAAAACCTGATAGTTCTGCGATGAGAAAAAAAAGTCCTGTTTATCATTTCGAGAATAAAAAGTAAGTATTAACTATTAACCAAAATATATGAAATTTATTAACCCTTATTTGCTCGCGATCAGTACCGTATTTTTTGTAAATTGTTCTTCTAACAAGGAAACGTTAACCTTAAAAGATTCTTATAAAAACGATTTTTATATTGGAACTGCTTTGAGCGCAGATCAAATTGAAGAAAAAGATGCAAAAGTTGATTCATTAATCCGAACAGAATTTAATGCAATTACAGCAGAAAACATCATGAAATCGATGTACACGCATCCGCAAAAAGATAAATATGATTTTACTTTATCGGACAAATTTGTAGCTTACGGAGAGAAAAATAAAATGTTCATTCATGGACATACTTTAATTTGGCACAGTCAGTTAGCGCCCTGGATGGAAAAAATCGCAGACAGCACTGAAATGAAAGCCTTTATGAAAGATCATATCACAACAATTGTTTCAAAATACAAAGGCAGAATCAATTCGTGGGATGTTGTAAATGAAGCTTTAAACGAAGATGGAACTTTAAGACCGTCTGTTTTTTTGAAAACGCTTGGTGAAAAATATCTTGTTGATGCTTTTAAACTGGCAGCAAAGGCAGATCCAAAAGTAGACTTGTATTACAACGATTATAATATTGAAGAACCGGCAAAAAGAGCCGGAGCAATTGCTTTAATTAAAAAGATAAAAGCAGAAGGCGGAAAAATTGATGGTGTTGGAATTCAGGGACATTGGAGACTGCATAGTCCATCGATAGAAGAAATTGAAAAGAGTATTTTAGAATATTCGGCATTAGGAATTAAAGTTGCTTTTACAGAATTGGATATTACCGTTTTACCAAATCCGTGGGATTTAAAAGGAGCCGATGTAAATCAGAATTTTGAAGGAAGTGCCAAAATGAATCCGTATCCTAAAACATTGCCGGATTCTGTTCAGACTAAATTGGCAGAACGTTATGCATCGATTTTTAAATTGTTCTTAAAACATAAAGATAAAATAAGCAGAGTTACTTTTTGGGGAGTTTATGACGGACAATCATGGTTAAATGACTGGCCTATAAAAGGAAGAACCAATTATCCGCTTCCGTTTGATAAAGATTTGAAACACAAACCGGCTTACGATAGTATTTTAAAGTTAAATAAAACGGAAGAATAGTGGGTTTAAACAGCTTTCAATTAGAGTATTATAAACAAACGGTTGTTTTTTATGATATTATTCAAATAAAGCAGACTGAATTTGCATAATATGTTTTTTTATATAATTTTACACAACCGATTGTTTTAAATTTAATTCAACACAATCCTGTCATTTTGAGGAAGGGGAAACCGCACTGAAAACGCTGATTTCCCGTTTCTCGAAAGGATAAAAAAACTAAGTTTAAAGCAATAAACTAACTAACCACAAACCATAAAATGAATTACATTTCACAAAAATTATCCATCAAAGAAAAAATTGGATACAGCTTAGGAGACTTGGCAGCCAATTTGGTTTTTCAGACTTTGATGACGTATCTGGCATATTTCTACACTGATATTTATGGATTATCGCCAACAGATTCTTCTATTATAATGCTGATTGTTGGTTTAGTTGCCGCTTTTATTTTTAATCCCATTATTGGTGTTTTAGCAGATAGAACAAGTACAAAATGGGGGAAATTCAGACCGTGGATTCTGGCAACTGCAATTCCGCTTGGAGTTGTGGCTTTATTGGCATTTTCAACTCCAGATTTCTCTTATAAAGGAAAAGTAATTTATGCCGTTGTAACTTATACTTTACTGCTGCTTTTTTATGCAGGAAATAATCTGCCGTATTCTGCTTTAAGTGGAGTTATTACAGGCGATATGTCCGAAAGAAACAGTATGTCATCATACCGTTTTGTTGCGGTTATGTTTGCCCAGTTTTTTGTTCAGGTTTTTATGCTCGGAATTATAAAAAGTGCCGGAAACGGAGACAAAGCAATTGGTATCGAAAAAGTAATGACGGTTTTAGCCATCATTGGAACCATCATGCTTTTAATCACATTTTTAACGACTAAAGAAAGAATCATTCCCAAACCCGAGCAAAAATCAAGTGTAAAAGAAGATTTAGGCGATTTGGTAAAAAACAGACCGTGGGTAATCATGCTTTCGCTTACAACTTTGGTTTTTATTACACTGGCAATGAAAGGCGGTTCGTATGTATATTATTTTGAAAATTATGTAGATAAAGAGCAGTTAGCACTTTTTATCCAGCCTATTTTAGATACCTTATCGGCTATTGGGTTAAATCATTTTGGTAATGATCCCGTTTCTGCTGGATTTGGATTATTCAATGCAGGCGGCATTATCTTTATGATCGTAGGAATCACGTTGTCTAAAAACCTGGCAGATAAATATGGAAAGCGAAATGTATTCGGATTGTTCTTATTCATTTCAACGCTTTTTATTATCGCTTTTTATTTCTTTCCGTCAACATCAGTCAGCTTAATGTTTTTCTCCCAAATTCTACACGGATTTTTCTACGGAATTACAATTCCAATTCTTTGGGCAATGATTGCCGATGTGGCCGATTATTCGGAATGGCTTAACAATCGCAGAGCCACAGCAATTATTTTCTCTGCCATGATGGTAGGCTTAAAAGCCGGATTAAGTATTGGCGGTGCCTTGACAACATTGTTTTTAGGATTTTTTCATTACACGCCAAACTCTGCTGTACAAACAGAAACTGCGATTAACGGAATCAAATTATTGGTCAGCATTTTTCCAGCAATTCCATTTTTAATAGGAGCCGGATTATTGTTTTTCTATAAAATCAATAAAGAAATGGAAGTGCAGATCGAAACCGATTTAAAACAAAGAAGAACTTAATTATTTAAAACCAAGATATCACTATGCCTGAAGACAGCATTGAACAAATTAATTTCGATGAAATTAATGAACTGGCGATTTCAAAGCCTTTAGTTTCTCATATTTACACAGCCGATCCGTCGGCGCATGTGTTTAATGGTAAAATTTATATTTATCCATCGCATGATATAGATGCCGGAATTCCGTTTAATGATAATGGAGATCATTTTGGAATGGAAGATTATCACGTTTTTTCAATGGACAGTATTACAGCAAAAGCCGTAGATAATGGTGTTGCGCTTCACGTAGATGATGTTGCCTGGGCCGAAAAACAAATGTGGGCGCCAGATGCAGCACATAAAAACGGAAAGTACTATTTGTATTTTCCTGCCAAACGTGCCAATGGAATTTTCCAGATTGGAGCAGCGATCAGCGATTCTCCTTCCGGGCCTTTTGTACCTCAGCCAGATGCAATAAAAGGAAGTTACAGTATTGATCCTGCGGTTTTTGAAGATGAAGACGGAAAACATTATATTTATTTTGGCGGTATCTGGGGCGGACAATTGCAGAAATACAGAAACAATGTATACGACCAGAATAACGAAGAACCTTCTGAAAATGAACCCGCTTTAGGACCAATTGTAGCTTTGCTTCGCGACGATATGCTTGAACTTGCAGAAGAACCAAAAGAGATTAAAATTTTGGATGAAAAAGGAGAAATCCTGCTAGCCGGCGATAATAACCGTCGTTTTTTTGAAGCTTCATGGGTACATAAATACAACGGAAAATATTATTTCTCATATTCAACAGGAGATACCCATTTTATTTGTTACGCTATTGGCGATAATCCGTATGGGCCATTTACCTATCAGGGAAGAATTTTGAATCCTGTTGTGGGCTGGACTTCTCATCATTCTATTTGTGAGGTTGAAAATGAGTGGTATTTATTTTATCATGATTCAAGTTTGTCAAAAGGCGTAACACATTTAAGAAGCATGAAAGTAACTAAAATTGATTATTTAGAAGATGGTTCGATTGTAACAATTGATCCGTATGGAATAAGAAGATTAATTGATTAGTTTTTTGTATAAAAAAATTTAGCAAAAATTACAATCGGTTGTGTTGGTTTGATTTTGCTTTTTTTTTTGTCATTGTGAGGAACGAAGCAATCACATTTGCTGAATCAAATTGCAGTGAGGCTGTTTGTTCGTCGCAATGACAAAATTATTATGAAATGTATAGCCTCCCGATAGCTATCGGGACAAGCACACGCCCAAACTATTGAAATATAGAATTTAAAAAACTTAACATAATTAATGCATAAAATGATTTTTTATAAAAGTTTTTTAGCTACTTTAGCATAACAGAACGGAACAGAACGGTATGTTAAAAGAAGAAGAAAAATTTGAATTTATAATTAATCACGATAGTGATATTCCGAAGTACCAGCAATTGGTTGATGGAATTACAAATGCTATTGCCGAGAACATTTTACAAAAGGGAGATTTGCTTCCGTCAGTAAATGTAATCTGCAAGACCTATCAGCTATCGAGAGATACAGTTTTTAAAGCGTATACGATTTTAAAAGAACAGAATACGATCGAATCTGTACCCAATAAAGGATATTATGTGGCGGGTGAAACAAGAAAAGTGCTTTTGGTTTTAGACACTTTTAAGGCATATAAAGAGGTTTTGTATCATTCGTTTGTGAATAATCTGCCGGATAATGTGATTACCGATGTGCAGTTTCATCATTATAATATTGATGTTTTTAAAACGATCATCAATAACGGAATCGGGAAGTATTACAAATACGTGGTCATGAATTTTGATCACAAAGAAATTGCTCCTGCGTTGTCGGCAATTTCAAAAGATAAACTGCTTTTGATAGACTGGAATATTCAGGCAGATAAAGCAAATAATTATGTTTTTCAGGATTTTGGGAAAGCATTTTATAATTCATTGACAGAAGCAGTTGATTTGTTTAAAAAGTATAAAAAGATACAATTTGTGTATCCGGATTTTACAAATCACCCCAAAGAAACAGTTGAGTTTTTCAAAAAATTCTGTGCTGATTTCGGCTTTGAGTATGAAGTGATTACAGATCCTAAAAAGTTCAATATCGAGAAAGGAATTGCTTATATAAGCGTAAGCGACAGGATTTTGGGACACTTTTTAGAGCAGTGCAAAGAGAAAGATTATGAGCCGGGGAAAGACGTTGGGTTTTTGTCGTACAACGAAACGCCAATGAAAAAATTTATATACAAAGGAATTTCGGTTGTCTCAACTGATTTTAAAGAATTAGGAACCAAAGCAGCGGCATTTATTACGCATGACGAAGAAACGCAGTGTTATGTGCCGACAAATTTAATAATAAGAGAATCATTGTAAGTATGTATTATATCGGATATGATATTGGAAGTTCTTCTGTCAAGGCAGCCTTGGTAGAAGCAGAAACGGGTAAAAAAATAATCGTTTTGAATGAACCACAGAACGAAATGGAAATCCTTTCGATTCACCCGGATTGGGCAGAACAGGATCCTGAAATCTGGTGGCAGCACATTTGTACAGCGACTAAAAGAGCGATTAAAGAAGCTAATATTGATGCCTCTAAAATTCAGGGAATTGGTATTTCGTACCAAATGCACGGATTGGTGATTGTCGATAAAGACGGAAACGCACTTCGAAATTCAATTATTTGGTGTGACAGCCGTGCGGTGGAAATTGGAAACAAAGCTTTCGCCGAAATTGGAGAAGAAAAATGCATGTCGCATTTATTGAATTCGCCAGGGAATTTTACAGCTTCAAAACTGAAATGGGTTAAAGAAAACGAACCTGAAGTTTACAATAAAATCTCTAAATATATGCTTCCGGGAGATTACATCGCTTTGAAATTAACGGGCGAAGTAACGACTACCAAAAATGGTTTGTCTGAAGGAATGCTTTGGGATTATAAAGAAAATAAAGTAGCCGACTGGCTTTTGGAATACTACGGAATCGACAAATCATTGACGCCAAAAATCGTAGAAAATTTTACGAATCAGGGAGTTGTTACTGAAAAAGCTTCGGCAGAATCTGGTCTTCCAGCTGGAATTCCGATTGTGTACAGAGCGGGAGATCAGCCAAACAATGCATTGTCATTAAATGTTTTAAATCCGGGAGAAGTGGCTGCGACTGGCGGAACTTCGGGCGTATTTTATGCGGTAAGTGAAATGTCGTCTGGAAAAAGCACAAGAGTAAACAATTTCGTTCACGTAAACTACGAACTGGAAACGCCAAGAGTGGGTAAACTTTTAAATATTAACGGAGCAGGAATTCAGTACAGATGGCTTCGTAATAATATGGGCAACGAAAGTTATGAGGTTATGAACGAAAAAGCTTCAAATGTTGAAGTTGGATCAGAAGGAGTTGTCGTGATTCCTTTTGGAAATGGCGCTGAGCGTATGTTCAACAATAAAACTATTGGAACACATTTCTTAAACCTCAACTTAAATATTCACAACAGCGCACATTTGTTTAGAGCTTCTCTTGAAGGAATTGCTTTTTCATTTGTATACGGAATGGAATGTTTAAAAGACGACAATGCGACGATTAATGTGATTAGAGCAGGAAATGATAACCTTTTCCGTTCGGAGATTTTCTCGAATACCGTGGCGACTTTAATTGGCCACGAAATCGAAATTTACAATACAACAGGAGCGGTTGGTGCGGCGAGAGCAGTTGGTTTAAAAGATGGTGATTACAGCAAGTTTGGTGCTAATGTGAGTGACAACGACCATGTAATGACGTTTTTACCGCTGCACAACAAAGAACCTTACGAAACGGCTTATAAAAAATGGAAACAAGAATTAGAATTAATATTAACAAATAAATAAAAAAATCAAATGATAGTTTTAGGAGATAAAGAATACTACAAAGGTATCGGCCAAATTAAATTTGAAGGAAAAGAATCTGATAATCCGCTGGCATTTAAATATTATAATCCAGACCAAATTGTAGCTGGAAAAACAATGCGTGAGCACTTTAAATTTGCTATCGCATATTGGCATACATTCTGCGGACAAGGAAGCGACCCATTTGGACCAGGAACACAGCAATTTGCTTGGGATGCTTCGTCAGATCCATATCAGGCTGCAAAAGATAAAGCAGATGCAGCTTTTGAATTTATCAGCAAAATGGGATTCGATTATTTCTGTTTCCACGATTACGATTTGATCGCTGAAGGAGCAACTTTTGCAGAATCAGAAAAACGTTTGGCTTTTATTACAGATTACTTAAAACAGAAAAAAGCAGAATCTGGAATTAAATTACTTTGGGGAACTTCAAACTGTTTCTCAAACCCAAGATTCATGAACGGAGCAGCTACAAATCCAGATTTTAATGTAGTAGCAAGAGCTGGTGGACAAGTAAAATTAGCTTTGGACGCAACTATCGCTTTAGGCGGAGAAAACTATGTATTCTGGGGTGGTAGAGAAGGTTATATGTCTTTACTAAACACAGATATGGGAAGAGAATTAGACCACATGGCACAATTCTTAGCAATGTCTAGAGACTACGCAAGAGCTCAAGGTTTTAAAGGAACTTTCTTTATTGAGCCAAAACCAATGGAACCATCAAAACACCAATACGATTTTGACTCGGCTACAGCAATTGGATTCTTGAAAAATTATGGTTTAGACAAAGATTTCAAAATCAATATCGAAGTAAACCACGCTACTTTGGCACAGCATACTTTCCAACACGAATTAGAAGTAGCTGCAAAAGCAGGAATGTTAGGAAGCATCGATGCAAATAGAGGAGATTACCAAAACGGATGGGATACAGATCAATTCCCAAATAATATCCAAGAAACTACTGAAGCGATGTTGGTTTTCTTAAAAGCCGGCGGATTGCAAGGTGGTGGAGTTAACTTTGATGCTAAAATCAGAAGAAATTCAACTGATTTAGAAGATGTTTTCTTAGCGCACATTGGCGGAGCTGATACTTTTGCAAGAGCTTTATTGACTGCAGACAAAATCATCACTTCTTCTCCTTACGAAAAATTAAGAAAAGAAAGATACAGCTCATTCGATTCTGGAAAAGGGAAAGATTTTGCTGATGGAAAATTAAGCCTTAAAGATCTTTATACTATCGCTCACGAAAACGGAGAATTAAATCTTCAAAGCGGTAAGCAAGAATTGTTTGAAAACATCATCAACCAATATATTTAATTGGTTTTAGATTTTAATATCAAAAATATAGTGAGATAAAATTGAGAGAATGTGTATTAAGATTATGATTTGTTTTGAAAGTGAGATTTAAAAATAGGTTGAAGGTTTAGTTACTATTTTGAAAATCAAACAAAAGAAACAAAGTCAGTTTAATAAAATAATAAGTGAGTTATTTTTTTATTAAGGGTTTTTTGAAGATTAGAATCGATCGAAATGCACATTTTTCACTCACTGCAGCATGCTGAGAACTTTGTCAAAGTTTAAAATTTGACAAAGTTTTTTTACGCAAAAAAACTTTTAACTTAAACTAAAAAACATGAAATTTTTTATTGATACAGCCAATCTTCAGGATATTGAAGAAGCACAGGCTTTAGGCGTTTTAGACGGCGTAACCACCAATCCGTCTTTAATGGCCAAAGAAGGAATTACAGGAAAAGAAAACATCTTAAAACATTATCTTGATATTTGTAATATCGTTGACGGCGATGTTTCGGCTGAGGTAATTTCAACTGATTTTGAAGGAATGGTAAGAGAAGGTGAAGAGCTTGCTGCTTTACATCCGCAGATTGTGGTAAAACTGCCTATGATTGGCGACGGTGTAAAAGCCTGTAAATATTTTTCTTCTAAAGGAATTAAAACCAATGTAACTCTAGTATTTTCTGCTGGTCAGGCATTATTGGCAGCAAAAGCCGGAGCGACTTATGTTTCTCCATTTTTAGGCCGTTTAGATGATGTCTCAACAGATGGAATGCATCTTATCGAAGAAATCAGAGAAATCTATGACAATTACAATTACCAAACGCAGATACTTTCGGCTTCGGTAAGGCATACTATGCATATTGTAAATTGTGCCAAAGTGGGATCAGATGTTATGACCGGACCGCTTTCGGCAATTAAAGGATTACTAAAACATCCGTTAACAGATATTGGTTTGAAACAATTTGTTGAAGATGCTAAAAAAATGAATCTCTAAACTCTAAATACAACACGCAGTTAAGCCCTTTTCGCATTGAAAAGGGCTTTTTTTATTAAAGCATGATAAATTTAAATAATGACGTAAAAAGTTATTTCAAATTTTCCATCAATGTTTTCAAAAACGCAATCACCGCTTTTTTCTCATATACTTCTTTCAAAGAAATCAGCATCGCGGTTCTGGTCATATTTTCTCCCTTTATGGGAATAGCATGCAAATCTTTTTCGTTTTCGATTGTTGTTTTAGTTAAAATGGTATGCCATTTTCCCGTTTTGATTAATTCCAGCAAAGTGGGAATATCATTAATTTCAATCGTAACTTTCGGATTGAGATTGTCTTTTTTAAAAGCTTTATTTATAAACTGTGTAGTACTGAAACCACTTGAAGGAAGTGCGAGCGGCAGGGAACTGACTTCACTCAAAGAAATACTTTTTTTATTGGTAAATGATGTTTCGGTTGAGGTAACCAAAGCCATAGGAGACGTAAATAATTCCCTGTATTTAAAATGCGCCTCAGAAGCAATTTCTTCAAAAGTCAGAATCACATCAAGCTCAAAAAGATTTAGTTTCTGTATCAGTTCCTGCGAAGTTCCAAATACGATTTCAAATTGAATTTTAGGATATTCAGAACTAAATAAAATAAGCGCTTTTGTAACCACATGACGAAGTGCGTATGTCACACCAATCGCTACTTTTCCGGTTTCAAGATTATTTAAATCTTTTAAAAGTTCAAAACCGTCTGTTGCTTTGTTGACAGACTGCTGTGCGTAAACCGAAAATAAATCTCCAGCTTCTGTAAGTGTAATTCGTTTTCCAATTCTATTAAAAAGCGGCACCTGCAATTCATCTTCCAATTGTTTAATTTGTTGTGATAAAGTGCTTTGACTGATATGAAGCGCAGTTGCAGCTTCGGTAAAATTCAGTAATTCTTTTGCTTTCAGAAAATATTTAAGCTGTCGAAGTTCCATTTCTAAATCGGTTTTATCGATTGATTTTATCGAAAAATAAGGTTTTACAAATATAGAAAATCTTAAGAACTTTGTAGTGTCGCAAAATTAAAGCAAAACAAAAATGAAAATTATAGCTTTACAAGAAGGAAATTATATAGCTGATTCTAAAAAAGAGTTTAAGCTGATTACAAAAGAAACTACCGAGACAGGCCTTAAAATGGCAATTCAGCCTTTTGTGGTTATTACAGATAACGATGTCATATTATTAGATTTTGGTCTGGGATTTATGAATGATGGAATTCCGTTTATTCATGAAATGCTGAAAAAGAATAATATTGCTCCAGAGCAAATAACAAAAGTTTTGGTTTCGCATCTGCATAAAGATCATATCGAAGGAATTGGTTATTTTGAGAATGGAAACTTTGTTTGTAATTTTCCAAATGCTAAGATTTACATTCAGGAACGAGAAATAGATTTTGCTTTAGAACAAATCAATAATCCGTCTTATGTTTTTGAGATTTTAAATGAGCTCAAAAAACTGCCTAATGTAGAATTAATGCATAATGACAGTGGGCAGATTACTGATGAAATTTTCTACGAAGTTTCGGCCGGACATACCAAATATCATCAGGTTTTCTGGATCAAAGCCGATGATGAAATTGTTTTTTACGGAGCAGACGATTTGCCTCAAAAAATATACTGGTCAATGCACGTTGCTTACAAAACTGACTTTGATGGAAAACGCGCTATGGAATCCCGAAAAAAATGGGAACAGCAGGCAAAAGACGAAAACTGGAAAGTGCTTTTTTACCACGATATGAAAATGCCGGTTTTGGAATTTTTTGAACAAAAAATGGAATACGTATCATAAATGAAAGATTTACAATCAATGCCGGCTTTAATTATTTATGGTTCGCTGGCACCGGGTGAATCCAATCATTCGGTTATGGATTCTATTAAGGGAGAATGGCAGAAAGCAATTATAAAAGGAAAACTAGAAGAAGGAGGCTGGGGATCATCTTTAGGTTATCATGGTTTTATCCTGATGCCCAAAGACCAGGCAGAAACGATAAATTGTTATGTACTTTTTTCTGATGATCTAACAGCAAACTGGGATTATCTCGACGAATTTGAAGGCGACGGTTATACGCGAATTCAAACAGAATATGAACTCGAAAACGGGGAAAAGGGAACAGGATTTATTTATGCTTTAAAACAATAAAAGGAAAATTCAGATTAATTTACTTAGTCTGAATTTTTTTTTAGCCGAAAATAAAAGAAACAAAACACTTTTTACCTTTTCTTCTAAGGAAGTTCTTAGAATAGAAAAAGCTTTAGTGATTTGAGCCTCAACGGTTTTTATAGAAACATCTAGATGCTCGGCGATTTCGATATTAGTCAAACCTTCTTTTTTACTCAAAATAAAAACCTCTTTGCATTTTGGAGGCAGATTCTGAATTTCTTTGTTTACCGCATTTAAAACCCTCTGAAAAGCTTCTGAATCTTCTTCCTGAACAATTCCGTTCAAAGCGTCATAATACGATTTTTCTAATGAAAACAAAGACTGGTTTTTTCGATACAAATCGATAAACTCGTTATAAGTCATTTTATAAAGAAAACTTTTTAACGAATGCTCCGGTTTTAATCTCGTGCGCTGTTCCCAAACCTTAATAAAAACATTCTGTACAATATCTTCTGCACTGTAAACATTCTTTACCAGACTGTTAGCATAAACGCAAAGTTTATGATGATACGTATCGATTAAATAAGTATATGCCATTTCATCTCCGTTTTTAAGAGACTCAATTAATACAGCGTTATTGTTGTAGTCGGCATTTATCATAGAAACAAATATATAAATTATAATTTTTAAGGCTTAAATAGAGGCTGTATTTGAGGCAAATTAGCTGTTTTTTTCATTTTCTATTTGAAAATTATTACAAATAAAAAACTGAAAAAAATGCAAAGATAAAAACATTTACTCTTTTATTTCTATCAAATTAGTAGAATTTATTGAAAGAAAAAACTTGTGAAAAATAAAAAATTCATCAAAATGAAAAAAACTTTATCAAATTGTTAGGGTTTTGTTTTTTGGCTTCGTAATAATATTAAAAATAACTAAAATGACAGTAAAAAAGTCAGAGAGACTAATTGTTAAATTTATCACAAATCAGGCGAGTCAGGAGGAAATCGAAGCCTTGACCGAATGGTTAAAAGAGGATGAAAATCAGCTTGTGTTTAAGGATTTTGTAAAAACCAATTACGCAATAGATACCGCTTTGAACAATTTTGATTCTACCGAAGTCAGAAAACAACTTTCAGAAAGAATCAGAAAAGAAAATAACGTTTTTTATAAAAGAAGATTTTCATCGTATTACAAATATGCGGCGATTTTGATCGTTGCTTTGGGCGGATTTTATTTTTACAAAAATTCAACCACTGCAATACAGTCAAAACAAAATGTAATAATTCCGAGAGAAGATGAAATTGTGCTGCAGCTGGGTGACGAATCGCAGAATCTTGATCCAAACGAAGCCAGAACTATAACTGATAAAGACGGAAATGTAATTGGAAAACAGGAAAAAGACAGATTGGTTTATACGAAAGCTTATGCCAAAGGCGCATTAGTTTACAATACAATCAAAATTCCGTACGGAAAAAAGTTTGAAGTCCAATTGTCAGATGGGACACTTGTGCATTTAAATGCAGGAACATCGCTGCGATATCCGGTTCAGTTTGTTAAAAATCAAAACCGACAAGTTTATCTTCTTGGAGAAGCATTTTTTGAAGTTGAAAAAGACAAAGAACATCCGTTTGATGTAAACACGCAGAATGTAAATGTTGAGGTCTTGGGAACTAAATTTAATGTAGATACGTATAGTGAAAATCCAAGAACTGATGTTGTTTTGGTTGAAGGAAAAGTGTCTTTATACAAAGATCAGAAAACCAAAGAAAACCAAGTGTATTTAAAACCTGGAGAAAAAGGCTCAAACGAAAGAGGACAGTCAGAAATTACAACAGAGCAGGTTAACACAGAATATTATACAGCTTGGATAAAAGGAAGTTTAGTATTCAAAAATGCTTCGTTTGATGATATTATTAAAAAACTGGAACGACGTTACAATGTAACTTTCATCAATAAAAACAAAGTACTTGGAAAAGAAATTTTTAACGCCCGATTTGATAATGAACCCATTGAAGTGGTGCTCAAATATTTCAGCGACAGTTATGCTATTGATTATATCATTGACAGAGACAAGATTACAATAAAGTAAATTATCAATTAACAATTCATAATTAACAATTAAAAAAACGCCTATGTAACAAAAATCCAAAGAAGAAGGATCGGCATTAGATAAAAAAAACCGGAAAATGCGCCAACATTTCCCGGTAGAATAAATGCGATCAGTTAATTAACCAACCAACATTAAAAAACATTTTAAAAGTATGAAAAAACTATTGAACAGAATTAGGTTCGACAAACCTTTTTTGAAATTCGATTTGAAGATGAAATTGACCACATTATTTCTATTAACCACTCTCACGGTTATGCAGGCGGGTGTAACCTATTCGCAAAAAGCAAAAATGTCTTTCAGTGCTAATAATATGACGGTTGCAAAAGCCATAGAAAAATTAGAATACACAACCAATTACAGATTTGTTTATAATGTAAAATCAGTTGATTTAAACAGAACCATTTATGTAAATGAAAGTAATGTTTCTATCGAGACGATTTTAAATACCATTTTTGGCAATACCGGAACAGATTATAAAGTTTCGGGAAACCATATTGTATTAATGGCAAAAAAAGCTCCGGCAGAAAAACCTGTAACGTCACAAAAAGAAGAGGCAGATTTTATCGTAAAAGGACGTGTTACCGATGAAAAAGGAATGCCTTTAGTTGGTGCCGCAGTTGCTGATAATGGTTCGGGAAGAGGCGTAAATACAGACTTTAACGGAGAATATCAAATTATTGCAGTAAGCAGCGAAACGACTTTAGCATATTCTTATTTAGGATTCGTAAGACAAGAAATTAAAGTTGAAGGCAGAAGCGTAATCAATGTTGTTTTAAAAGAAGATGTTCTTGAACTTGAAGGATTAGTTTTAAAGACTGGTTATCAGGATATATCGGCAGAAAAAGCAACAGGATCTTTCTCAAGTTTAAAAGCAAAGGATTTTCAAGAACAGCGCTTAAACAGCTTAGATAAAATTTTAGAAGGACGTATTGTTGGATATCAGGATGGAAAAATTCGTGGAACAACTTCTATGAATACTAATGCTATGGCACCTTTATATGTTATTGATGGTTTTCCTGTTGAGAATACTAGATTAACGCCTTATGCAACTATCGAAGAGAATCTTCCAAATTTGAACTTAGAAGATATTGAAACAATAACGGTTTTAAAAGATGCTGCAGCTTCTTCTATTTATGGTGCTCGCGCTGCAAATGGAGTTGTCGTAATTACTACTAAAAAAGCAAAAGAAGGGAAAACAAATATTTCGTTTTCAAGTAATTTAACTGTTACGCCTTATCGAAATTATACTGGTAATCTTACCAGTTCTGCTGATATTATTGGTTTAGAAAGAGGATGGGCAGCAGCAAATCCTAATTTGAAAACCGCTAATTCAGCTACTTACGCACAGTCTTTATTAAATAATGCCGTATTTCAAAGTTTAGGAATGCAGACTATTTTAAATGGATATGCAGGAAATATTTCTCAAACAGATATGAATAATCGCTTGAATCAACTGGGTTCTCAAGGTTACAAATATTATGATGATGTAGCAAAATATGCAAAACGCGATCAATATTTTATGCAGCACAACCTTAGTTTAGGTAAAGCAAGCGAAAACAATGCTTTTAATGCTTCTATAACATATAAAGACAATCAGTTAGAGGATATGTATTCTGAAAACCAAACGGTTGGAATTAATTTGAAAAACTCAACACAAATTAACAGCTGGCTGTCTTTAGATTTGGGAACGTATTTAAATTACGGAATAGGAGATACTCAATATTATAAGCCAATCAATTCGGCTTCTGTTTCAGATAATCCGGGTTATAAATGGCAGCCATACAATCAATTAGTAAATAATGACGGAACTAATTTTGTTTCTACTGCGGCTTCTCGTTACAATAACTTCACACTTAATTCTATGCAGACTTATGGTCTTTACAACATGGATATTACGCCAATGGATGAGTTGGGAAGAAACTTAACTGAAAGCAAAAATTTCTTAAACAGAACATTTGCTAAGTTTAATGTAAAATTCAGCAACGCATTTACTTACAATGCCATGTTCCAATATGAATTTGCTTCAGATCGTGCGAGCCAATTATTTGACAGAGATTCTTTCTATGTGCGAAATAAAGTAAATAGTTTGGTAACAGTTGTGAATAATAAAGCGGTTTATAACTTGCCTTATGGAGATATTGTTAAAGAAACGAATCAGTTTTCTAATGCTTATAATTTCCGTCAGCAGTTAAATTTCAGTCAGACTTTTGCAGAAAAGCATGATTTTTCTGCTATTGCAGGTATGGAAATCCGTCATTCAAAGCAAGAATATAATGATAACACACGTTATGGTTACGATTCGCAAGCTTTATCTTTTACTGCAATAAATCAAGCCGATTTATTAAAAGTATACGGATCTGTTTTTGGCGGTTATATGTCGCAAAACGACTTTGCATTAGAAAAAGAATTGCAAAACCGTTACGTTTCTGTTTACTCAACTGGAGGTTATACGTACGATAAAAAATATTCTCTTTCTGGTAGTATTCGTTGGGATCGTTCTAATCTTTGGGGAACAGACAGTAAATACCAAAACAAACCAATCTGGTCTGTAGGTGCGGGCTGGAATATTAATAATGAATCATTTTTTAACGTTGCTTGGGTTGATGCTCTTAAACTACGTGGTTCTTATGGTATTGCAGGAAATATTGCCAAAGATTCTGCACCTTATTTAACAGCTTTTTATTATGCCAATGCCAATGTTGGAGGAACTTATGGAAGTGTAGGTAAACGACCAAATCCTGAATTATCTTGGGAAAAAACTACAACAACCAATATTGGTTTAGATTTCTCATTCTTTAAAAGCAGATTAAGCGGAACTCTAGATTTATATAATAAAAAAGGACAAGACTTGTTAGCAAGTAGTCAGGGAATTCCAACAGAAGGATTTGGTTATTCAACCTACTATCTTAATAACGGAGAAATGACCAACAAAGGTATCGAAGTTACCTTAAGAGGAACAATGGTAAAAACGTCTGCTTTCTCTTGGGATGCGGCCGTTTTGTATGCCTATAATAAAAATACTGTAGATTATGTAAATGTAAAAGCTCCTGTTTACTATTTACAATTAGATTATCCACAGGCATATCCTAGAATTGGAACAAGTTTTAACAGCATTTATGGTTACCAATGGGCTGGTTTAAGCAATACTGGACTGCCTCAGGTTTATGATGCTTCAGGTACAGCAGTGAAATACAATCCAGGTCAGTTAGATGCGATCAAAGATTATGGTTCAACAGTTCCTATACACAGCGGTTCTTTCCATACCTCAGCAAATTATAAAAACTTCTCACTTTCGGCTCTTTTCATTTATGAGTTAGGACATAAAGTAAAAAACACATTCCTGCCAATGTTGGCTAACAATTACAATGGCGCACTTGGGGGTTATGTAACCGATATTTCGGTGGTAAACAACAATATTGCAAATCGTTGGATGCAGCCAGGAGATGAGGCTTTTACCAATGTTCCGAGAGCGGTTTACGAATATGAAGCAGATTTTAATTCAGAATCTCGCACCATTTATTCGTATGCAGATATTAATATTTTGGATGCGTCAAATTTAAGATTAAGCAACATTTCGTTAGCGTATCAAATGCCAAAAGATATTATTAAAAGAGTAAAACTAGACGGAGTAAGATTCAATTTGAACGCAGAAAACGTATACACTTTTGCCAAAAGCAGAGATGCCAAATACATGCTGGGCGGTTTCATATCTCCAAGCTTTGTTATGGGTGTAAATGTTAATTTCTAATTTATAAAGACTAGACGATGAAAAATATATATAAAAAAGCAGCGTGCTTATTGGCTTTAGGATTGACTTTGGCATCTTGCGATGATTACTTGAATGATGTGCCAAAAGGAGCAAAATCTCCAGAAACATTAGCAGACTATGAAGCTTTTTTGCGTGACGAATACAATACAAGATTAGATATCTTAGGAGCTACGCATTTACTAAATGATCAATTCATAACAGCTGCTACACTTACAAGTAATAGGTTATATAATGCCAATTATATGTGGGACGAAAATGCAGATCGTATTGCATTGAAGGTCTCAGATGAATCTACATATTACACAACTTATAGCGGAATTTCGGCTTTTAATTTAATTATTGAAAATGCACTTTCGACTACTAAAGCGACTGAGCAAGAACAGAGAATAGTTTGGGCGCAGGCAAAAATAATGCGTGCGATGAACTTTTTTTATGTGACTAATTTTTATGCAGATACTTATGTAGCTTCTACAGCGTCAACAAAATTATCAGTTCCGTTAATTACAAGTGCCAATATTAATGCGCCAAGTAAACAAGTAACCATTCAGGAAATGTATGATTTTATTCTAAATGACATTAAAGAAGCATTACCATATTTGCCTAAGGTTGCTCAAACCGCTTTGCATCCAAATTTAGGGGCAGGTTATGCTTTTTATTCAAGAGTTTATCTGCAGATGAATAATTATACAGAAGCTTTAAAATATGCTGATTTGGCATTAGCAGAAAATAATAAACTCTTTGACTGGGCAGCTTTTTACGAAGCAAATAAAGCCATTATAGATGTGCCAAATTCTTATACAACATCAGTTTCGCCAATGGGTTATAACAATGTTGAAAACTATGTTTTTAGACACGGTTCAAGCCGTTCATTAGGGAGAGAGCCAAGCATACCAGTAGAAAGAGCTGCGCGTTTTGAAACGGGGGATGCACGTTTAAAATCTCGTTGGAAATTAAGAACCGTAGGAGCAGATACGTATTACTATTCAATATTGTCAGGAATGTACAATTTTGGCGGACTTACAACTGTTGAGGTTTATTTAATAAAAGCGGAGTGTTTAGCACGTGATAATAAAATCAGTGAAGCATTGGCTATTTTAAATGCGGTTCGTAAAACACGTATTCTTCCTGCATCTTATCAGGATATTGCAACTACAGATAAAGCAGCTGCTTTGAACGCTATTTACAAAACAAAAAATAATGAATTTGTACAGACTCTTATTCCTTATGCAGATGCAAGACGTTTAAATGCAGAAGGTGTTTATAAAGTTAGTTTTACCAAAACAGCAAACGGAAATACCTATACTTTAAAATCAGATTCTCATTTATGGACAATGCCATTTCCACAAGGAGCAACACAAAATCCAGGAAACGGAACATTAACACAAAACGTAGATAAATAATAACTCAAAAGCTTCCTGATTAGGAACTCCAAAAGGGAAGCTTTTCTATAAAACATCGATCAAAAATGAATACAATTAAATATAAAATAACAGCTTTGTGCATCTGTTTGTTTATGGTTTCAAACACTCAGGCACAAAAGAAAAAAACAGCTGCTCCGGTGGCGGCATCTTATACAATTGAAGGAAACGTTACAGGTCTTGAAGAAGGAACAACTGTAAAATTAATTCCGGGTGGTACACATTCATCAGAATTACCGGTTGCAGAAACTACGCTGAAAGATGGTAAATTTACCTTTACAGGAAAATTAAAAGAACCGAGATATTTCTATATATCGTTTGGAAAAAATAAAGGAATTATTCCGGTAATGGCAGAAAATTCTAAAATAAAAATTACTGCTTCGGGCAGTGTTTCAAATGATGAAGGACAGTATATTAAATTTAAAGACATAGCAGTTACAGGTTCTAAATCACATGATTTTTACACAAAAGAAACGGCTTTTAAAGCAGAGTTAGATAAAGATTATGCTGCTTATCATGTTGGAATAGATGAATTGAGCAATAAAGTAGGCAAAGCCAGAAAAGAAGGAAATAAAAAAGCTTTAGACTCTCTTTATGGCACTGAACAATGGAAAGTTTTTGAAGCAAAAGAAAAAGCATTTTTTACCAAAGTAGAAAAAACAACATTAGATCTTATTGCAAAACATAAAGAAACCTGGTGGGGACCGTTTTTTATGATGACAAATTACAGTTATTTTACACCCGAACAAAAACCATTGTACGATCAGTTTTCTGAAACAGCAAAGAAAAGTTACTACGGGCAAATTTTAGATAAAGATTTAAATCCGAAATCATTAATTGGAACCAGCATTGCTAATTTCAGTTTAAAAGACAAAGACGGAAAACCATATGCTGCAAAAGATATTACAGCAGGGAAAAAATACATTTTGGTTGATTTTTGGGCTTCTTGGTGCGGACCATGCCGAAAAGAAATTCCAAACCTAAAAACAGCCTATTCAGAATATTCTGGAAAAGGATTTGAAATTTTAAGTATTTCAATTGACAAAGATGAAAAAGCCTGGCAGAAAGCATTAGGACAAGAAAATATGCAATGGCATAATCTTTTAGATGATGACAAAGTAAGCAAATCATTTAACGTAAAAGCAATTCCGGCAACCTATTTAGTTGATAGTAAAGGTGTAATTATCAGCGATAATTTAAGAGGTGCAGAATTAGAAGCAAAATTAAAAGAACTATTAAAATCTTAATTTTAAGTTTATAGCCGCAGTTTACAGTCTCAATCAACACTGTAACTGAAAACTGGGACTGAAAACTGAGACAAAAAAACTAAAAAAATAACTCACATGAAAAGTACAATCTTAAAATCGTCATTAATTGTATTGGCACTTGCATCTGTAACTACTTCTTGCTCTAAAAAAGAAGGTTACACAATCAACGGTACTATTGCCGGATTAGATAAAGGAATGGTTTATCTTGAAAACACAGATGAAAAAGGAAATAAACAAATAGCAGATTCTGCACAAATTAAAGAAGGAGGAACTTTTACTTTTGAAGGAAAAGTTTCAGAACCTTTACTATATACTCTTAAATTAAAAGGAGAAGATTATGGAGCTTTCTTTCTTTTAGAGAACGAAGACATTAAAATTGAAGCTAAAAAAGATTCTATTTTTAAAGCTAAAATCAGTGGAGCGCGGCAAAATGATATTTACAAATCATACTACGATAACGAATTCAAAAAAATCCAGAATATCGCTGGTCCTGTTTATAAATTATCTGACTCCTTAACTCAAAACGGAAAAGTAAAATTAACAGCTGAACAGCAAACCATGATGGATAAAAAATGGAAAGATCTTGCCGCTTTTGCTGATGATTTAACCGATAAATACATCCGAAAAAATAAAGATAAAGTAGGTGCTGCTTTAATAATCAATGACCGAATTGTATCGTATGGAACTCCGGAACAGGTAAAAATGTATTATGCCGTTTTATCTCCAGACGTACAAAAATCAATTTACGGAAAACAGTTAAAAGAAGCCATCGACCTTAACGAAAAAACAGCAGTAGGCGTTACAGCTCCAGAGTTTTCTCAAACCGATATTGACGGAAAAGTAGTGAATCTTTCAGATTACAAAGGAAAATATGTTTTAGTTGATTTTTGGGCTTCTTGGTGCGGACCATGCCGAAAAGAAAATCCAAACGTAGTTTTAGCTTATAAAACCTATCACGAAAAAGGATTTGATGTTTTGGGAGTTTCTTTAGATGATAAAAAGAACCTTTGGCAGAAAGCAATCGAAAAAGACGGTTTAACCTGGACTCATGTTTCTGATTTAAAAGGATGGCAGAACGAAGCTGCTGTTTTATACGGAGTAAAAATGGTGCCAACGAATTACTTAATTGGTCCAGACGGAAAAATCGTTGCTAAAAACCTTAGAGAAGCAGAATTACAATCTAAACTAAAAGAAATCTTCAGCAAATCGTAAATTAGTATTCAGTCGCAGTTTTCAGTCGCAGTCTCAGTTTGGTTTAATCTGTTCAGTCGATAACTGAAAACTGCGACTGCGACTGAAAACTCAAGAAAAAATCTCTCAAAAAAATGAAAAAACACATCCTTCTGGGCTATTGCTCACTAGCATTCTGCACGCTTGTTTCTGCGCAGAATAAATCAGTTAACTTCAAGAAAATAAAAGAATTAGGCGGAATAGAAGAATATTTATATCAGCCAAACGGCATGAATGTTTTGCTTTTGCAGGACAATGCTTCACCTGTTGCAACAGTGCAGATTGTATATCGTGTAGGTTCTAAACATGAGGTTTTAGGAAACACAGGATCGACACACCTTTTAGAACATTTAATGTTTAAAGGAACGCCGAGTTTCAACAAAAAAAACGGAAACACCATTACAGATGTTTTGCAAAATACAGGAGCGCAGTTAAACGCTACAACCTGGTATGATCGTACCAATTATTTCGAAACACTTCCAAGCGATAAAATCGAACTGGCACTTCAAATTGAAGCCGACAGAATGCGTAATTCTTTATTATTAAAAGAAGATAAAGAAGCCGAAATGACTGTTGTACGTAACGAATTTGAACGCGGTGAAAACAATCCAAATAGTTTATTAGACAAAGAGATCTGGGCTTCGGCATACATTGCACACCCGTATCATCACTCCACAATTGGATGGAAATCGGATATCGAAAATGCACCAATCGAGGTTTTACGTAATTTCTATAATACCTATTACTGGCCGGATAATGCCACTTTAACCATTATTGGAGATTTTAAAAAAGACAATGTTTTTGACTTAATCGAAAAGTATTTCGGTAAAATTACAAAAGCACCAAACGCGATGCCGCAGCCTTATACGCAGGAACCGCAGCAATATGGCGCGCGAAAAATTGTAGTGAGAAAGCCGGGAGAATTAGGCGTAATAAACAAAGCTTATAAAATTCCGGGCGCTTTACACGAAGACCTTCCTGCTTTAAATATTTTGGGAGAAATTATAGGTTCCGGGCCGTCTGCAATTTTAAATAAAACTTTCGTTGACAGCCGTTTAGGAATTTATACGTATGCAAGTGCAACAAATTTCAAAGAAGTCGGTCTTTTTACCATTGGAGTTGGTTTTCCAACCTCATCAAAACATGAAGATATCGATGCAAAAATCAGCGAAGTGGTAGCAAAAATCCAAAAAGAAGGCGTAACACAAGATGAGGTAAACAGAGTAGTTGCCAAAATTAGTGCACAGACCATTTTAGCAAGAGACGGTTCTGGAGTAATTGCATCAGAATTAAACGAAGCCATTGCAGCCGGCGACTGGACAGATTATGTAACAGGAGTTGACAGATTGAAAAAAGTAACTCCGGCAGATGTTCTTCGCGTAGCACAAAAATATTTAGTTGAAGACCAAAGCACAACAGGTTATTTTATTCCGAAACAATCAGGAAACCAAAATCAGGATACTGCAAAAGCAAACAACTTTATTCCTGAAAACGGACCGTTTTATTACAGACATTCAGAAGATGGACATGTACACGAAGAATCAGAATCAGCTGTTTCATCAGAACAAAAAAATACAACAGAAATCGCTTATGATGATACAATAATCGAAAAAACAGCTTCGGCTTACAAAAGAGAAAAAGTATCAGCAATTGATGTCATTTCGGTAAAAACTTCGGCTAAAGATTTCGTAACCGTTGCAGCAAGTATTTCGTTAGGAAATTATGCAAATGAAGGAAAAAACAATATGATTCCGTCTTTAACAGCGTCAATGTTATCAAAAGGAACTACGTTAAATGACAAGTTTAAATTCTCTGAAAAACTCCAAAAATTGGGCGTAAACTTAAGCGTAAATGCCTCAACTTTTAAAATCAATATTGGATTTAAATGCTTGAAAAAAGATTTAGATCAGGTAATTACTTTACTGGCAGAAGAATTAAGAAATCCTTTGTTTGATGCCAAAGAATTTGAAAACTTAAAACAGCAGTTTATCGGGAATACACAGCAGGATTTAAACGATCCGGGCGAAAGAGGAAGCATTGCATTATCGCAGGCTATTTATCCAAAAGCAAATCCAAATTACAGTTTAAGTGTTGAAGATTACATCGCGAATATTAAAAACGCATCTTTAGACGAAGTAAAAGCTTTTCATAAAAAATATTTCGGATCGGCTTCAATGCATTTAGTTATTGTAGGCGATACAGAAGGATCTAATTTAAATGCTTCTTTAAAAAAATCATTCAAAAACTGGAATGGCGGAGTAGTAGAAAACATGAAATTTGAAGAAGCAGTAAAATCCAATTCAAAAACAGAAGTATTAACAATTCCGGAAAAACCAAGTGCCGAATTATTCATTGGGCAATACACAGGTTTAAAAAGAACTGATGCCGATTATATTCCGTTTTACATTGCTAACTATACTTTAGGAGCAGGTTTTGCCGGACGTTTAATGCAGACTGTTCGTGATAATGACGGATTAACTTATAGTATTTCATCTGGTTTAGGAGGAAATATTACAACAGGTGGTTACTGGTTCGTAAACGCTTCTTTCAATCCGGCATTATTTCAAAAAGGATTAGATGCTACAAAAGTTCAGGTAGATAAATGGGTTAAAGACGGAATCACCGCAACAGAATTAGAAAACAAGAAAACCAATTTAATTGGAAGTTTTAAAGTAGGAATGTCAACCACAAGCGGAATGGCAAGAACTATTTTAAGTTTTGTAGAAAGAGGTCTGGAGCCAAACTATATAGAACAATATCCAAAAGATATCGAAAAAGTGACTTTGCAGCAGGTAAACGATGCTGTTAAGAAATACATCCAGTTAGACAAAATGATTATCATCAAAGCAGGTTCTTTGGATAAAGACGGGAATCCTTTGAAGTAGTCTTTTTAGTTTACAGTTCCAGTGTTCAGTCTCAGTGTTCAGTTCGCTGTAATCTGCAAACTGTGACTGCGACTGAAAACTAAAAAAATTGAACACTGAATACTTAGACTAAATCTAAAATTTATTTTAATAGTCGTCTTTCATTATTTTCATTTTAGAATCTGAATTAGTAAGCCATTTTCTATGAGAGACCTTTAAGAGAGCTGTTTTTGCCGACAGCTCTTTTTTGTAAAACAGCAAACCAAAAAACAATGAAAAATAGCATATTAACTTTCCTTTTACTGCTTTCGGCGAGTATGTTTGGTCAAATGTACAATCCCGTAAAGTGGTCAGCATCTGTAGAGAAAATTTCAGATAAAGAATATATTTTAAAAGCCAAAGCCGTAATACAATCGGGCTGGCATTTGTACGGACAATATATTGAAGAAGGAGGACCTTCACCAACCGCTTTTACCTTTAAAAATACGCCAAAAAAATTCGAATTAGTGGGAAAAACAACCGAAGAAAAAGGTCATGAAACGATCGACAAAATCTTCGATATGAAAATCAAATATTTTGAAGACAAAGCCTTTTTTACCCAAAAAATCAAACTCATTTCTGACGTTTCATCCATTACAGCCGATGTTGATTTTATGGTTTGCGATGACAGCAATTGTTTACCGCCCACAACAGAAGAATTAACTTTTAAAATTCCGGCAGACAAGAAATTGGCTTTCGCCGAAGAAACTCCAGCTGTAAAAAAAGATTCGGCTGTTGCTGAAGATGTAACATTTGTAAAAGCCGTAGATAAACCAGAAAAAACAGCAGTAAATCCCGTTAAGAAAGAAGAATCCAGAGGATTGCTGAGTATTTTCATTATTGCCTTTTTATCAGGATTTGCAGCGCTTTTAACGCCTTGCGTTTTCCCAATGATTCCAATGACGGTAAGTTATTTTACCAAGCAGAGTAAAACTAAAGCAGCCGGAATTCGTAATGCCATGATTTACGGGTTTTCAATCGTAATTATTTACGTTTTATTAGGTTCAATCGTAACCGCAGTTTTTGGTGCCGATTCGCTGAATGCACTTTCAACTAACGTTTGGTTCAACCTGATTTTCTTTGTTTTATTGGTTGTTTTTGCGTGTTCCTTTTTGGGCGCTTTCGAAATTATGCTGCCAAATGCATTAGCCAATAAAGTCGATTCACAAGCCGATAGAGGCGGATTAATCGGGATTTTCTTTATGGCTTTGGCTTTAGCCATTGTATCCTTTTCATGTACAGGACCAATCGTAGGAACCTTATTAGTCGAAGCCGCTTCAAAAGGCGGGATTGCGCCAATTGTTGGAATGTTAGGATTTTCAATCGCCATTGCCCTGCCGTTTTCATTATTTGCAGCATTTCCGGGCTGGTTAAACGCATTGCCAAAATCAGGAGGATGGCTCAATACCGTAAAAGTAGTTTTAGGCTTTTTAGAATTGGCTTTAGCCTTCAAATTTTTATCAAATGCCGATTTGGTTCTGCAATTGCATTGGTTAGAAAGAGAAGTTTTTCTTGCCATTTGGATTGCCGTTTTTGGAGCTTTGGCTTTTTATTTATTCGGAAAAATTACTTTACCTCACGATTCGCCTTTAAACCATATTTCGGTAGGAAGATTAAGTTTTGGATTGATCGTTTTAACGTTTACTATTTATTTGATTCCCGGACTTTGGGGCGCACCTCTTAAATTAATCAGCGGATTTCCTCCGCCAATGTACTACAGCGAATCTCCAGACGGATTAGGCGCTAAAAATACTGCCGAAACAACAAAATCTGCTTTGCCGGAAGGCGCAGAATACGGTCCGCAGAATATCATCACTTTTCATGATTACGACAAAGGAATGGAGTTTGCCAAAAAAGCTGGAAAACCTGTTTTGTTAGATTTTACCGGATATGCCTGCGTAAACTGTCGAAAAATGGAAGAATTAGTCTGGTCAGACGCTAAAGTTTTAGGTGTTTTAAATAATGATGTGGTTTTGATTTCGCTTTATGTTGACGATAAAAAAGAACTGCCAGAAAGTGAACAATATGTTTCTGAAACAACCGGAAAAAAAATCAAAACCATCGGGAACAAATGGAGCGATTTACAGATTAAAACCTATAAAGCAAATGCACAGCCGTTTTATGTAATTGTAGATCACGCTAGTAATTCTTTAACAGAAACCTCAGCGTATAATCCTGATATCGAAGAATATTACAAATGGCTTCAAAGCGGTATTAAAAACTTTAAAAAGTAAAAATACTTTTAAGATGATAAATGAAATGGATACTATTTTGAATACAAAACCAAGCGAACTCGAAAACTATTTTTCTGAATTTAGAGAAAATACAATTGGAGTCAATCACAGTTTCGAGTCGATTTACGGCCCGCAGAATATTCTGTATGCAGACTGGATTGCCAGTGGAAGATTATATTTCCCGATTGAAGATATTATGCTTCGAAAAATTGGTCCAATGATCGCCAATACGCACTCTTTTTCCAGCCAGACCGGAAAAGCTTCGACTTATGCCTATCAGCACGCAAGAGAGTTGATAAAAAAGCATGTAAACGCAAATGAATCCGATTGTCTTGTAGCAACAGGAACCGGAATGACGGCTGCTTTAAATAAATTGCAGCGTATTATGGGACTGCGTTCTCAGGACAATATTTTCAATGTAAAAATCAATTTTGATAATGAAAGGCCGGTAGTTTTTATCACACACATGGAGCATCATTCCAATCAGGTTCCGTGGTACGAAACCATTGCCGATGTTGTGGTTTTACCCTGCGGAAAAGACAATTTAGTCGATCCGGAGATATTGGCCGAAGAAATCAAAAAATACGAAAACAGAACGCTTAAAATTGGCTCATTTACCGCTTGTTCAAACGTTACGGGAATTATTACGCCGTATCATGAATTAGCCAAAATAATGCATCAAAACGGCGGTTATTGTTTTGTAGATTTTGCAGCGTCGGCGCCGTATGTTTCAATTGATATGCATCCGGAAGATCCCGAAGAACAATTGGATGCTATTTTCTTTTCGCCCCATAAATTTCTGGGCGGCCCCGGAACGTGCGGCATTTTAATTTTCAATGAAAAATTATACCAATCCAGTTTTCCGGATAATCCGGGCGGAGGAAATGTAAAATGCACCAATCCGTGGGGCGGATACCATTACAGCGATGCTATTGAAGTAAAAGAAGATGGCGGAACACCGGGATTTCTGCAGGTTATGCGAACTGCTTTGTGTCTGGAACTGAAAAATAAAATGAACGTTCAAAACATGAAAAACAGAGAAAAAGAACTGCTTGATCTTTGTTTTCTTGAATTGCAGAAAATAAAAGGTTTAACCATTCTGGGAGATTTAAAAACAGAAAGAATTGGCTGCGTTTCGTTTACGATCGAGAATATTCATTACAATTTAATCGTACGATTATTGAATGACCGTTTTGGAATTCAGGTTAGGGGCGGGTGGTCTTGTGCCAGTACATACGCTCATTTTTTATTGAATATTGATGAAGAAAAATCAACCGAAATCACAAACGGAATCCTTCAGAAAAATTTAACCGAAAAACCGGGCTGGGTAAGAGTTTCACTTCATCCAACCATGAAAAATGATGAACTTTTATTTATTTGTAAAGCCGTTGAACAAATCGTTTTAAATATTCAGGATTGGCAGAAAGCGTATCAATATAATCCTGTAACCAACGAATTTGATAATCTTTTGGTAAAAGAAACCATTGAAGACGATGTCAAAAGTTGGTTTTCTTTGGCTTAGATTTTTGTGTATAAGAAAGGCTGTTCCGCTTTTGGAACAGCCTCTTTTTTAATTTTTTTGGCTGGAGGATTTTTTTATCTGTATAAACCCCGGCGGAGCGCCATATCTTATATTAGAAAATAGGTCACTCCGCTGGAGCTTTATATTGTAAATGAATATTGCTATAAATATTAAGCTTCTCTGAAGCTTTAAAAAAACTAAAATCACGCCAAATCAAGATCGTAACGTTCATCTTTAAACGTTTTCCCCCATTGGTTTACTTCTGTAGATTCTGTGAGTTTAAAACCAGCTATTTTATACATTTCAAGCGCTTTGTCCTGCATGTTTGTTGTAAGCAGAAACACATTTTTAAACTTCTTTTCACGGCAAAAATCTACCGCATCAGTCAATAGTTTTTTACCAATTCCCAAACCTCTAAATGACGGATCAAGCAGAAACCATCGCAGCTGTGCTTCGTCTTTTGATTGATGCTGAATAGCAATACAACCCACAATTTTGTTATTATATTCTGCTATCCAGATACGGTCATAATCTGGAGAATAATTTTCTAAGAAATCATAGAAAGTCTTAACGACATATTTTTCAAATTCATTAGAAAAATTCGATTCATTGCTGTAAATAATCCCATGCAGATAAATAATATAACCAAAATCGCCCGGTTTAATTTCATGACGATACATAATATCACTTCGAAGCGGTTTACTTTCAGAGAGCAGGTTTTTTATAGTATGCATCGAATTGACAAGATTCTCTTTCTCGAAGAAATTCAGATTTTCAATTTTATTTTCAATCTGCTCATTTACTTTAGCATTCAACGAACTTAGCAATTGTTTTCCTAAACTGCTGAGTTCAATATTAAAAGCACGCTTATCATCTGGTGAAGACGCTTTTTTGATAAGATTGTCTTTTAAAAAACGTTTCAAAATTCGGCTTACATATCCTTTGTCGAGATTGAGGATTTCGGTTATATTTTGAGCGGTAATAGTTTTGTTCTCGCTGATTTCGTAAAGAATTCGAACTTCAGTTATCGAGTAATCACTTTCCAGATAATGCTGGCTTAATAAATCTAAATGAGAAGTATAAAAACGGTTAAAACTTCTAATTTTTGAAGTTGTAGTAGTCATAATTTAAAATATTGCATTATAGAAATGCAAATATATAAAATTAGTTGCTTTTGTCAACTATATTAAAATTGTTTTTGCGAAAGTAATTTTTAAAACACATAGAAACTTAGTATTTGTATGCTTTAAAAAGGTTTTTGAACTCTATTTTCCTTTCAGCAAATTAATGCTTACTGTAGCGGTATCGGCATTTGGGAATCGCTTAAAAACAGATTTATCCGGAAATAATCCTGCTTCTGCTGCAATGGCATTAAAAACATCAATTTCAACAATATACTGATCAGAAAAACCATGAGTGGCATCATAAGCCGTTGCAGGAGTTCCGCCTATATTCTCGGCTGTAAGTTTAGGATTTATGGTGTGAAGCTCAATTAAAAGCAATCCAAATTTATGCACATACGGAGACCATTTTTGTAAATGTTCCAGCAGATTATCTTCAACGAGATTATTACTGATTCTTTTTCCTCTGTAAGCAAACGCACCTGTAGATTTACTGACTCTGTTTTTATTAACATGAATTGGATTCTGCCAGATTCGGTTATGGTCTAAAAAAGTCCTTACATTCAAGAGGTCTTTCAAATCAATATTATAGTTTTCTTTGAGATCATTAGCCAATATGTCCGGACGTCCAATATCGCCCCAAATAACTTTTGCCCAAATATCAGCTTTTATTAAATTGGCTCTGGTAACTTTTAAAGCGGTTTGATTATAATCGGCGCCAACAAGAAATATAGGATATTCATCTAAATATTTTCCCCGCAGGGTCTGTCTGTCGATCACTTCAAAAATATGCTGCAGAAAAGCGCCGTTACCGCAGCCCATATCCAGGATTCCTTTTGGCTGTTCTTCAATTGGAAGATTAAAAAGCTTGATCAGAATTTCGTCTACGACTTTAAAATAAGTGTCATGAGCGCCTCCGCTTCCCCAAACATTCATTTCACGATCTACATGAAGTTCGTTTTCACCTTCGGCGGTTCTTAACACATCCGGATTGCCAAAAATTAATTCTTCAATTTTGGCGAATGTCGGTAAATACGAAACCGTAACGCCGTAAGCGCTGGCTCTTTTGGCAAAAAACAAACCGGCTTCGGTAAACTGATAATTGCCGTTTTTTTCGATAAACCAGCCTAAATGAACAAAAAAGTCTAATATTTTTTTGAAGTTTTCCGGCGATTTATGAAACTCTTCAGGTCTGAAAGAAGTTTCCATAAAATATTTATGAAACATGCCGTTCATTGCCAGACGAACTATTGTAGGTCCAATTAAATAACCTTCGATATGTTTTAAAATCTGTTCCTGAATGCTGTTTTTCAACGGATCAGCTGACGGTTCAATTCCGTATCTCGTTTTATATTTTTCAAAAATAAGATTGAGTTTCTCAAACGGAATATCTTCAAACAAACGAGGATGAAACTGAATCGATAACTGAAGTAAAGCCACAACATCTTCATAAAGATGAAACAATGAAAAAGCGATTTCGGTTTTTTCGTTTACCGAAATCGTAATTTCCTGTGTTTGATTATCAACTTCATAATCCAGAAAACCCTGAGACGCCAAAACTCTTAAACCCACATTCAGATATCCTTCATTGGCATTAAAAGCAGCAGTAAGCTCAGATAAAGTGAGTTTTTCTTTATTTAAGATAAATTCTAAAACAGATTTATTTTTAAATGCAATTGCCACAGGAGCAGTTACAAGGCCATCAAGATGCCTAAAAATAGAACTTAAAAATTTTGATTTATCAGCCATAGTACAAAAATGAAGGTTAGTTTAAAAATAGTGAATTTTTTCTTACCTAACGCAAGTCAGTTTTGTTTAGTCTGGAATAAAAATGCTCATTTGTATTTAAACAAAAACAGTCAAATCTGACTGGATATATACATTCCCATTTTTTAGCTTTCTTACTCTTATGTTTGTAAAAAAATAAAGAAATGGAAATGAATGAAGAATTAGAGAAATTTAAAAACTTAGCTGTTCAATATTTAAATACTTTAAAACCTATTTCGGTAGAAAAAAACAGGTATGAAGTAAAAATTGAATTGACAAGTTATACTGAATTGAGCTGTATGATTACACAAATTTTGAAATCATGTATTTTGACATTAGAACAAAATGCAAATAAAGACACAGATATTGCCTTAATGCTCGAAATGGCGCTTCAGTTACTTCCTGTAGATGAATTTGAATTACTGGACAGAATCAATGAATTGCAATAATTATTGAGCTTTATATGCAGCAGTAAGTTTATCCAAAAACTCAAAAAGTTTTGCATTCATTTCGCTGTAATCATAAGCCAGAATCGTTTCAGGATTTTGAACAAATTTGTGTTTTTTGCTTGCAGCGACTAAATCATCTTCACTTTCAATTAAAAGAGATACGACTTCTGTGGTTAATTCCATATGACATTGAAAACCATAAACCAGATTAGAATAGGAAACAATCTGAACAGGACAGCCTTCGCTAAAAGCCAAAACTTTACTTTCTGGTGTCAGCCCTGGGATATCATTGTGCCAATGTCCAACGTTTAACGGTGTGCCGAAATGGTTTATTTTTTCATCTTCGGTACCCAGTTTTGTCAACGTAATAGGAAAAACACCAATTTCTTTTTCGGGACTCTGCTTGACTTTTGCTCCAAATGCTTCGCCAATTAACTGCGATCCTAAACATACACCAACAACAGCTTTTCCTGCAGAAATACATTTTTGAATCAAATTTATTTCGGCAGCAGCATTAAAATGCGGACATTCCTCCAAAGTCGTATTCGGACTTTGAGGCCCGCCCATGACAATTAGCAAATCGATAAATCTGCTGAATCGGGCAGGGGTTCGTTTTCATAAACTTTAGAAAAAGAAATTTGATAATTTCTTTCTTTTGCCCAGTTTAAATACGCTCCCGGAGCTTCAAATATTTCGTGTTGTATAAAATGTATGTTCATCAAATTTAAAATTTAGAGCAAATTTACCTTCATTATAAAAAATCCCCATAGTCCACTTTTAATTATAAAAGATAGTCCAGAAGTCCAAACTGAAAACTACGACTAAAAACTCACTTATTCATCGCGATATACTCCGAAGGCGTCATCGTAAAATGCTTTTGGAAATTACGTCCGAAACTCGTCTGCGATTTATAACCCACCATTTCGGCGATTTCATACATTTTGTAATTCTCGTTTAAAAGTAATTCAGCAGCACGTTTTAAACGTACGATATTAATCAGCTCATTTGGACTCAGATTCGAAATGTCTTTAATTTTTCGGTATAAAGTTGAACGGCTCATATTCATGATTTCAGCCAGAGATTCTACACTTAAATCAGAATCGGTGATGTTTTTCAGAATTTCTTCGTCGAGTTTTTTCAGGAATTTTTCATCCGTTTTGTTGTGTGCAATACTTTTAATGTGCGAAAGCGGAGAACTCGCATAATAATTCATAATCTGCTTTCTGTTTTCAATCAAATTATTTACCTGAACTTTTAAATAGTCCATTGAAAAAGGTTTTGCGATATACGCATCGGCACCCACTTCAAGACCGTCAATTTGCGATTTCAGCGAGTTTTTAGCAGTAAGCAAAATCACCGGAATATGACTTGTTTCGAGATTTGTTTTAATCTCTTTACACAATGTAATTCCGTCCATAACCGGCATCGAAACATCGCTTATAACCAATTGAATATTTTCGTTATGAATTATTTTTAAGGCATTTTCGCCATTATCCGCTTTTAAAATGGTGTAAAACGGCGCTAATTCAGTCGTAATAAAATTCAATAAATCTTCATTGTCTTCGACTACTAAAAGCTGTGTTTTTTCGTGTTTGTTTTCGATTTCTACAGTTTCAGATTCCGTTTCGACTTCTTCTTTTTCAGGTTCATTATAAAACATAAATTCTTCTTCCTGACGAAGCGGCACCACAAGCTCAAAAATATTAACCTTCGAGTCCGGAATCACCTGTAGGTTTCCGTTGTGCAGCTGTGTTAAGGAATGCGCCAGTGAAAGCCCAATTCCTGTTCCCGAAGTCGTATCCATATTATCAACCCTGAAAAACGGTTCAAAAATTTTATCTTTTAAATGAAAAGGAATCAGATTTCCGTCATTTTTTACAATTAAAGTCAGTTTCTTTTCATCTCTAAAAAGCGTAATCGAAGCTTTATGTGTAGAATATTTAATAGCATTGCTCATCAAATTACTCAGAATTTTTTTGAAAGCTTCTTTATCTACAAAAGCAAAAATGTCTTTTTCGCCCAGTTCGAGTTCAAATTCAATTTCACGTTCTTCAATCAACTGGCTGAATCTCAAATGTAAATTCCGAACCATCGACGAAATATTGGCTTCTACAAAAGTGAGTTTTAAACCGCCAATTTCAGATTTTCTAAAATCCAGTAATTCGTTTACCAGTTTTAATAAACGAGACGTGTTTTTCTTCATTATAGAAAGATTCTGAGGTACTTCAGGAGATTTGTGTTCCATAACCAAAAGTTTTTCCAAAGGCCCTTTTATCAACGTCAAAGGTGTTCTGATTTCGTGCGCCACATTGGTAAAAAAGTCAATTTTGGCCTGATAGATTTCTTTTTCTTTTTCGTCGTTTAGATGTTTTATTTTTCGGTTGTTTTTAATCTGCGTTAAATTCTGCGAATAACGAATGATGTAATAAAACGAACCGCATATTAGCAGAAAATAGAAAAAATAAGCATAAGAACTCGCCCAAAACGGAGGCAGAATTCTGATTTTCAGTTCTACTTCTTTGCTCCAGACACCAAAACTATTCAGCGATTTTACTTTAAAAACATAATCACCAGGCGCTAATTCTGTAAAGAAAACTTTATTGTTGCGTTCCAGATAAACCCAGTCGTTGTTAACGTTTTCCAGTTTATACCAATATTCTGTAAGTTCCGGCGCTGTGTAATTTAGAGAAGCAAATTCAAGATTAAATGACGACTGGCTGTTGTCTAATTCCAGTTCATCAATATGCGAAATAGATTGTTTAATTGGTGAATCATTTCCGTTGGCATCAATATCCTTATTATTAATCTGAAGATTGGTGATGAAAATCGAAGGCGTGTATTTGTTTTTGGTAAAATTCTTAGGGTTGAAACTGATCATTCCGTTTAAATTTCCAAAATACATATCGCCGTTTGCATCCTCAAAAGCCGATGCATAATTAAACTGATCGCTCAATAAACCATTTGCGGTTGTATAAATTTTGATGCTTTTATGATCCGGGCCAAATTTTACTAAACCTTTTGAAGTCGTAAGCCATAAATTTTTAGAATCGTCTTCTAGAATCGAATACACGACATTACTCGGGAATCCATTTTTGGTGGTGAATTTTTTAAACGTTCTTGTTTTTTTATCAAATAAATCCAATCCGTTTTCGGTAGCAAACCATAAATTTTTAGAACTGTCTTCAAAAATATAATTGATAGAATTATTGCTGATGCCGTTCGGATTTTTATAATCGTAAATAAAAACCTCTTTCTTTTTGGTTTTCGGATTGTAATAAAACAAACCATCGCGGTAACTTCCAGCCCAGAGATTTCCGTCGCTGTCTTCTTTATAAGTCGTATAATGTGTGGTTTCAGGAAATGTTTTTAGAGTATCAAAAGTATCTTTCTGCTCATTATACACATAAAGCCCCATTGTTGTAATTACAATTAATTCGTCTTTTTTGGTTACATAAAAAGAAAAAATAAAATTACTTCGCAATCCCGAACCCGGATTATTGGCGCTGTAATGTTTGATAACCGCGCCCGAATTTCGGTCTAAAACATCCAGACCATGCTCAAAAGTTCCCACCCAGATTTTGTCTTTTCTGGGCATTAAAGCATGAATATTATAATACGAAACACTGCTTTTACTTCCGTTTGGCAAATACGAAGTAAAGATTTGAGTTTTCGGATTAAATCGGTTTAAGCCTGCATCTTCGGTTCCAATCCACAAATCGCCTTTATCATCTTTATGAATTTCTCTAACGGCGCTTCCGCTGATAGAATTCTGCCCTTTCTGCGGAAAATATTTTTTGAACTGTGTGTATTGTTTTTGATGGTAATTAATGCCTCCAAAATACGTTCCAACCCAAATTCCGTTTTCTTTATCAATAGTTATAGAATACGCCGCATTATCTGAAATTGCGTATGGATCATTGTAATTTTTTTTGAGATTTACGCTCAACTTCGTTTTTAGATTATAAACATAAACCCCAGATTCGCTTGCAATCCAGAGTTCGTCGTTTCCTTTCTTTTTAAACTGGCGGACATAAACAGGTTTTTTTGTCGAAAATTCTAAACTCGAAGTTGTTTTGTTTTGAATGTTATAAAGTAAAACGCCGTCGTCTTGCGTTCCTATAACAATATTGTTTTGGTCTAAAGCATAAATAACCGTAATCCTGAAATTAGCAGAATTGGACGGAGGCATTACAGGAATATTTTCAAACGAAAGATTTTCTTCGGAATAGCGGTAAATTTTATTTAAGGAAGAAGCCCAGATCTGCCCGTTTGCATCTCTGGAAATCGAAGTGGCAATAAAATACTTATTTGGGTTAAAAGTTTTGGTTTCTTTTTTTGAAGTCGAATATTTATAAAGAATATTTCCTGAAATAAACCAGATATTTCCATTTTTATCGTGATTAATATCGTTGATACGATCGTTAATAGCTTCGTTTAAAACCGTAAACTGATCTGTTTTTTTATCGTATTGGTACAAACCTTTATCTGTTCCTACCCAGATAACACCTTTATATTCGTGTAAAGACTGAATATAATTGCTTCCTAAACTATGAATTGGATCGGCATTGCTTCTGTAAGTTTTAAAACGATAGCCGTCAAATCGGTTTAAACCGTCTTTTGTTCCAAACCACATAAAGCCGTCATCATCTTGCAAAGAGGTCAAAACGGTGTTGTTAGAAAGTCCTTCTTCAACCTGAAAATGTTTGAAATAATATTCTTGTGCTTCAATAAAATTTATTGAAAAAATCAAAAAAAATACAAAAAGAAAGAATTTACGCATAGCTGTGTTTTTTAGGATAAAACAAGGGCTTATTCAAATCGTGTCAATTTTCAACAAAATGTTGCAAGCCTCTGTTTTTCTCGTCTTTTTTATACAATTTGAATCATTTGAGATAGAAATTGACACAAAAGAAGCATTTTATTTTGAATTAAAATCATCTACTTTGGATTTTCAAATAAATGATATTGACAATTTTTAGGCTTAAAAAATACATTGTCTTTAAAATAAAGTTTGAAAAAATATTCCATTAACAATTTTGAAACAAAATGAACGAATTATTAGCAGCTAGTAAAAGTATTTGTTTTTTTGTGCGCATAAGAGCCGACTAGAATTAGTAAAAAAACAATCGTAAAACCAACCAAAAAAGAAAACTATCTAAATGACAAATCAATGAAAACAAAGATCACTCAAATTTTAAAGAAGAGATATTACCTCTTGTTTTTCTTTAGTTTATTATTACAACAATCGTATGCACAACAGCAAATAACCATAACGGGAAAAGTAGCTTCTGCAGCAGGAGAACCAATTCCGTTTGCTAACGTTGTCATTAAAAACACTAAAAACGGCGCTGTAACCGATTTCGATGGAACGTATAAAATAACCACAGGCTCAGACCAGACACTGGTTTTTAGTTCTCAGGGTTATAAAACAACCGAAATCGCGATTAACGGCAAAACAACAATAAATGCTGCTTTAGCAGAAGATGCTACAAAACTAGACGAAATTGTAGTAGTAGGATACGGCTCGCAGCAGAAAAAAGACCTTACAGGAGCTGTAGCACTGGTAAAAGCCACTGAAATTCAAAAAAGACAGGTAACTACAGTTGCTGACGGATTACAAGGTTTAGTTACGGGAGTAAAAGTTCGCGGCGGCGGACGTCCCGGACAGGAAGCTAATATTGAAATTCGTGGTTTAAAGAACCTTCAAAATGCCAATCCGCTTTATGTAATTGATGGTTTGGTAACAACGGCAAATCGTGATTTTAACCCAAATGATATCGAATCGATTCAGGTTTTAAAAGATGCTTCTGCCGCTGCTATTTATGGTTCCAGAGCAGCAAATGGGGTAATTATTATTACGACTAAAAAAGGTAAAAAAGGACCGCTGCAAGTTGAAGTTTCGGCAAAAACAAGCTTTCAGGTTATGCCTCGTTACGATTTGATGGGAACCGAAGAGTTTGCCAAATACAACAACATGGCTTATGATAATGCCGGACTTCCGAGACAAAACCTGAATATGGCTGTTGATACTGACTGGCAGGATGCAACTTTTCAAACAGGAATGATTCAGGATTATAATGCAAGTTTTTCCGGAGGAAACGAGAATTCTACATTTTTTCTTTCTGGAAATTATTTTGGAAATGAAGGAACTGTTGTTGGAACTGATTTCGACAGAATTTCATTTCGTGTAAACTCAAGCGGTACAAAAGGAATTTTTAGTATTGGAGAAAACTTAGCCATTAGTAATGCCAAAACAGATGAAATGTCTGGAAACCCAATTATTGATGTTTACAGAATGACGCCTACAATTCCGCTTTACGACGCTTCAAATCCGGGCGGATACGGATATGGAAAACAAGGTGTTGCAGATACTTTTGGAACAAATCCTCTGGCACTTGCTGATTTTTCTAATACAACAAACGAAAACTTTAGAATTAGAGGAAACATCTGGTCAGAGTTAAAATTTGTGCCTTGGTTGAAATACCGTTTTAATTTTGGATATGAAACTAGTTTTGATTCTTATAAATACATGAGAAAAAAAGGAAGCTGGACATTAAACCAGCCTCAGGATCCATCTCAGACCGATCAAAATAAAGGAAGATCAGAAACGATGTTATTTGAAAATACACTGACTTTCAAAAAAGAATTTGGGAAACACGATATTACAGTTTTAGTAGGTCAGACGTTCCAAAAAGATACTTACAATCAGATTTATGGAACCAAGAGAAATCTGCCAATGAATTCTGGAACAGGTCAGTATTATGAAGTTTTAAATCAGGGAGATTCACCAGTTGTTGGAGGTTTTATAAACGAAGCCGCTTTAACATCTTACTTAGGAAGATTAGAATACAATTACGACAATCGCTATTTATTTAATGCAGTAATCAGACGAGATGGTTCATCAAAATTCAGCGATGGAAATAAATGGGGTAATTTCCCGTCACTTTCTGCAGGATGGAGAATAAGCAACGAATCATTTTTTAAATCAGAATTTATTAAAGATTTAAAATTAAGAGCAAGTTATGGAGAATTGGGTTCTGGAAATATCAGAGAGTACGAGTCAAGAAGTTTTGTTAATAATTTCGGACAAATTGTATTAGGTAAAGACCAAAACTTATATCCATCTGCAGCTCAGGTAAAATTATCAAATTCACAATTGCGCTGGGAAAAATTAAAACAAACCAACTTAGGATTAGATTTAGGAGTTTTAAATAATGATCTGCGTCTTACTGCCGATTATTTTATTGCCCGTACAGAAGATGTATTATTTGGTTTTCCAATTTTACTGACTACTGGTAACGATGGCGGAAACCCAATTTCTAATGCTGCAACTGTAGAAAATAAAGGTTTTGAATTAGAACTGGCTTACAGCAAAAAAATCAACGAAGTTTCATTTAATGCTTCTGTAAACTTTACAAAAATAAACAATAAGCTGGTTTCTTTGGGTAACGGTCAAAATGAAAACATTATTGGAAACACCATGACACGCAGCGGACAACCTGTTGGTATGTGGTACGTATTGCAGACAGATGGTTTATTCCAGTCTCAGGAAGAAATTCAGAACTACAAAAACGCAGACGGAAAAGTAATTATGCCAAATGCGGTTCCGGGAGATATTCGTTTTAAAGATGTGAACGGTGACGGGCAAATTACAAATGAAGATAAATCTATCGTAGGAAGTCCATGGCCAGAATTTGAAATGGGATTAAACGCCGGAGCTGAATACAAAGGTTTTGATTTTTCTATGAACTGGATTGCTTCACACGGAGCTACTGTTTATAACGGATTTAGAAGTGTTGTAGATCGTTTTGACGATAACAGTAACTACAGAACAGGTATCC
This sequence comes from Flavobacterium johnsoniae UW101, assembly GCF_000016645.1. Classification (NCBI taxonomy): domain Bacteria; kingdom Pseudomonadati; phylum Bacteroidota; class Flavobacteriia; order Flavobacteriales; family Flavobacteriaceae; genus Flavobacterium; species Flavobacterium johnsoniae. The sequence goes on from NC_009441.1 coordinate 2,368,567, forward strand.
AGCCTTGGACACCGGAAAATCCAAATACTGATTTTCCTAGAATTACAAAAGGTTCAACCTTAAACTCAAGAGGAGACAGCGACCGTTTCTTAGAAAGCGGTGATTTTATCAGGCTGAAATACATTGGTTTTGGATATAATCTGCCAGACAGTGTTTTAAAAAATTCAGGAATTACAAGAGCAAGATTAACATTATCTGCACAAAACATTCTTACGATTACAAAATACAAAGGCTTAGATCCTGAATTTAGTAATACGGGAGATAACAGAATTTTTGAAAGAGGTGTTGATAATGGTTCTTTCCCAAATCTAAAGACATATTCTTTTGGTGTAGAGTTTAGCTTTTAATTTAAAAAACAGCGTAATGAAAAAAATAATAATAATAACAGCAGCTTTTCTGGGTCTGGTTTTTACAGCTTGTGAAAACGAATTGGATTTGAACAGCCCAAATGATATAACAGTAGATCAATATTGGAAAACTGAAAGTGATGCACAAGCCGGTGTAAACTCAATTTACGCCATGTTTTATAAAGACGGATTGTGGGCAAGATGGATTTATTTTCGTTTAGACCTTACTTCTGATGAAGGTTATAGTGTAAGTCCGTGGACAGAATTAGCAGACTGGACAAGATTTAATTACATCAATTATAATTTTTGGGAAGGAAATGCCGTAACATGGAGAGATACTTACAAAGCCATCTTTAGATGTAATCAGGTTTTAGCAAATGTTCCAAATATTGCTTTTCAAAATGAAGATGATAAAAAGAAAATTATTGCGCAGGCTAAATTTTTCAGAGCCTTACATTACTATTATGCTGCAGTAATCTGGGAAGATGTTCCATTGGTTTTAGATCCGTCTACGCCGTCAGATTTACCTCAGCAGAAAAAGGTTGACGAAATCTGGGCACAAATTGAAAAAGACCTAAACGAAGCCTACGAAGATCTGCCAAGAGACTGGTCATCAGATCAATTGGGAAGACCAGATAAAGGTGCCGCAAAAGCTTTTCTTGCCAAAACGTATATGCAGCAGCGCAAATGGCCGGAAGCCAAAGCCGCTTTAGAATATTTAATTAACGGTGCAGGAGCAAAGTATAGTTTAGTTGCTAACTACAGAGACAATTTTACAGATGTAAATGAAAACAACAGCGAATCTGTTTTTGAAATCCAGTTTGGTGATCAAAGAAAAGGAGGAACAGATGAGTCACAAAATGCAGCAGTTTCGAGCAATCGTTCGCAGTTTTTTGCACCAAGAGGAATTGGATGGTCAGACGGTCAGGCTCGTTTTTGGTTAGTAAATGCTTTTAAACAGGAAAAAAATAAAGATGGTAATCTGGATACTCGTTTAAGATGGACTTTATACTACCCTCAATTACTGGCTGATTTTGGAGACAAAACATACGATAGAAACTGGGAATGGAATAATGATGAAGCATGGTTTAGAAAAGGAAGCCGTGACTACTACAGAAATAACGAAGATTATTACAACCAGGTAAATTACAGATTAGTTCGTTATGCAGACATTTTATTGCGTTATGCCGAAGTTTTAAATGAATTAGGCAATACTTCAGATGCTTATCAATATGTTGATCAGGTAAGAGCTCGTGCAAACATGAACACATTAGCAGCTGCACATCCTGAAATTGGAAACGATCACGATAAATTCTTAGAACGTTTGAAAATGGAAAGAGTTCTGGAGTTATGCGGCGAAAGTGTACGCTGGGAAGATTTAAAACGCTGGGGAGATTTAAATTCTCAGGCTTCAGTTGATAAAATTGCGCTTCGTGATCCGGATTTTAAAAACTTCACGGTAGGTAAAAATCATAGAATGCCAATCCCGCAGAGCGATGTAGATAATAATCCAAATCTGGAGCAGAACTCTGGATATTAAAATATGCATTGGGTGAAATTGAACAGAATTTAATTTTAACACATAGAAACATAGTTTTTAGGAATCTATTAAAGGCGTTTCACTTAGAATAATACACAATAGGACTATGTGTGAAAGCTAGCTTTTTCTATAATCTTAAGCAGAATAATAAAATCTATGTTTCTATGTGTTAAAAATAATCTCACTCAATGAATTAAAACTGATTTTTTGAGGAAATCAGATTAATACTTCTGGTTCCCTTATCATAAAGAACGATTGTTCATAATAACAAAATTTATAATGAGAAAAGTAAAATTGTGTCTGACATTTATGTTGGCAGGATTAGTATTGCTAAGCTGCAACAACAAAAAAAGTAATTCTGAAGAGAAAAAAAATGAAACTGCTGTAATCGAAAAAAGAGAAATCTGGACAAAAGACCAGGCCAATAAATGGTACGCAGAACAGCCTTGGTTAGTGGGCGCAAATTATTATCCTAGCACAGCTGTAAATCAATTAGAGATGTGGCAGGAAGATACTTTTGACCCCAAAAGAATCGATCAGGAATTGGGCTGGGCAGAAAATTTAGGCATGAATGTAATGCGCGTTTACCTGCACGATTTATTGCACAAGCAAGATGCAGAAGGGCTTTACAAACGTATGGATCAGTTTCTTGAAATCGCAGACAAACATCACATTGAAACCCTTTTCGTTTTATTTGATTCCTGCTGGGATCCGTTTCCTGCTTTAGGAAAACAGCGCGCTCCAAAACCATTCAAACACAATTCAGGCTGGGTGCAGAGTCCGGGACAAAAAGTACTGCAGGATTCTACACAATATCCTCGTTTAGAGAAATATGTAAAAGAAACGGTTGCCAAATTTAAAGATGACAAACGTATTCTGGGCTGGGACGTTTGGAACGAGCCGGATAATATGACAGGACCTTCTTATGAAAAAGTAGAAATCAAAAACAAAGTCGATTTAGTTCTGCCTCTTTTAAAAAATGTTTTTGTGTGGGCAAGAGAAAGCAATCCTTCACAGCCTTTAACTTCTGGAGTTTGGGTTGGAGACTGGAGCGATGAAGCGAAAATGAAACCAATGCACAAAATGCAGATTGAACAATCAGATGTAGTTTCTTTTCACAACTACAATACACCACAAGATTTCGAAAAAGTAATCAAACAATTACAGCGTTACGGAAAACCTTTATTGTGTACAGAATATATGGCTAGACCAAACGGAAGTACTTTCGAAGGATTTTTACCAGTAGCTAGAAAATACAATGTGGGCATGATTAACTGGGGATTTGTTGACGGAAAAACACAAACCAAATATGCCTGGGACAGCTGGACGAAAGAATACAGTTCAGAACCAAAATTATGGTTTCACGAAGTATTACACACAGATGGAACACCATACATAAAAGCTGAAACAGATTTGATTAAAAAAATGACAGCAGAAGCGAATAAGAAATAGATGGTTAGACTTCTTAGATTTTTAGAAAGTTAGATTTTTTGCCACAGATTTCACAGATTAAAATGATTAACATCTGTGGCAGAAAAATTAAACACATAGAAACATAGATTTTATTATTTTTTTTTGAGAGTATAGAAAAGCTGGCTTTCACACATAGCTATGTGTATTTTAATAAATGAAATGCCTTTTGCAGACAAAGTAAAGCTATGTCTCTATGTGTTTAAAAAATCATTTTAATCTGTGGAATCTGTGGCAAAAACATTTTAATTTTTAGCAACATGAAAAAAAATACAATAAAACAGCTCTTTTTTCTGCTGGTAATTTTGGCTGGATTTTCTGTGAAAGCACAACAGCCAGATCCGCCGGGACAAGTTAAGGGAAATGAAAAACCAAAAAACGAAGCCTATCTTTTTGCGCACATGACGCACAACGATTATGGCAGATTATACTATTCTGTAAGTTTAGACGGTTTACATTGGGAAAACCTCAACAGCGGAAAACGCGTTTTTGAAGATTACAAAGGACATCCCGATATCTGTAAAGGACCAGACGGGAAATATTACATCGCAGGAAATACAGGCGACGATGCAAAAAGTATTAACATCTGGGTTTCAGATGATTTAATTACCTGGAAAAAGCATTCAGATTATACACCGGATTTAAAAAGCACACCCGATTATTCTAACGCCTTACAGCGAATTGGTGCTCCAAAATTATATTACGACAAAGATTCAGAAAAGTTTATCATGACGTGGCATACGCCGCATCTTGAAGGAACAAAAGAAGACGGAGAACGTTATTGGGCAAGTCAAAGAACTTTATATGTTTTGTCGAAAGATTTAAAAACTTTTGAAGGAACACCAAATCGTTTATTCGACTGGGATATGGGAACCATTGATGTTTTTATTCGTAAAGTCGGCGATTCTTATTATGCCATAATTAAAGACGAAACCTACCCAACTTTGTATTGGACAACCGGAAAAACCATCCGAATTGCCAAATCAAAAAATCTTTTAGGACCTTATTCTTTGCCCCAGCAGTCTATCAGTCCAAACTTTAGAGAAGCGCCAATGCTGATTCCTTCTCCAGATGACAAAATATGGTACATGTATTACGAGCAATATCCGGGAGTTTCTTACGGATTATCAATTGCAGATAACCTAAACGGACCTTGGTACCAAGCCTCAGGTTACACTTTTTTCTCAGATTGGGACAAATATAGTCTTCCAGAAAAAGTGCGCCACGGCTGCATGATTACAATCTCTAAAAAAGAATACGACAGTTTGGTGAAAAGGTTCAAAAAATAATGGTGAATTGTGAATTATCAATTGTGAATCATTAACAATTTACCATTAACAATTCACAATTAAAGATACGGTTAGTTAAGTTAGTTTAAGTGTTTGAGAAGTTACCAGACTTATGTGGATATAAGTCTGGTAATTCATTTTGATTTAGAAGAATCACGGCATTTTTTGTTATCAAAAAGTGCCTAAAATATATAAAGCATGAAAAGAAAAAGTATCCTTTTTTTAGCCTTGTTATCCATGTTTGCAGTAAATGCGCAATGGAAACCTCAGGGAGATAAAATCAAAACAAAATGGGCAGAACAGGTTGATGCAAAGAAACCGCTGCCAGAATATCCCCGTCCGATTATGGAGCGCAGCCAATGGAAAAATCTAAATGGTTTATGGAATTATGCCATTCAGGAATTTGGCAAAACTGCGCCTTCAAAATATGACGGACAGATTCTGGTTCCGTTTGCGGCAGAATCAAGTCTGTCTGGTGTGATGAAAGAAGTCGGTGCAAAAAATGAACTTTGGTACGAAACTAATTTTTCGATTGAATCAGGCTGGAACGGCAAAAATATCCTTTTACATTTTGGAGCTGTTGACTGGAAAACAGAAGTTTTTATAAACGACATTAAAGTAGGTTCGCATACTGGAGGTTATACACCATTTTCATTTGATATAACGCCATTTATTCAAAAAGGGAAAAATCAAAAACTAGTCGTTAAAGTTTGGGATCCATCAAACGACGGACCTCAGCCAAGAGGAAAACAAGTTAAAAATCCAGAAGGAATTTGGTATACGCCTGTTACCGGAATCTGGCAGACCGTTTGGATTGAGCCAGTAAACGCTAAAAATATTACAGAACTAAAAACAACACCCAATATTGACCAAAATACAATCAGCATTAAGGCTGATATAAACGGAGCAGAAAAAGGAGATTTAGTTGAAATTTCTGTTTTTGACGGTGGTAAAGAAATTGCCAAAGAAAAAGCTGTTGTTGGCGAAAGCAACGATATTGTTTTGAATAACCCAAAATTATGGTCGCCTGAAAGTCCGTTTTTATATCAGACTAAAGTTCGTTTAATCAGCAAAAATAAAGTGGTTGATGAGGTGAAAAGTTATTTTGCGATGCGAAAAATTTCATCTAAACGAGATGAAAACGGAATCATGAGAATGCAGTTAAACAATAAAGATTATTTTCAATTCGGACCTTTAGACCAAGGCTGGTGGCCAGACGGATTATACACTGCACCAACTGATGAAGCTTTAAAATACGATATTATTAAAACCAAAGAATTAGGCTTTAATATGATTCGTAAACACGTAAAAGTTGAGCCGGAACGCTGGTACACACATTGCGATCAATTAGGAATTTTGGTTTGGCAGGATATGCCAAGCGGAGACGATCAGCCGATTTGGCAAAACACAAAATATTTTACCGGAACAGAATTACAGCGTTCGGCAAAATCAGAAGAAATCTACAGAAAAGAATGGAAAGAAATTATGGATCATTTGTATTCCTATCCAAGTATTGTTGTTTGGGTTCCGTTTAACGAAGCCTGGGGACAATTCAAAACCGTAGAAATTACAGAATGGACTAAAAACCACGATCCAAGCCGATTAACAAATTCGTCAAGCGGCGGGAATCATTTTCAAACCGGAGACATTTTAGATTTACACAATTATCCCGGACCAGAAATGTATTTGTATGATGCCAGAAGAGTTACTGTTTTAGGAGAATACGGCGGGATTGGTCTTCCGCTGGAAGGGCATTTATGGAGAGCAAATGACAATTGGGGTTACGTTAAATTTAAAAATGAAGCTGAAGTAACGGCAGAATATATCAAGTATGCTAAAATCTTAAAGAATTATGTAAAAACAGGATTTTCAGCAGCAGTTTACACGCAGACAACCGATGTTGAAGGAGAAGTAAACGGTTTCATGACCTACGACAGAAAAATAGATAAAATGGATTTCAAAGCTGTAAATAACATAAATTCTGAAGTTATAAATGCTTTGAATCATTAAATAGTGATTTGTTTTTAAACACATAGAGACATAGATATTTTTATCTTAAAAAAGTGGAAGTAAAAGAAACTAGTTTCTACATATAGTTGTACAGAGATACTGTAAAAAGTATTTTTTCAAGACCATGGAAAGCTATGTTTGTTTAAGAAAAATGAAATGCCTTTTTACAGACAAAGAAAAACTATGTCTCTATGTGTTTTTAAAATCACGCCCAACAATAAAAAAACTAAAAATGAAAAAATACCTTATACTTTTTCTGTTCACAATTATAAGTTTTGCGCAGCAAAAAACATTTACAAACCCAATTCTTCCAGCGGGTGCAGACCCATACAGCACCTATTACAAAGGCTATTATTATTACACCAATACATTGGGGAATAAACTGGTTTTATGGAAAACAAAAGACTTGTCTGATATTAAAAATGCAGAAAGCAAAGTAATCTGGACACCGCCCCAAAACACCAATTATTCGGCTGAAATCTGGGCACCGGAGTTTCATATCATCAACGGAAAATGGTATTGTTATTTTGCAGCAGATAATGGTGACAACAATACGCACCGTATGTATGTTTTAGAAAACAAATCATCTGATCCGTTTAAAGGAAAATTTGAATTTAAAGGAAAAATTGCTGCCAAAACAGATAAATGGGCAATCGACGGAAATGTCTTCGAACATAAAAATCAACTCTATATGATTTGGGCCGGATGGGAAGGTGACACAAACGGACAGCAGAATATTTACATCGCTAAAATGAAAAATCCGCTTGAAATTGAAGGCGACCGCGTTATGATTTCTGCACCAACAAATGACTGGGAAACGCACGGAGCGCTGCATGATGATGTAAATCCGCCTCAGGTAAACGTAAACGAAGGCCCGCAGTTTTTAGAAAGAAACGGTAAAATTTTTATCGTGTTTTCGGCAAGCGGATGCTGGACAGATTTTTACGCTTTAGGATTATTAACATTTAACGGAGGTGATAATTTATTAGATGCCAATGCCTGGAAAAAATCTCCTGACCCCATCTTCAAACAATCAGATAAAAACAAAGTATACGCACCGGGACACAATTCATTTTTTAAATCTCCAGACGGAAAAGAAGATTGGATTTTGTATCACGCCAACTCAAATCCGGGAGAAGGATGCGGCAATAAAAGATCGCCAAGAATGCAGAAAATTGATTGGGATGCCAACGGATTTCCAGTTTTGGGAGAACCGGTAAGTGAAGAAACCAAACTGGCAATTCCTTCAAAATAATACAAACATTTTAAAATTCACAAAATGAAAAATATCCAAATAGCAGCTGTCGTTTTACTGGCGCTTTTTCAGTTTAATTGTAAGGACAATAAAAAAGAAAATTCCACTTCAAAAGAAACTGCTGCAATACAATCAGATTCAACAAAAACTGTTTTACAAACTAAAAATTTCGATACGATAATCGACGGAAAAAAAGTTGGCTTATACTGGATCGAAAACAAAGGTATTAAAGCCGCTTTTACCAATTACGGCGGAAGACTAATCGGACTTTGGGTAAACGATAAAAATGGAAAATCAACCGATGTTGTTGTGGGAATGAACAGTGCAAAAGGTTTTAAAACCTCAACAGAACCTTACTTTGGAGCTACAATTGGAAGAGTTGGAAACCGAATAGGAAAAGGGAAATTTACATTAGAAGGAAAACAATATCAAGTTCCGTTAAATAATGGGAAAAATGCCTTGCATGGTGGTGTAAAAGGTTTTCAGGATGTAGTTTGGAATGCCGAAAAAACAAACGAAAACATTCTGGTTTTTACCTATGTTTCACCAGACGGCGAACAAGGTTTTCCTGGAAATTTATCTGTAAAAGTAACCTATACGATTACTGATGATAATTCGGTTCAAATGGAGTATGAAGCAACTACAGATAAAACAACAATTGTCAATTTAACCAATCATGCTTTTTTAAATTTAAACGGAGAAGGAAGCGGTACAATCTTAAATCACGAATTACAGATCTATGCCAACGAATTTACTCCCGTTGACGAAGGTTTGATTCCAAACGGTGAATTAAAACCAGTAAAAAATACGCCTTTCGATTTTACTTCAAAACATACCATTGGCGAAAGAATTGAAACGAAAGATGAACAGTTGAAATTTGGAAAAGGCTACGACCACAATTACGTTTTAAACGGAACTAAGAAAAACGGATTAAATCATGCTGCAACAATTTCTGGTGATAAATCGGGAATCACGCTTGATATTTTTACACAAGAACCGGGATTACAGTTTTACAGCGGGAATTTCATGCAGTCAAAAAACACCTTTAAAAGTGGTGCAAAAGACGATTTTAGAACTGCTTTTGCTTTAGAAACACAGCATTTTCCAGACGCGCCAAATCAGCCAAAATTTGCTCCGATTGTTTTAAAACCCGGAGAAAAATATCATACAGTTTCTTATTATCAGTTTTCTGTAAAAAAGTAGTTTAACCGCAAAGTTTTTTTACCGCAAAGAGCGCTAAGAATTACGCAAAGGTCGCAAAGTTTTTTTTCTCACTTTTGTCACCCTGAGCGAAGTCGAAGGAACGCAAAGTAATTCCTTATTTTTTTTTTTTACTCTTGCGTGCTTTGCGTAATTCCTTGCGCTCTTTGCGGTTAAAAAAGCATTTAAAACATAAAACATGAAAAAAATACTATCAGTAATAACATTATTCTGTGTTTTTACAGCTTGCTCACAAGAAAAAAGCACAGATAAACCAAAAGAAGTAAAATCGAATACCATCTTACTGGCCGATCCAACTATATTTTACAACAAAGGAACCTATTATTTATACGGAACCACAACAGGAGATTTTCCCAACGGTGAAGGATTTCAGGTATATACCTCAACAGATTTAAAAGACTGGAAAGGTCCAAATGGTGCTCAGAGCGGTCTTGCTTTAAAAAAAGGAGACGCTTTTGGCGACAAAGGTTTCTGGGCACCGCAGATACTTTCGTATCAAAATAAATTTTACATGATTTACACTGCAAATGAAAATATTGCAGTCGCAGTAAGTGACAGTCCGCTTGGGCCGTTTAAAAGCGAATCAAAAGAACCGATTATTAAAACCGGAAACCAAATCGATCCGTTCATTTTTATTGATGAAGATGGAAAAAAATATTTATATCATGTGCGTTTAACCAACGGAAACCGAATTTTCGCTGCAGAAATCAATGACGATTTTCAAAGTATAAAACCGGAAACTTTAACCGAATGTATTTCGGGAATTTTGCCTTGGGAAAACACACAAAATGTAAGCTGGCCGGTTACAGAAGGCCCGACAGTTTTAAAACACAACAGTTTGTATTACATGATTTATTCGGCAAATGATTTCAGAAATATAGATTATGCTGTAGGTTACGCGACCAGTAAAAGTCCGCTTGGACCTTGGGAAAAAGCAGCAGACAGTCCAATCATCAGCAGAAAAAACACCAAACAAAACGGAATTGGCCACGGTGATGTTTTTTGGGATAAAAACAACAAAATGCATTATGTACTGCATACACATTTTAGCGAAAGCGGTGTTTCACCAAGAAAAGCCGGAATTATTTCAATTGAATTTAAAGACGGGAAAATTGTGGCTGATCCTGCAAGTTTTCAGTTCTTAAATGTGAAATAAGTATTTTTTTATTTCAGGTTTCAAGTTCCGGGTTTTTAACCTGAAATTTGAAACCTGATTTTTTTTACAGCATACACTTAACAATTCAAAATCGTTGTTGGTCGAAATAATAACATTTAGAATAGTAATTTACATTAATATTGTGTTGTTCCTATTTTATTAATACGTTATGAATCACCGTACGATGAAAAACATTTTTCTTTTCTTGTGTTCTCTATGTATCACAATTTCTGCAAACAGTCAAAATACTGTAAAAGCTCCGGAACCTTTTGGTCCGCTTCCTACACAAAAACAAATGGACTGGCAGGAAATGGAATTTTATGCTTTTGTACATTTTTCATTAAATACATTTACCAATAAAGAATGGGGTTACGGAGACGAATCTCCAGCTCTCTTTAACCCGACAAATTTAGACGTTCGCCAATGGGCGCGTATTGTAAAAGCGGCCGGAATGAAAGGAATTATTTTGGTAGCCAAACATCACGACGGATTTTGTTTATGGCCGTCGGCGTATACAGAACGTTCTGTGAAGAATTCTCCGTGGAAAAACGGGAAAGGTGATTTGGTTAAAGAATTGGCAGAAGCCTGTAAAGAATACGATTTAAAATTAGGATTATATCTTTCTCCCTGGGACAGAAACCGTGCAGATTATGGCAAGCCGGAATATATTACCTATTTCAGAAACCAGCTGAAAGAATTATTGACCAATTACGGAGATGTTTTTGAAATGTGGTTTGACGGTGCAAACGGCGGTGACGGTTATTACGGCGGAGCCAATGAAACAAGAAAAATCAATACACTTGAATATTACAATTGGGATGAAACCTATAAATTAATATACAAAACTGCACCAAAAACTTTGGTTTGGGGCGTTGGCCCTTCTGAAGCCAGATGGATTGGAAATGAAGAAGGCCGTGCCGGAAAAACAAACTGGTCACTTTTACGCCAAAAAGATGAATTGGCCGGAAAAGTACATTATACCGAATTTATGTCGGGGCATGAAGACGGAGAAAAATGGGTTCCTGGCGAAGCCGATGTTTCGATCAGACCAGGATGGTTTTATCATTCAGTTGAAGATGATAAAGTACGTCCGCTGGATGAAATGGTCGATATTTATTACGAATCAATTGGGCGAAATGCCACTTTATTATTAAATCTTCCGGTTGACAGGAGAGGTTTGGTTCACGAAAATGACGAAGCCAGATTAAAAGAATTGGTAGCGACTGTAAAAGCTGATTTTAAAACCGAATTATTATCTAAAACAAAAATTACGGCTGATAATGTTAGAGGCAGCAGCGAAACATTTGCAGGAAAAAATGCTGTCGATGGAAATAAAAATACCTATTGGGCAACAGACGACAATGTTAAAACGGCTTCAATAACTTTTGAGTTTGATAAACCAACTGATATAAACCGAATTTTACTTCAGGAATATATTGCACTTGGACAGCGTGTAAAAGCTTTTAATGTTGAGGTTAAAGTTGATGGAAACTGGAAAACTGCTGCAAACGAAACTACAATTGGTTACAAAAGAATTTTAAGAATCGACCGGGTTAAAGCATCGGCATTAAGAATCAATATCACAGATTCAAAAGCAAACATTGTTATTTCAAATATTCAGGTTTACAATGCACCGACTTTTGTGCGTATGCCGGAAATCAGCCGTGATAAAAACGGCGATGTTACGATTAAATCTCAAGATGGAAATCCTGTTTATTATTCGCTTGACGGAAAAAATCCAACGAAAAAAAGCACCTTATATAAAGGAGTATTTCGAGTTAAGAAAGCGGTTACCATAAAAGCTGTAGCAATTGATGCTGTAGAAAATATTAGCAGCGCAGTAAAAACAGCAAAATACGGCGCATCAAAAGAAAACTGGAAAATAGTTTCGGCTTCAAGCGGAGATTTAAAATCAGCTGATCGTGTTATCGACGGAAATCCAGATACAGATTGGAGTTTTGGCAATGATCAAAACAAACTTCCACAGGAAATAATTATAGATATGGGAAGCCTTTTAAACTTAAACGGATTTACTTATATACCGCAGCAAGTAGGAAACAATCTTAATTTAATTTCAAATTATGAATTCTACACAAGCACTGATAATATAAACTGGACATTGCAGTCTGAAGGTGAATTTTCGAATATTAAACACAACCCAATCGAACAGATTAAGACTTTCAAAAAAGCCAAAGCCAGATATATTCGTTTCGTTGCCAAGTCAGCAGTGGCAAAGGGATCGACTGTTTCTATTGCAGAATTAAATGTTATCGAAACATTATAATTGCCTTTTGAATTGTAAACTTTTTGGTTAAAGTTTCAAATTTTGTCCTATAGCGAAGGTAACAGGTTATTAGTCGAATTTTTGATTATTTACATTATGTAATATTTAATTTTATACTAAATAATTAGAACAACAGGCAAATGATTAAAGAAAGTATAAATTTCAAAGAAGCAGGAAAGTTTGAAGAAACGCGTTTTGAAAAGATACACAATGTAATTTTTGATTCGTCTAAAGAAGCTTCGATTTTAGTAGCTCAGGAAATAGCCAATATAATTCAGAGAAAAGAAGAATTAAACGAACCTTGTGTTTTAGGTTTGGCAACAGGATCTTCTCCTATAAAAGTATACGAAGAATTAGTTCGTCTTCATAAAGAAGAAGGTTTAAGCTTTGCAAATGTGGTAACTTTCAACTTAGATGAGTATTATCCAATGGATAAAAACGACATTCAAAGTTATTGGTACTTTATGCATGAGCACCTATTTAATCATGTTAATATTCCGCCTCAAAATATCAATATTCCTGACGGAAGCATCAGCAATGAAGACCTTCAGCAATATTGCATCGATTATGAAATGAAAATCAAAGCTTACGGCGGATTGGATTTTCAGCTTCTTGGAATTGGAAGAACGGGACATATCGGATTCAACGAACCGGGATCTCACGTAAATTCTGGAACCAGAAGCATTACATTAGATCACTTAACACGTGTTGATGCAGCATCATCATTTTTAGGAATTGATAATGTGCCTAGAAAAGCAATTACAATGGGAATTGGCACCGTAAAAAATGCCAAAAGAATTGTACTTCTTGGATGGGGAATCAGCAAAGCAGATATTATAAAGAAAACAATCGAAGGTGAAATTTCATCTCGAGTTCCGGCGACGTATTTACAACAGCACAACAACACAACTTTTGTTTTAGATACCGAAGCTTCATCAGAATTAACCCGAGTAAAAACGCCTTGGTTAGTAAAATCTGTAATCTGGACAGACGAATTAAAATTGAAAGCGGTAGCTTGGTTAAGCGAATTAACTAAAAAACCTTTCTTAAAACTGACTGACAAAGATTATAACGATAACGGAATGTCTAGCGTTTTAACAGAAGAAGGGACTGCATACAATTTGAATATTAAAATGTTCAACAAAATGCAGCAGACTATCACGGGATGGCCGGGAGGAAAACCAAATGCTGATGATACCTACAGACCAGAACGTGCAACTCCGGAAAGAAAAAGAATTATCATTTTTAGTCCGCACCCAGATGATGATGTTATCTCAATGGGAGGAACTTTTGACAGATTGGTAGAGCAGGGGCATGATGTTCATATTGCATACCAGACTTCAGGAAATATTGCGGTTTCGAATCAGGAAGCTTTAAAGTTTGCTGAAATTACAAAAGCATTAAATGCTGATTCTGTTACGGCAGAGACTATTATTGACTTTTTGAAAAACAAAAAAAGCAATGATATCGATTCATTAGAAGTAAGAAAGCTGAAAGGTTTAATTAGAAGAAGTGAATCATTAGCAGCAACAAGATATTTAGGCTTGCCGGATTCTAATGTAAATTTCCTTGATCTTCCTTTTTATGAAACAGGAACGGTAAAGAAAAATAATCTTGGTGAGGCAGATATTGAAATTATGTGCGATATCATCGAAAGAATAAAACCTCATCAAATCTACGCAGCAGGAGATTTAGCAGACCCGCACGGAACGCACAAAGTGTGTCTGGATAGTTTGTTTGAAGCTTTGAAACGATTGAAACACAAGAGTTTTATGGATGACTGCTGGGTTTGGCTGTACAGAGGTGCTTGGCACGAATGGGAAACCTACCAAATTGAAATGGCGGTTCCAATGAGTCCGGATCAGGTGCTTAAAAAACGTCACGCGATTTTCTATCACCAGTCTCAAAAAGACGGTGTAATGTTTCAGGGTGATGACAGCAGAGAATTCTGGATTAGAGCAGAAGACAGAAACAGATTAACTGCAGAAAAATATCACGCTCTAGGTTTAGCTGACTATTCAGCAATTGAAGCCTTCAAGAGATATTTCTTCTAAGAAAATCTTTAAAATATAATAAACTATTTTCATGTGGTTTATTTGGTTAGTTACCAAGTTTTGAAATGCAGCCGTGGTTGGCTGCATTTTTTTTGTTTTTGTATGTAGTCTGGTTTAACCGCAAAGAGCGCTAAGGTTTACGCAAAGGAACGAAGAAATCCGCCATTTTTGTCATTTCGACGAAGGAGAAATCTTCACAAGTAACTCCGTAAAGATTGGCGATTCTCGTTGTTGAATTTCATGTGCGATTTCTCGTTTCTCGAAATGAGATGCAGTAACCTTAATTAAAATAAAAAACCTTTGTCAAAATTTCAAACTTTGACAAAGGCCTCACAAAATTAGATTTCTAACATCTAACTTTTTATTTATAATTTTTCACAAAATCAAATAGAAGAATTTAAAATTCTCTGTTTTACATGATCGATATACGATCTTCCAATCACATATCGAAGTCCTTCAATTTCAATGCTGTTTCCTTCAACTGCGTCGATTTTATCGATTGCAATGGTGTAAGATCTGTGGATTCTCAGGAAGTTTTTTTCTGGCAGTAAATCTGTAAAGTCAGATAATGTGCTGTGAATAATATATTTACCTGTAGTGGTGTTGATTTTTAAATAATCTTTAAGGCTTTCGATAACCAGAATTTCGTTGAAGAAAATTTTCTTCATTCTCTTTTTGTCAATTTTTACGAAAATAAAAGGGCTGTCTGGATTGCTTTCCTGCGGAGAAGAAGCCTTGTTTTCTAACCTCTTGCTGATTTTATTGAGCGTTTTCATTAATCTTGGAAATTCGATTGGTTTTACCAGATAATCTAAAACGTCCAATTCATAAGTTTCAATTGCAAACTGACTATAGGCGCTTGTAATTACTAATAAAGGCGGATTTTCGAGACTTTTTATAAAATTAATTCCGTCAAGAACCGGCATGTTTATATCCAGAAAAATAACATCAACTTTGTTATTCTTCAAAAAATTCAAGCCTTCAATCGGGTTACTAAAAGTATTTACTACCTCAAAATTTTCAAGCGGCTCTAAGTAATTTTTAATAACATTGATTGCCAATGGCTCATCGTCAATAATCAAACATTTTATTCTCATTTCTATAATCTTAGTTATTTGAGCGAAATAATTTAGCAGGTAAACTTATATACGAGGAAAAACGGTGTTAGGATACTTTAATCACCAGCTTTACGACAAAAATATCTTTTTTATTTTTAAATGAAAGCTTATAGTCACTTTTATTATAACCTAATTCCAGTCTTTTTTTAACATTTTTAATCCCTATGCCACTTGACTTGTTAAAATTATCATGATGCTGCGTAATTTCTGGCGTTGGATTTGAAATTGTAAAGTACAGAAAATCATCTTTTACCTTAAATTTAATGTCGATTTTTACTTTTCCGGTGTTTTTATTTACGCCGTGTTTAAAAGCATTTTCAATAAAAGTCAGTAAAATCACCGGAGAAATCTCTTTATCATGAATATCTCCCGAAACTTCCATGTTTACTTCCAGACGTTCGTCATTTCTAATTCGCTCCAGATCAAGGTAATTTTGAATACACAAAATTTCGTTTTCTAAACTCTGTTTTTTTCCGCTTGTATCATAAAGCATGTAACGCATCAGCTCAGAAAGTTTTAAAACAATCTTGGGCGTTTTATTCGATTTTTCGACAGATAAAGAATAAATGTTATTTAATGTGTTGAAGAAAAAGTGCGGCGAAATTTGAGATTTAAGGAAAAGCAGTTCAGTTTCTAATTGTGATTTCTCTAAATCAGTTACTCTTTTTTGTTCTTTCAAGAAGTCTAAAGTGATTTTGATTGCCGTAACAAAAGTCATTACATACAATTCACCCATCATCATATCAATCGTATAATTCAGTGTTAATTTGTCGATTGTTTGAGGGCCTTCGGGCCATACTTCATGTGTGATTAACAGATAAGTAAGGTTAAATTTTATCAATACCATAACAAAAATGGCAGATAAAACCGCAAGTACATACAAAACATACTTTTTTCGGTACACCAGATACGGCATAAAAATCAGGATATTCAAATAACAAAGTGTCATGTGAATAGGAAATCCAAGCAAGTTGGTTTTTATCGAATACCAGTAATCGTTAAAATAGCTTCCCCACCTAAAAGTATTAAATAAGAAATAAGTCAGCCAAAAAACTACATGATAATACAAAGGTACGCGGTATAATTTATTAGAATTGAAATTCATAATATGAGTATGTTTTGTGACTTTTTTTGATGTTTATCTAAGTTTATATGTTGTCCGTCTAAATAAGTTTTAATAAAAAGTCAGTTTATATAAATTTAAAGTTAAATTAAGGTTGTTTTATATGAAGAAAATTTTCGTGCCTGCTTTATTTGTAATTCTGGTTACAAGTTGTAAAATAAAGTCATACAAAAATAATAATCAAGAAAATATTTTTGTAAGCCATGTTGATCCTTTTATTGGGACAGGTGGACACGGCCATACGTATCCTGGAGCGACAGTTCCTTTTGGAATGTTACAAGTAAGTCCTGATAACGGAATATCAAGCTGGGATTGGTGTTCAGGCTATCATTACTCAGATTCTATTGTTTCTGGTTTCAGTCATTTGCACTTAAGCGGAACCGGAATTGGCGATTTGGCAGACATTTTATTTATGCCGACAAACAAAAAAGTCGATTTAACAGCTAAAACAACATCACGCGATCAATTACCATATAAATCATTATACAGTCATGCTAACGAAAAAGCAGCACCAGGTTCTTACCAGGTTTTTCTTGAGGATCCTAAGATCAATGTAGAATTAACTTCTTCACAAAGAACAGCTTATCACAAATATACATTTGCTAAAAATGACAAACAATCTGTTGTAGTCGATTTAGGATTTGCTATTAATTGGGATAAAGCTTTAAAGACAGAAATTAAAATTGAAGACGAATATACTATAAGTGGTTATCGTTATAGTATGGGCTGGGCAAAAAATCAGAAAGTATTTTTTGTGGCTAAGTTTTCTAAACCTATTTCTGAGTCAGTTTTAATTGCTGATAAACAAATTGTTAATGGTGAAAAAGCTGACGGAGAAAATACTTCGGCACAATTATTTTTTGATCCGAAAAACTCCGATCAGCTTTTTGTAAAAGTGGCACTTTCATCTGTAAGTACGGCGAATGCAAAAGAAAATTTAGACGGAGAAAAAGCCAATTTCGACAATACAAAATCAGAAGCTTCTTCTGTTTGGAATAAAGCATTAAGTAAAATTAAAGTTGAAACACCAGTAGATTCGTTAAAAACGATTTTCTATACTGCGATGTATCACGCACAAGTTGCCCCTGTAACCTATAGTGATAAAAACGGTCAATTTAGGAGAGAGGATGATCAAATTGTTACAGCAAAAGATTATACCGCTTATTCGACCTTATCACTATGGGATACTTTTAGAGCCGAAAATCCATTATTGACTCTGCTGGCGCCAGATAAAGCTTCAGATATTGTAAACTCAATGTTAGCGTATTACGATACCAAAAAAATATTACCGGTTTGGACACTATACGCCAATGAAACGAATACAATGACAGGTTACCATTCCATTCCGGTAATTGTTGATGCCTATTTAAAAGGAATAAAAGGTTTTGATGCCGAAAAAGCTTTCGAAGCTATGAAAACTACGATGATGCAGGACGAACGTGGTTTAAATTTCTACAAAAAATACGGTTATATACCTTATAATTTATTAGACGAATCAGTTACAATTACTCTGGAATATGCTTATGACGATTGGTGCGTGGCCCAAATGGCAAAAGCTTTAGGAAAAAATGCCGATTACGAATTTTTCTTAAAACGTTCTCAGGCATACCAATATTTATTTGATCCGAAAACAGGATTCATGAGAGGAAAATCTGAAGACGGGAAATCATGGAATGAGCCTTTCGATCCAAAACATTCGAATCACAGAGAACATACAGATTATACCGAAGGAAATGCATGGCAGCACAGCTGGTTTGTACCTCATAATGTAGAAGATTTTATTAAACTTCACGGAAGCACTGAAGTATTTACGAAACGCTTAGAGCAGTTATTTACAGAGAGTTCAGAAATTACGGGAAACAATGTTTCGGCAGATATTTCAGGATTAATTGGGCAGTATGCACACGGAAACGAGCCAAGCCACCATATTGCGTATATGTTCAATCATGCAGGCCAGCCTTGGAGAACACAATATTGGGTTCGTCATATTTTTGATACGCAATATAATACAACACCAAACGGATTAAGCGGTAATGAAGACTGCGGACAAATGTCTGCATGGTATGTTTTTAGTTCAATGGGATTATATCCTATGAATCCGGCTTCTGGCGAATACGAAATTGGAAGTCCGATTTTTGAAAAAGCAACTATCAATCTTGAAAAAGGGAAAACGTTTGTAATTGAAGCTGAGAATGTTTCAGACAAAAACTTTTATATCCAGTCGGCGACTTTAAACGGAGTCGAATTCAATCAAACAGCAATTACACATCAACAGATTTTAAAAGGCGGGGTTTTACATTTTGTAATGGGATCGCAGCCAAATAAAAGCTGGGGAACAAAAAAATAAACAAAACAAAAAACAAAACTAACCTACTAACAAAAAAAATTAAATGGATATTATTGACGTATCGATAATCGTAGCTTACATTCTGCTCTCGGTGAGTATCGGAATTTGGATTTCAAGAAAAGCAAAACAAGGATTAGATGATTATTTTCTTGGAGGAAAAACAATCAAATGGTATTTTTTAGGTCTAAGTAACGGATCTGGAATGTTTGATGTTTCCGGAACTTCCTGGATGATTGGCGTACTTTTTCTGTATGGTGTAAAAAGCTTTATGTTCATGTGGTTGTGGCCAATCTGGAACCAGATTTTTGTAATGATGTTCCTTGCGGTCTGGATTAGAAGATCAAAAGTAATGACAGGTTCTGAGTGGATTTTAACCCGTTTTGGAAGTGACAGAGCCGGAAAAGCATCGCATATTATTGTGGCTATTTTTGCTATTATTTCTACAATTGGTTTTATCGCTTATTTCTTTGAAGGAATTGGAAAATTTGTAACCATTATTCTTCCGTGGGATTTAACGCTTCATTACGGAGATATGATTTTATTGACTTCTGAACGTTCTTATGCGTTGTTAATCATCTTTTTAACTACAATTTATACTGTAAAAGGCGGGATGTTCTCGGTAGTAGCGACAGAAGTGGTGCAATATTTAATTATGATTGTAGCCGGAGTTTTAATTGCCGGATATGCATTTATTAATTATACTGATATTCAGATTAATTCGATTATTACGCCAGAATGGAAAAATGTTTTCTTTGGCTGGCAGTTTGAAACCCAATGGAGTGATAAATTCCTAACCTTCAATAATTTAATTGATTCTGAAGGTTATAAAATGTTTGGCGCTTTCATCGGGATGACATTGTTTAAAGGGTTTTTTGCGAGTGTTGCCGGGCCAACGCCAAGTTATGATTTACAAAGAGTTCTTTCTACAAAATCGGTTAAAGAAGCTGCTTATATGAGTGGTTTCACAAACTTAATTTTATTCATTCCTAGATATTTATTAATTACAGGAATCGTAGTAATTGCGCTGGTAAACTTAGCTCCAGAATTAAATGCAAATACTGGTTTAACCGGAGCCGATCTGGAATTATTAATGCCAAAAGTGGTCAATTTATATATCCCGGTTGGAATTAAAGGAATTCTTTTAGCAGGTTTATTAGCCGCTTTTATGTCTGGATTCTCAGCTTTCGTAAATGCTGGACCAGCTTATATCGTAAACGATATTTATAAAAAATACTTTAAACCAGTTGCATCTAATGCACATTATATTAAAGTAAGTCAGATTTCTTCTTTCCTTGTAGTTGGTTTAGGTGTTTTTATGGGATTCTTTGCAGACTCAATCAACTCTTTAACCCTTTGGATTACAAGTGCTTTGTACGGAGGTTATGTAGCAGCCAATTTCCTAAAATGGATTTGGTGGCGTTTTAATGGCTGGGGGTATTTCTGGGGAATGTTCGCCGGATTAATTGTCGCTTCATTACAATTTGCTTTGGGTCAGGCCAAAGGAAGTTTAACCGAAGGTTCATTCTTATATGATTTAGCACAAGTACAGGCAATTTATTTGTTTCCGTTAATATTTGGTTTCTCAATTTTAGGATGTCTGTTAGGAACGTTCTTAAGTAAACCAACGGATATGGAAGTTTTAAAATCATTCTATTCAAATGTTAGACCTTGGGGATTCTGGGCCCCGGTTTATAAACAATTAAAAGTTGAAGACTATACTTTCGAGAAAAATAATGATTTCTGGAGAGATATGATGAACTGCGCAATTGGAATTATCTGGCAGTCAAGTATGATTCTGCTTCCAATATTCTTCATCATCAGAGATTATCCAAAAGCAATTACGGCTTTGATTGTGTTTTTAGTAACGACTACGATATTGAAGTTTACGTGGTTAGATAAGGTTAGAAAAATTGAAGATTAGATAAGACATACAGTTTGTCATTTCGAGGAACGAGAAATCGCACACGAAACTCGACAAAGATTGACGATTTAGATTGCGGAATTTCTAGTGCGATTTCTCGTTCCTCGAAATGACAAGATTGAGAAAAAAATTAAACACATAGAAACATAGGTTTAAATGTGTATAAAAAAGAATACAAAAAGAAACTAGTTTTCTAACACATAGCTATGATTTTTAATGCAAGTGAAACGCCTTTAAGCGATTTTCAAAACTATGTTTCTATGTGTTTAGTAAATGACAAAAGTGAGAGAATAAAACAAACAATAAAAAAACAAAAAAAATGAGTAGTATTCCTTGGCAAGACAGACCCGAAAACAGTAAAGATGTGATGTGGAGATATTCTGAAAATCCAATTATCGACAGATATGCAATACCGTCATCAAACAGTATTTTTAATAGTGCTGTAGTTCCTTTTGGAGATGGTTATGCGGGAGTTTTCAGATGTGATAACAAAGCGGTTCAAATGAATATTTTTGCCGGTTTTAGTAAAAACGGAATCGATTGGAACATTAACCACGAACCAATCGTAATGCAGTCTGGTAATACAGACATGATCGAATCTGCTTACAAATACGATCCACGTGTGGTTTTCATCGAAGACCGTTACTGGATTACATGGTGTAATGGTTACAACGGACCAACTATTGGTATTGGATATACTTTTGACTTTAAAGAGTTTTTTCAATGCGAAAATGCCTTTTTACCATTCAACAGAAACGGAGTTTTATTCCCTCAAAAAATAAACGGAAAATACGCAATGTTAAGCCGTCCAAGTGATAACGGACATACTCCTTTTGGAGATATCTGGATTAGCTACAGCCCGGACATGAAATATTGGGGAGAACACCGTTTGGTAATGAAACCAAGTCCATTTGAGCAAAGTGCCTGGCAGTGTACAAAAGTAGGAGCAGGACCAATTCCTATTTTAACAAACGAAGGCTGGCTGATGATCTATCACGGAGTTATCAATACCTGCAACGGTTTCCGTTATGCAATGGGTTCTGCACTTCTGGATGTTGATTCACCAGACAAAGTAAAATACAGAACACAGCCTTATTTATTAGGACCAGCAGAAATTTATGAAATGGTAGGAGACGTGCCAAACGTAGTTTTTCCATGTGCCGCTTTACACGATACAGAGGAAGATAAACTGGCTGTTTATTACGGTGCAGCCGATACTGCTGTAGCCATTGCATTTGGTAAATTAAGTGAAGTAATTCAGTTTACAAAAGATAACAGTTTATAGAAAAAGCATGCGTTTAAAATTCCAATGGTTAACAGTTGTTTTAGTTTCTCTTTCGGCGGCAGGTTTTGCGCAGTCAAAGAAAAATACGATTATTCCTAAAACATACGTCGCGGCAAAAACAACATCTCCAATAACAATAGACGGAGACGAATCTGACGCTTCATGGAGCAGAGCAGAATGGACAGATCTTTTTGAAGATATAGAAAATGACGTTAAGCCTAAATATGCAACAAAAGTTAAAATGCTGTGGGACGAAACCAATTTTTATATATTAGCAAAGATTGACGAACCGCACGTTTGGGCCAATTTAAAGCAGCGAGATACCATTATTTTTTACAACAATGACTTTGAAGTTTTTATAGATCCCGACAGCGATACTTTTAACTATTACGAATTAGAAATAAACGCCTTGAACACTGCTTGGGATCTATTTTTATCAAAACCTTACAGAGAAAATGATCTCGTGGTTTTAAACGACTGGAATCTTACAGGTTTAAAATCAGCAGTAAAAATTCATGGAACACTTAATAACCCCAATGATGTAGATCAGGGATGGGTTTTAGAAATGGCGATTCCGTGGGCAGCTTACAAAACCTCTTATTTCGATCAAAACGTACCTGCAGATAAATTCTGGAGAGTCAATTTTTCCAGAGTCAACTGGCAGCATTCAATTATTGACGGTAAATACGAACGCAAAAAAGACGCTGACGGAAAATTTCTGCCAGAGTACAACTGGGTTTGGTCGCCAATGGGCGTAATCAATATGCATGAACCCGAAAAATGGGGTTATGTTTATTTTTCATCCAAAGAAGGAAAAGATACCTTTACCATTCCGCAGGATGAAAAAGTAAAATGGGAACTTTACAATTTATACAGAGCCCAAAAAGAATATTTCCAAAAGAATAAAATCTGGGCAAAATCAATAGCGAATCTAACAAAAGAAGTGATAAGCATTGAAAATAAAATTTTAAAACCTATTTTAGAAAACCATTCCAGCGGTTATAATATTTCAGTAAAAAGTCCATTTTCTAATGAAACATTTATTATAAGGCAGGACGGGAAAATAATAACAAAATAAACCACACTATGAAACTACCAAAAACATTACTTCTTTTATTGGCAATTACCATTTTTTCCTGCGCCAAAAAAGAAGAACCAGCTGCAGCATTTAAATTTGGAGTCTGGACAACCGCAGATGCTAAAAAATCAGATGCAGATTACACCAAAGAATTCAAAAAATACAAAGACGGCGGTATCGACGAAGTATTAATCAATACAACAACAGACCCGCAGCTTTTAAAAAGATTAGTGCCTCTTGCCACTAAAGAAGGCTTAAAAGTTCACGCCTGGATTATGGCGATGAACAGACCCGGAGATTCAGTTGCGTTACAGCATCCGGAATGGTATCAGGTAAGCAAAGAAGGAAAATCATGCTTTGACAATCGTCCTTATGTCGATTACTACCAATGGTTATGCCCAACCAGAAAAGAATCAAGAGAACACGTTTTACATTTAGTTGAAGAACTGGCAAAAGTAGAAGGAATCGAAAGCGTTCACTTAGATTATATTCGTTTCCCGGACATCTTTTTACCAATCAGCTTACTGCCAAAATACAACTTGGTTCAGGATGTAGAATTACCACAATTTGATTTTTGTTATTGTGATGAATGTGTAAAAGCATTCGAAAAAATCCACCATAAAAACCCAAAAGAAAGCCACAACACTTCTATCGATATGGAGTGGAAAAATTTCCGTTTAAATGCCATAAGAGGGGTTGTTGACGATGCTTATAAAATTGCACACAAACACAATAAACAATTAACAGCTGCTGTATTTCCTTACCCTGAAATGGCAGATCACATGGTGCGCCAGCGTTGGGACAAATGGAATATCGACGAAGTATATCCAATGATTTACCACAGCTTTTACAATGAAGAAATTGACTGGGTTGGTTATGCTACAAAACAAGGTGTCGAAGATCTAGAAGATAAGAAAACGAAAATCAATACAGGAATTTATATTCCAGGCTTGAAAAACGATGCAGAATTGAAACAAGCTATTTTAGAAGCAAAAGAGAATGGAGCAGTAGGAGTTTCATTTTTTGACGGAAATGCATTGTCTGAAAGCAACTTAAAGACAATCAAAGAAACAAAAGCGAGTTTAAAATAATATTTTTAAACACATAGTAAGATAGGTTTTTAAGTGTGTATAAAAAGAATACAAAAGAAACAAGTTTCTAACACATAGCTATGTTTGCTAATGCAAGTGAAACGCCTTTATTTAGTTTCCAAAACTATGTTTCTATGTGTTTAAATGAATTAAGATAAAAGTAAGCAGCATGTCAAATAGAAGAGATTTTATCAAAAAAGCAGCTTTAGGCGCAGCAGCCGTAAGTTCAGTAGGATTTAGCGGATTTGCAAAAGAGAAAGAAGATGAAAAAGAAGGCGCATTAGAATTTCCTTCAAAAAAAGTAAAAAAACCGGTTGTTATTTCGACATGGAACCACGGTTTACCCGCGAATAAAGAGACCTGGAAAGAATTAAAAGCCGGAAAATCTGCCTTAGACGCGATTGAAGCCGGTATGAAAATTCCTGAAGCAGATCCGAATGTCCGCAGTGTTGGTTATGGAGGATATCCGGATCGCGAAGGAAAAGTAACTCTTGATGCCTGTATTATGGACCACAACAGCAATTGCGGTTCGGTTTGTTTTTTACAAGGTATTATGCATCCTATTTCTGTAGCCAAAAGGGTATTACAAAATACGCCACACGTAATGCTTGCCGGACAAGGCGCATTGCAGTTTGCTTTATCAGAAGGTTTTAAAGAAGAAAATTTACTAACTCCGGAATCTGAAAAAGACTGGAAAAAATGGCTGGAAGATTCTAAATACAAACCAGTTATTAATATAGAAAATCACGACACCATAAGTATGCTAATGTTGGATCAAGACGGAAATCTTTCGGGAGGGTGTACCACCAGTGGTGCTGCCTGGAAGATGCACGGCCGCGTCGGTGACTCCCCAATAATCGGCGCGGGTCTTTTTCTGGATAACGAAGTAGGTGCTGCGGCCGCTACAGGTTTAGGCGAAGCAGTAATTAGAACAGCAGGAAGTGCCATGGTTGTAGAATTAATGCGTCAGGGAAAATCGCCTTATGATGCCTGCAAAGAAATCACAGAGCGTATTTACAACAAACACAAAAACCACAAAGACATGGAGTATCTGCAAGTTGGATTTATTGCCTTAAATAAAAACGGCGAATATGCAGGTTACAGTTTGAGATCTGGTTTTAATTATGCCGTTTCTGATGATGAAAAAGGACACAGAATGGAAGACGCTAAATTTAAAATGTCGTGGGATAAATAAACCTTTTTGTCATTTCAACGAAGGAGAAATCACACGTAACTCGACAAAGATTGGCGATTAAAATTTGAAGCACATAGAAATAGATTTTTCTCTCACAATCTATCCCAATCCCGAAATTTCGGGACAGGGCTATGTGTTAAAACAAAAACAAAAATGAAAAAAACAGTATCCATATTAACCTTATTACTTACTACAGCATTATCTGTTAACGCACAGGAAAAAGTTCCGTTTTGGCAGAATGAGAAAATCAATGAAGATAATAGAGAGCCCATGCACGCCGCCTATTATGTTTTTGAAAATGAAACATTAGCTGCTAAAAACGAATGGAGACAATCTAAAAATTACTTAGACATTAACGGAGCCTGGAAATTTAAATATGTTGAAAATCCGGCTGCGCTTCCAAAAGATTTTGAGAAAACCAATTTTGACGATAAAAGCTGGGATAATTTTAAAATTCCGGCAAGCTGGGATGTAAACGGATATGGATATCCGGTTTATGTAAATACAACTTACGATTTTGATTATTTAATGGCGCCAAATCCGCCGTTTGTGCCAACAAAATATAATCCTACAGGAGTTTACAGACGAGAAATCAACATTGACAAATCGTGGGAAGGAAAAGATATTTTTCTTCATATTGGTACAGCTAAATCAAATTTAACGGTATGGGTAAATGGTATTTATGTAGGTTATGGAGAAGATGGAAAATTACCATCTGAATTCAAATTAAACAAATATGTAAAAACCGGAAAAAATACAATTGCACTTCAGGTAATGAAATGGAATGACGGTTCGTATTTAGAATGTCAGGACATGTGGAGAATGAGCGGTATTACCCGTGATTCTTATTTAGTTGCCAGAAACAAAGCGCATTTAAATGACTTTGAAATTATTCCGGATTTAGATGAAAATTACGTAAACGGAAGTTTGAAAATCTCAACTCAATTTTCAAATTTAAATACAAAAGACAGTTACACTTTAGACGTTCAATTAAAAGACGGAGACAAAGTTATTACTTCAAAAGTTATTACAGCTTCAAACGAAAAACAAACGTTTGATTTTAAAGTAGAAAATCCAAAGAAATGGAGTGCAGAGATTCCGAATTTATATCAGGTACGTTTTATTCTAAAAGATAAAAAAGGGAATATAATTGAAGTTATCAATCACAACGTTGGATTTAGAAAAGTAGAAATTAAAGGCGGACAGCTTTTAGTAAACGGAAAAGCGATTTACATAAAAGGAGTAAACCGTCATGAAGTAGATCCAATTACAGGACAGACAATTTCAAGAGAAAGAATGGAACAGGATATTAAATTGATGAAAGAATTTAATATCAATGCCGTGAGAATGTCGCATTATCCAAATGACGAATATTTCTACGAATTATGCGATAAATACGGAATTTATGTGGTTGATGAAGCCAATATAGAATCGCACGGAATGGGTTATGATATTACCAAAACGCTTGGTAATAGACCAGACTGGGAACTGGCGCACATTGAGCGTATGCAGCGTATGATCGAAAGAGATAAAAACCACACATCAATCATTATCTGGAGTATGGGTAACGAAGCCGGAAACGGTTACAACTTTTACAGAGGATATTTGTGGATTAAAAACCGTGATAAATCAAGACCAATTCAGTACGAAAGAGCAACTGCGGGCGCTTGGGACGGAAAAGATTTAAAATTCGAATGGGATTCTGATATTATCGACCCAATGTACAGTTCTCCAAACAAAATGGAAGAATATATTCTGGCAAATCCAAACCCGTCAAGACCTTACATTCAGTGCGAATATGCGCATGCAATGGGAAATTCAATGGGGAATTTTAAAGATTACTGGGATGTAATTCGTAAATATCCAAACTTTCAGGGTGGTTTCATTTGGGACATGATCGATCAGTCAGTTTATAAAAAACTGGATAACGGAACTACAATTTTAGCTTACGGAGGAGATTTTGGACCTAAAGACGTAAAAAGCGATAACAACTTTGTAAACAACGGAGTTTTTACAGTAGACAGAAAACCAAATCCTCATGCTTTTGAAGTAAAAAATGTGCATCAAAATATTCACACTTCTTGGGAAAATCAGGAAACTGCGACTATAAAAGTATACAATGAATTTTCATTTAAAGACTTGAGCAATGTTACTTTACATTGGGAATTGTTTTTAGACGGAGTTAAAGATGCAACAGGAATTATCGATTATCTAGCGATTGATCCAACGCAGTCAAAAACCTATACACTGCCAATTAAATTAGGTGATAAAAAGTTTCAGGAAGCTTTTATCAACATTAGTTATCAGTTAAAACAAGAAGAACCATTTTTACCAAAAGGATTCGAAATTGCAACAGAACAACTGGCTTACAAAGGAACGTGGAAAAATGATATTAGTGTAAAAGGAGATGGAAAAATTACAGTTGAGAAAAAAGTAAATGCAACCGTTTTTAAAAGCGATAAAACTGAAATTACTTTCGACAAGAAAACCGGATTTATCAGCGGTTATTCATTCAATAATCAGCCGATAATAAAAGAAGGATACCAATTACGCCCGAATTTCTGGAGAGCACCAAATGATAATGATTTTGGCGCTAATTTTCAGGTAAATTTAAAAGCATGGAAAGATGCAACAGAAAATCCAACATTGGTAAACTGGACATTTACGCCATCAAAAGACAATAAAGTTGTAGTAAAAGCAACTTACAGCTTACCGCAGGTTTCTTCGACTTTAGAATTGAATTATGAATTTAACGGAAACGGAGAATTAGCGGTAAAAGAAGTTTTAAATATTGATAAAAACAAAGAACAGCCTATCTTGCCAAGATTTGGAATGGAAGTAATTGTTCCTAGAGATTTTAGCAATATGACCTATTACGGAAGAGGCCCTCACGAAAATTACATTGACAGAAATTACAGTTCAAAAGTGGGATTGTATACACAAACAGTTTCAGAGCAGTATTATCCATACATCCGTCCGCAGGAAACCGGAAATAAAACCGATGTGCGTTTCTTAGAATTATCAGGCGATAAATTAAAATTAACCGTAACATCTGACGAATTATTGGCCGTAACTGCTTTACATTTCTTAAACGAAGATTTAGACGACGGACTGCAGAAAGACCAAAGACACGCTGCCGAATTGAAAGAAAGAGATTTAACAAGTTTAAAAATCGATTCGAAACAAATGGGAGTAGGAGGAATAGACAGCTGGCAGGCATGGCCAATGGAAAAATATCTTTTGAGAGGAAAAAATTATCAGTATCAATTTAAAATAACACCATCATTAAAATAATTTAGAATATGAGAATTATAAAATCTTATTTGATAATCGGTTTTCTTGCTCTTGTAACTTCTTCGTATGCACAGAAAGTTTTCACAGAGAAAGACATTCGTATCATTCCAAAACCAACTCAGACTCTAATAAAAACCGGTGTTTTTGAATTTAATAAAGATACAAAGTTTGTTACCGGAAATGATTTCCAAAAAGACGCTGCGAATGCTTTGGCTTCTAAATTAGCCATTGCAGCAGGATGGAAACCAGAAACAACAACAAAAGCTCCGGCAAGTAATTTTGTTCAGTTTAAAACAGATCCAAACTTAAAAAATGAAGCTTATATTTTAGACGTAAATCCAAATAGTATTGTTATTTCGGCTAAAGGAAATACAGGTTTTTTATACGGTCTGGAAAGCATCAGACAATTACTTCCTGAAGCAATCGAAAGCCAATATGCCGTAACATCTGCAAAATGGCAGATTCCAAGTTTAACGATAAATGATGAACCTCGATTTAAATGGAGAGGTTTAATGCTGGATTTATCACGTCATTTCTTCGATAAAAATTATATTCTGACTACAATTGATCGTTTGGCAATGCACAAAATGAATGTTTTGCATTTGCATTTAGTAGACGATCAGGGCTGGAGAATCGAAATTAAAAAATATCCAAAACTAACAGAAGTCGGAGCCTGGAGAGTTGATCAGGAAAACTTGTCTTGGAACGCCAGACTTGCTGTAAGTGCAGATCAAAAAGGAACTTACGGGGGATTTTTTACGCAGGACGAATTAAGAGAAATTGTAAAATATGCTGCAACAAAAGGCATCGAAGTAATTCCTGAAATCGAAATGCCTGCTCACGTAAGCAGTGCCATTGCATCATATCCTGAACTGGCTTGTTTTGATCAGAAAATTGGAGTTCCTTCTGGCGGAGTTTGGCCTTTAACAGATATTTATTGTGCAGGAAAAGAAACTACGTTTGAGTTTTTACAAAATGTAATCGATGAAGTAATTACCATTTTCCCTTCAAAATATATTCATATTGGAGGAGATGAAGCGACTAAAACCAATTGGGCAAAATGTCCGCACTGCCAAAAAAGAATTAAAGATGAACACTTAAAAAGTGTAGACGAATTACAAAGTTATTTTGTAAAACGTATGGAAAAATACATCAATTCTAAAGGCAAAAAAGTAATTGGCTGGGATGAAATTTTAGAAGGAGGTCTGGCTCCGGATGCAACAGTAATGAGCTGGAGAGGAACAAAAGGCGGAATTGAAGCGGCAGATCAGGGACACGATGTTATTATGACTCCTGAAACACCTTGTTATTTCAACTTTTATCAAGGTCCGCAAAACGAAGAACCTTTAGCTTTTGATGCTTATAACCCGTTAAATGAAGTTTACAAATTTGATCCTGTAGTGCCGACTATGACTCCTCAGGAAGCTGGACACGTTTTAGGCGGACAGGCAAATTTATGGGCAGAACATATTTCTGGGCCAAAAGATTCTGAGTATATGATTTTTCCAAGATTAGCCGCGTTATCAGAAACATTATGGAGTCCGAAAGAAAAGCGTAATTGGAATGATTTTACAACAAGATTATTCTCAATGTTCAAGCGTTATGATTATCAAGGATTAAATTATGCAAAAAGCGCTTATTTGGTAACCGCTTCTTCTACTGCAGATTTAGCTAACAAACAAGTGAAAGTGGAATTAAAGAATGAATTTCCAAATCCGGATATCCGTTATGTTTTAGGAGATAAAAATATAGATCATCACGCTGTAAAATATACAAGTCCAATTGAGTTTAAAGAAACAACTGTTTTAAAAGCTTCTTTGTTTCAGGATGAAAAACCAGTTGGAAAAACATTCACAGACACGATTATTTTCCATAAAGCTGTTGCACACAAAGTTAAGTACTTAACGCCTTTTAATCAAAGTTACAAAGGAGATGCCAATACGATGGTTAATACAATTAGAGGAAGTAAAAATTTCCATGACGGACAATGGCAGGCTTGGCTTGTAAACGATATGGAGCTGGTAATTGATTTCGAAAAACAGGAAAGTATCGAGCAGGTAATCGTAGGAACTTTAGAAAGTCAGGGCGCTGGAGTTAATTTTCCAATCGAAGTAAAAGTACTGGTTTCTAATGACGGAATTAAATACAAGCAAGTTGGAAAAATAACACGTCCGTATGCAGTAAATGCTGTTCCTGAACTGAAAGATTTTAAAATCAATTTTCAGAAACAAAACGCACGCTTTGTTAAAGTGATTGCAGGCAACTTAAAGAAAAGTCCTAAAGGAGAAAGCTCTTGGTTATTCGTAGATGAAATTCTAGTAAACTAATTTTCTAACATATAGAAACATAGATTTATTTCTTGAATGAATAAAAAAGGTATAAAAAAAAACTAGTTTCTAACACATATTTCTATGTGTGTTAATGCAAGTGAAATGCCTTTTTAAAACTATGAAAACTATGTCTCTATGTGTTAAATAAAAATTTAGAAATCTAAGAGATGAATTTTAACAAAATTGAGTAAGGCAAGGACGCTTTGTCTCAACATGTTAAATGTTGATTTTACAATTAAAAAAAACAAAAACAAAACCTAAAATAGAATAAAAATGAAAAGAGGGATATTTATAATCGCATTATTATTTTCCGTTCAAATGTTTTCGCAGGCCATTTATGAAGATGAGCGATATGTACCGGAAACAGATCCGGCAGTGTTGAAAAACTTAGACGAGTGGCAGGGCAAAAAATTTGGTCTGTTAATGCACTGGGGAACTTACAGCCAATGGGGAATTGTAGAATCTTGGTCTATCTGTCCAGAAGATTACGGATGGTGTGAACGTAAAAAAGGAAGCAATCCGTCTAATTATAATGATTATATTAAAGATTACGAAGGATTAAGAAAAACATTTAATCCTGTAAAATTTAATCCGGAAAAATGGGCAAAAGCAGCTAAATATGCCGGAATGAAATACATGGTTTTTACAACAAAACACCATGACGGATTTAATATGTATGATACTAAATATTCTGATTACAAAATCACGAGCAAAGATGTTCCTTTTCATACCAACCCAAAAGCAGATGTTTTAAAAGAAATTTTCAACTCGTTTAGAGGAGAAGGTATTTCAACAGGAGCTTATTTCTCTAAACCAGACTGGCATAATGAAAACTACTGGGATCCATACTTTCCTCCTTTCGACAGAAACGTAAACTACGATCCGTCATTATATCCAGAAAAATGGCAGAAATATGTTGATTTCACTCACAACCAAATCTTAGAGATCTTAACAAACTACGGTAAAGTTGATATTTTATGGTTAGATGGAGGATGGGTTAGAAAAAGAGACCAGGTTAACATCAAAGAAAACTACGACGAGAAATTTACTGAAAACGAATCTAAAAACGGTTTCATCAAACACAGAGTTGTAGATCAGGATCCTAAAATGGACGAATTAGTTGTAAAAGCGCGTCAAAAACAACCAGGTTTAATCGTGGTGGATAGAGCGGTTCACGGTAAAAACCAAAACTATTTAACTCCAGAAGGACGTGTTCCTGCAAAAACATTGCCTTATCCTTGGGAATCTTGTATTCCAGCCGGCGGTGGATGGTCATATTCTCCAGGAGCTGAATACATGACAGGAAGACAAGGTATTCACATGTTGGTTGATATTGTAGCAAAAGGCGGAAACTTGTTATTAAACATTGCGCCAAGTCCGGAAGGAGAATGGGATAAAGGAGCTTACGATTTATTACAGGCTTATGGTGACTGGATGAAAGTAAACAGCACAGCGATTTACAACACAAAACCAATCGAACCTTATAAAGAAGAAAATATTTGCTTTACACAAAATAAAACAGGAAATG
Organism: Flavobacterium johnsoniae UW101; assembly: GCF_000016645.1. Taxonomy (NCBI): domain Bacteria; kingdom Pseudomonadati; phylum Bacteroidota; class Flavobacteriia; order Flavobacteriales; family Flavobacteriaceae; genus Flavobacterium; species Flavobacterium johnsoniae. The sequence continues at coordinate 2,401,503 of NC_009441.1, forward strand.
TATTTGCATTTTATTTAGCTAAAGAAGGAGAAAATAAAATTCCTGCAGAAGTTACTGTAAAATCGATCAGCCCGAAAAAAGGAACAAAAATTACGATGTTAGGTTCTAAAACTTCTTTAAAATGGACAAAAGAAGGAAACGGATTTAAAGTAATTATTCCAGAAAGCTTAAGAAATAATCTTCCTGCAAAAGAAGCGTGGACTTTAAAAATAGAAGCGATCAACAGATAAAAATGAAACCTATGGTTTTAAATACAAACAAATTTAAAACAGCATGTATTTTATACATGCTGTTTTTTAGCATCATGATTTTTGCGCAGCAACCTGCCGATTTTGTTAATCCAATAATTGGAACTTCCAATTATGGTGCGGCTTTTCCAGGCCCAATCGCTCCGCGCGGTATGGCAAGTATCAGTCCTTTTAATGTGGCTGGAGTAAAAAATACTCCAATGGAAAAAGATAGTCAATGGCTTTCAAATCCGTATGTAAATGAAAATACCTTTTTGACAGGATTTAGTCAAGTGAATTTAAGCGGAGTTGGCTGTCCAGATTTGGGTGTTATTTTATTGATGCCGACAACTGGAAATGTAGAAATCGATCATTTAAAATACGGTTCTACTTATTCTAATGAAGTTGCAAAAGCTGCGTATTACAGCGTAAACATTGACAAATACAACGTTAAAGGTGAATTTACAGCTTCAAAACGAGTTGGGATTAGCAGATTCACTTTCCCGAAAGGGCAGTCTAATATTTTATTAAATCTTGGTTTAGGATTAACAAACGAAGAAGGAGCAATGGTAAAAGTCGTTTCTTCGACAGAAATTGAAGGAATGCGTTCAGTTGGTTCATTTTGTTACAATAGTCCAGAAGATGCTTACCCAGTTTATTTTGTGGCTCAATTTTCTAAACCTGCAGATAAATTTGGAGTTTGGAAAAAACCTGCAAAATACAACGGCGTTGAAGCGCAGTGGATGGGTTACAACGGAAAAACGAGAATAATGGAAAATACAATCAAAACCGTTGTGGGGGATAGTATTGGAAGTTATTTTACCTATAAATTCGATAAACAAGAAACGGTTGAAGTGAAGATTGGAATTTCGTACGTAAGTATCGAAAATGCCCGTGAAAACTTAGCAAAAGAAGTTGGTAACAGATCTTTTGATGCAATTTATAAAGAAACCTACAACGAATGGAATGAAGAATTGTCTAAAATTTTGGTTGAAGGTGGTTCAAAAGATGACAATACAATTTTCTACACAGCTTTGTATCACACTTTAATTCACCCAAATACTTTAAATGATATTAACGGACAATATCCCGTAATCAAAAGAAGTAGAATTGCTAAAACCGATGACACCCGTTATACCGTATTTTCTTTATGGGATACGTACCGAAATGTACATCCATTGATGTCTTTGGTTTATCCAAAACAGCAATCTGATATGGTAAAAAGTATGTTGACTATGTTTGATGAAAACGGCTGGTTACCCAAATGGGAATTGAACTCAACAGAAACTTTTACTATGGTGGGAGATCCTGCAAGTATTGTAATTACAGATACGTATTTAAAAGGAATTCATGATTTTGATGTTCAGAAAGCGTATTACGCGATGCTGAAAGGAGCAGATCAGGTTGAAAATAATCCGCTTCGTCCGGGATTGAAAGATTATATCAAAAAAGGATATTTGACAACCGATAATAAAGGCCCGGTTTCTACTACTCAGGAATACAATATTTCAGATTATTCTATTTCGCTTATGGCCAACGAATTCGGTGACAAAGACAATGTAAAACGTTTTAAAGAACGTTCATTATCCTACAGAAAATTATTCGATAAAAACTTAAATCTGCTTCGACCAAGAACTCCTGACGGAAAATGGTACGAGCCATTTGATCCTGCATCTGGAGCCAATTTTGAAGAAAATGTTGGTTTTATCGAAGGAAATGCCTGGCAGTATGCATTTATGGTTCCTCACGATATTAACGGATTAAAGAAATTAATGGGAGGTGATCAGGCTTTTTCGGCACAATTGCAGAAAATTTTCGACACCAAACAATTTGATATGGCAAACGAACCAGACATTGCCAATCCGTATTTATTCAATTATGTAAAAGGAGAAGAATACAAAGCACAGGAAAATGTAAAAAGATTGGTTCGCGAATATTTCAAAAATGAACCAAAAGGATTACCAGGAAATGACGATACAGGAACAATGTCGGCCTGGTTGGTGTATTCGATGATGGGAATTTATCCAATATCTCCGGGAGATCCAATTTATACCATTACAACCCCAATGTTTCATAGAGTGACGATCAAATTAGATCCAAGATATTATAAAAAAGAAAGCATCGTAATTGAAAGACAAGAAAATAATGGTGGGAAAATCAATTCGATTGAACTAAACGGAAAAACACATAACAGCTTTTTTATTTCGCACGATGATTTTGTGAATGGAACAAAGCTTAAAGTGATTCAAAATTAAAACAACACAATTATGTTACAACTAAAAATCAAAAAAACAGCCATTATTTTTGTAATGGCTGTAGGTTTTTTTAACCAAACCTATGCGCAGAAAAAATACCCGTATCAAGATCCAAAATTACCGGTAGAAGATAGGGTAAAAGACTTGTTAAGTCGTATGTCGCTTGAAGAAAAAGCACGCCAGATGGATATGTACAGAGGAGACTTTTTTAAAGACAAAGAAGATTTCGCTAAATCTAAATCGGCAGAAAAAATTGGAAAATTAGGAATTGGAGCCATCCATGATCTTTATCCGCGTTCGGCTAAAATGATTAATGATCTGCAAACAAACGTAATAAAAGGAAACCGCTGGGGAATTCCTGCACTGATTATGTGTGAAATGCTTCACGGTTATCTAGATGAAGGAAGTACGGCTTTCCCAATGAATATTGGACTTGGCGCAACCTGGGATGTTGCTGTGATGGACAAAGTGGGTAAAGTAATTGGTATGGAAGCCAGAGCGCATGGAGTTCATTTTGGTTTTGGACCAAACCTAGATTTAGGGCGCGAACCACGTTGGGGGAGAGTTGCTGAAACTTTTGGTGAAGATGCATACTTAAACAGCGAAATTGGTTTGGCTTTTATAAAAGGAATACAGGGAGACGATTTAAAATCAGATCGTTCGATTATTGCAGAACCAAAACACTTTGCGGTTCACGGTATTCCGCAGGCAGGAGGAAATTCTTCGCCAATTTTGGTTGGAGAACGTTCTGCAAGAGAAGACCATTTGCCATCTTTTGAAAAAGCATTTAGAAAAGGCGGTGCGTTAGGAACAATGTGTGCTTATTCTGAGTTAGACGGGATTCCTTGTGCAGCAAACAATTGGTTATTGACTGATGTTTTGAGAAACGAATGGGGTTTTAAAGGTCTTGTAGTTTCAGACTTAGGTGCTATTAAATACATTCAGACAACTCATAAAGTTGCTGATTCTCCAAAAGAGAGTATTAGAGAAGCAGTTTCAGCTGGTGTTGATATGCAGTTTTATGATTTTAGTAATGAATTTTGGCAGAATACAATCATTGAATTAGTAAATGAAAAGAAACTGACAATGGAAAACATCGACCGTGCTGCGGGAGGAGTTTTACGTTTGAAATTCTTATTAGGATTATTTGAAAATCCATACACAGAAAAAAATCTGATTAAAGATCGTTTTCATACTCCGGAAAATCAGCAGGTTGCTCTTGAAGCGGCGCAGAAATCAATGGTTTTATTGAAAAATGAGAACAACATTCTGCCTTTAAGCAAAAGTTTAAAAAATATTGCCGTTATCGGACCAAATGCAAATGCTTCAAGATTGGGAGGTTATGCTCCTAAAAACAGTGTTGGTATGACAGTTTATGAAGGTTTACAGCAATTAGTTGGAAAAACTGCCAATGTAGTTTATGAAGAAGGAGTTCCATTAATTGTAAAAGGACAGATTATTCCATCTAAATATTTATTTACTCCAGATGAATCTCAAAACGGATTAAAAGGAGAATATTTCAATAACAGAAATCTTGAAGGAACTCCCGCATTGACTCGTATCGACAGTCAGTTAGAGTTTGACTGGCCTTGGGCTCCCGGAGATGGCGTAAATGTGGATGATTTTTCTATCAGATGGACAGGATTCTTAAAATCAGATCAGGCTCTTGACGGCTGGTTAGGTTTAAGTTCTGATGACGGAATCAGAATGTATATCGACGATCAATTGGTTATTGACAACTGGACAAAAGGAGCGACAAGTATGGTTACGACTCCAAAAAACATCGAAAAAGGTAAAAAATACAAAGTCCGCATTGAAATGTGGGAAGGAGGCTGGGGAGCCAGAGCGCATTTCCGCTGGAATTTAGAAAAAGTAAACTTACAGCCGGCAATCGAAGCTGCTAAAAAAGCTGATGTTGCGATTGTGGTTTTAGGAGAATCTAACGAATTGGTAGAAGAAAACAGAGATGTTGCTTCTTTAGACTTATTTGGAATCCAGCAGCAATTAATTGAAGAAATTCAAAAAACAGGAACTCCAGTAGTTTGTGTATTATTAAATGGCCGTCCGCTTTCTACAAACTGGATTTCTGAAAATATTCCAGCGGTGTTGGAAGGATGGTTTCCTGGAGAATTAGGAGGTAGAGCAGTTGCTGATGTTTTATTTGGAGATTACAATCCGGGTGGAAGACTGCCAATTACAGTTCCAAAATCAGTTGGGCAGTTACCTATATATTATAACCAAAAACCATCTGCTATTCATAAATACGTTGCAGAGAGTGAACATCCTTTATATTCATTCGGTTACGGATTAAGTTATACGAAGTTTGAATATTCTAATTTAAAACTAAATACTGCTGAAATTAAACCAAACGGAGAAGTAAAAGTTTCTGTAGATGTTAAAAACGTTGGAGACAGAGACGGAGACGAGGTTGTTCAATTGTATATTAATGATGTATATAGTTCTGTAACAACACCCGAAAAGACATTAAAAGGTTTCAAAAGATTAAATATCAAAAAAGGAGAAATTAAAAATGTTGAATTTACACTTACTTCAGATGAGCTATCTCTTTGGAACAGAGAAATGAAGCGCGTTGTAGAGCCTGGAGATTTTGAAGTTATGGTGGGTGGAAACTCGACAGATTTGCTTAAAACGAAATTTACGGTTTTGAACTAAAAAGAGTTAAAAAGGATAATATGTTTAACGATTAAGATAATTAAAAAAGAATGCTGTTAAAAAAACGATAAATCACTTAGATTAATTCGATGTAAGGTCAGGAAATATAGAGGATTAGGACTACAATTTAAAACGTTTTCGTACCCTAAAAAGATAAATGTATGACGAACACCTTTTCAAACTTGTCATTTGTCGAAATTATATTTTGTTAACAAAATGTATTCTTAAGTTTAACATGTTATTAACTCAAAAAACAACTAAATATGATCAAGGACGTACTAAAATTACTGTTAGTGATTTGCTTATTTGGATTCCAAAGTATGCAGGCACAAACTACAGTAAAAGGAACGATAACAGATGCTCAAAGTGGAATTCCGATCCCTGGAGCGAATGTTGTTGTTAAAGGAACAAAAACAAGTACCTCATCAGATTTTGATGGGAAGTATACGATTACAGTTCCAAATCAATCAGCAGTTTTGGTTTTCTCTTATGTTGGTTCAGCTTCAAAAGAAGTAGCCGTAGGAACTCAAACTACAATTAATGCGGCTTTGGGAGCAGCAACACAACAATTAGGAGAGGTAGTTGTAACGGCTCTTGGTATTAAAAGAGAGAAAAAAGCAATTACGTATTCAGCTCAAAACGTTGCAGTAGGAGAGCTTTCAGAAGCAAGATCATTAAACGTTGCCAACTCACTATCGGGTAAAGTTGCGGGTCTTAACTTCTCTACAACATCAAATGGTGTTGGTTCTTCTTCAAGAATTACATTAAGAGGTAACAGATCTCTTAATGGTAATAACCAGCCATTATATGTAGTAGATGGTGTGCCAATTAGTAATGGTACAACTACAACAAATCCTGATATTGATACAGGAGGTACAACACAGCCAGATGGTATTTCGAACATTAACCCTGAGGATATTGCTTCGATGACAGTTTTAAAAGGACCTTCTGCAGCTGCTCTTTACGGTTCTAGAGCATCAAATGGTGTAATCGTAATTACAACTAAATCTGGTAAAGCAGGAAAAACTTCAGTTTCGTTATCATCTAATTTTATGGCTTCTTCTGCTTATAATTTGATGAACTTACAAAATGAATACGGACAAGGAACAAATGGAAATTATGTTTCTAACTCAAGTTCAAGCTGGGGAGCACCGTTAGACGGACGTCAGGTTTCTGCATGGCAGTTGGTTCGTAACCCAAACTATACAGGGCCGGCGACACAAAGCTATTCTCCACAGCCAAACAACGTGATCGACTTTTACAAAACAGGTTACAACTTAGCTAACACATTAACTGTAACAGCTGGTAACGAAAAAGCACAAGGATATTTCTCTTACACTAACACACGTGCTGAAGGTATTGTGGGAGGAAATGCAATGGACAGACACAATCTTAACTTAAGATTGACTAGTAAAATATCTGATAAATTATCATTAGATGTAAAAACAAACTACATCGTTCAGGATATTGATAATTTATTAAGAACAGGAGAAGAATCTATTGGTACATCGGCTTATTTATTACCTCGTAGTATTGCTTATAACGATTACAAAAACTTCGAATATATTGATGCTGCAGGACAAAGACAAGTAAACTATTTCCTTGACGAAACGGGAGCTCCTGGCGGAAACCCATTCTGGTCTGCTTTAAGAGATGATGCTCGTACAGACAAAAGAAACAGATTTATTGGTTTAGCGTCTCTTAAATATGAGTTTACAAAAACTTTAAGTTTACAAGGTAGAGCTGGTTTAGATCAAATGACGAACAAAAACGTAAGAAACAGATATGCTACAAATGCATTTAACAGCAACATGGGTTCATACAGCGAATCTTACGAAACTGTTAGCGAGTTAAACGTTGATGCTTTACTTTCTTACAATCAAAAATTTGGAGATTTTTCTATTGGGCTTAATGCTGGAGCAAACTCATTACAACAAAACAGCTCAGCTTTAAATTCTGGTGGTGTTTTAAGTAAAAGAAACTTCTTTGCATTATCTAATGTGCAAACAATTCAATCTACTTCAACTGCTTCAGAAAAAAGAATCAATTCAGTTTATGGATTTGGACAGATTGGTTTTAGAAACTATTTATTCTTAGACGTAACAGCAAGAAATGACTGGTCTTCTACTTTACCAAATGATTATTTCTACCCATCTTTCGGTTTGTCTGCAGTTATTTCAGATATGGCTAAATTACCAGAGGTAATAAGCTTTGCAAAAGTTAGAGCTTCTTATGCACAAGTAGGTAACGATACAGATCCTTATCAAACACAGCAAAGATTCTCATACATTGGAGGAAATGGCGGTATGTTATACGGACAAAGCACACAAGCTAATCCAAACTTAAAACCTGAGATTTCGTCTTCTACAGAGTTTGGTGCAGATGTTAGATTTTTCAATAACCGTTTAGGTTTAGATTTTACATATTTCAATACATTAACTAATAACCAGATTTTTTACATCAATACTCCAGAATCTTCTTCTTTTTCTAGAGCTATCGTAAATGGTGGAGATATTGAAAATAAAGGTATTGAGGTAACACTTACAGCAACTCCGGTTCAAACAGAAAACTTTACTTGGGATATTACAGCAAACTACGCTTCTTATAAATCAAAAGTAAAATCGATTTATGAAGGAAGAGATGAGTTAGTACTTGGTGAAGGTCGTTTAGTTAGAAGTAAAGTTGTTGTAGGAGGTGAATACGGTGATTTATACATTAAAGGTTTCCAAAGAGATCCAAACGGAAATATTATTGTAAACAGTGCCGGTATTCCATTAGCAACAAATGGTTTTGATGTTCGTGCTGGTAACTTTAATCCAGACTGGACTGGAGGTTTGAAAAATAACTTTAAATACAAAGATTTCTCTTTAAGTTTCCTTGTTGATTTTAGAATTGGTGGAGAAGTTATTTCATATACTCAGGCAAGACAAGCTGGTTTAGGGGTAAGTGATATTACACTTGCAGGAAGACAAGGCGGAATTGTTGTTGATGGTGTTGTTGCTGCAGGAAACGGTACATATACTCCAAATACTACAAGTATTACAGCTGAGCAATACTGGACAGCTATCGGACAAAGAACTCCTGTTGCAGAGCCATTTATTTATGATGCAACAAACATCAGATTAAGAGAACTTGTTTTTGGTTATTCATTACCAAAACGTTTATTAGGTGATTCAGGATTCTCAAGTATTGATTTTTCTTTAGTAGGCAGAAACTTATTCTTCTTCGTAAATAAAGCTAAATATTTTGATCCAGAAGCAGGTGCAGGAACTGGAAACTTGCAAGGTATAGAATCTTTCAACATTCCTTCAACGAGAGATTATGGAGTTAATGTGAAATTTGGATTTTAATTAAAAAAAGAGACAACATGAAATATAGTTTTAAAATAAAAACATTAGGAGTTGCATTGATGGCAGTTTCTATTTTGTCAAGCTGTACAAAAGACTTTGATGAAATAAACAAAGATCCTAATTCGTTGACAGAAGATCAGCTTGATGCTACATTAGCTGGACCAGCATTTGCTTCTGCTTTGTATGCAGGTATTCACAACGGATCGTATTCGTCTCCAGGAGTAGATGACCAAGGTACGTGGGGTATTGCAACCGGTATTTTGTCTTCAACTTTTATCCACTATTTAAACTGTGGATATGGTACTGAAAGAAATGCTTTCGTTAATGGATATGAAGGCAGAGGATGGACAAGATTTTACACTGTTGCTGTTCCGGCATTAACAAATGCTGTTAAAGCATCTGAAGGAAATGCAGAAGCATTGGCAGTACTTAAAATCTGGAAGGTTTTTATGTATAACCAAATGGTTGACGCTTATGGACCAATTCCTTACACTGAAGCAGGTAACGGAAAAGAAAAAGTACCTTACGATAGTGTAGAGTTTATTTACGAAGATTTCTTTAAATTGTTAGATGAAGCAAACGCAGTATTGTCTACTTCTTCTACAGCTACAGTTGCATCTCTTTCTCCAAACGACAGAGTTTATGCAGGAAATGTAGACAAATGGAGAGTTTTTGGAAACAGTATGAGACTTCGTTTAGCAATGAGAATTTCTGATAAAGAGCCTGCAAAAGCTAAAACTCAGGCAGAAGCTGCGGTTGCTGCAGGAGTTATGCAGACAAATGATCAAAGTGCATTCTTTAAAGCAAGTAACATTACTCCAAACAATTTAAACATGATTGTAAACAGCTGGGGTTATGTAATGACAGCTTCTATGGAAAGTATCTTAGTTGGATATAACGATCCGCGTTTAGCAAAATGGTTTGCACCGCTTGATGCTGCCGCTGCAACTAAAGTGTATAGAGGTAATCCGGTTGGAGGTTTAGAAGATCAATTTGGAACTACTAAATTCTCAGCCTTTAATAATGATGTTTTAGGAAATGGTGCAGCTAATAACCTTAGTGAAACAAAAAACATTGAAATCTTTATGGCTTCTGAAAACTATTTAACCAGAGCAGAAGGAGCTTTAAATGGATGGAACATGGGCGGTGATGCCAAAACATTGTACGAAACAGGTATTAGATTATCTCTAGCTCAATGGGGAATTACTGATGCAGCTGCAGTTAATGCTTACATCAATGGTTCTACATTACCAACATTACCTAATATTTTAACACTTTATCCAACTTTAGATTTACAAGATATCCCTGTTAAATTGCCTGTAGCGTGGTCTGCATCTGCTGCTGATCAGCGTACACAGATTGCAGTTCAAAAATACTTAGCTATTTTCCCTGAATCTTGGGAAGCTTGGGCAGATTTAAGAAGAAGCGATGCTAAAGTTATCTATCCAGTATTAAACACAGATAATCCAGATGTTGGTGTTGGTAAATCTTTAATGAAAAGAATTATTTATACAACAAACGAATATTCTTCAAACAAAGAAGCTGTTCAGGATGGTGTTACAAAACTAGGTGGCCCTGATACCGGAGGAACAAAACTTTGGTGGGACACTAAATAATTAATTTGGTTGAGTAATGAGACACACACTCTTTACTTAAAAATTCAAAAGGAGAGGAAACTCTCCTTTTGTTTTATATAAAAGTTAGATTATGAATTTAAAAAAATATTATTCAGCATTTTTATTGATTTCGATTTTAGTTTCTTGTACCTCAACTAAAAATGGACCGAAAGCAATTAATATCACTCAAAATTATATTGCAGAGAAACCTGTTACAGCAGCCAGCCACGCCTCAACATTAGTAGAGTTAGAAAACAATACTCTATTGGCAGCCTGGTTTGGCGGGAAATACGAAGGAGCAAAAGACGTCGGCATTTATATTTCATCTTATAAAGAACAAAAATGGTCAGTTCCTAAAGAACTCATCAAGCCTTTAATTAAAGACGGAGACACACTGCCTTGCTGGAATCCGGTTTTATTTAAAAGCAAAAGCCAGAATTTGTATTTGTTTTACAAAGTGGGAAAAAATCCAAGAGAATGGTTTGGCGCTATGATTGTTTCTAAAGATGAAGGAAAAACGTGGAGTAATTCAAAATATCTTCCAAAAGGTATTTTAGGGCCAATTCGAAACAAACCCATCGAAACAACTCCAGGCGTTATTTTATGCGGAAGCAGTACTGAAAGTGTTGACGATAATAAATGGAGAGTTTTTATAGAAACCTATACAGAAGGAACAGACAGCTGGACAATTGCGGATATCAACGACAAGAAAAATTTTGATATCATTCAGCCCACTTTTTTAGTTCATTCTGATAAAGAAATTCAGATTTTATCCCGAAGCCGACATAATAAATTAATTTCGAGCTGGTCTGAAGACAACGGAAAAACCTGGCAGAAAACAGACAGCATAAATGTTGTAAATTCTAATTCTGGAGTCGATGCTGTGACCTTATCTGATAAATCATTTTTATTAGTAAACAATCCTCTAAAAATGGGAAAAGACTGGTTTAACGGAAGAAATGTTCTGGATGTAGAATATTCTAAAGATGGTGTAAACTGGAAGAAATTATTTGATCTGGAAAATCAAAAAGAAGGCGAATTTAGTTATCCGGCTATTATCCAGACTTCAGATAAAAAAGTTCATATATTGTACACTTATAATCGAAAGTTTATAAAACACACCGCATTTGATTTAAAATAAAAACAGAAATTATGCAAAAATACTGTCTTGCCTTAGATTTAAATAACCACCCAGATTTAATTGCAGAATATATCGATTACCATAAAAATGTCTGGCCTGAAATTCAGAAAAGCATTAAAGATTCTGGAATTATCAATTTGGAGATTTATAATGTCGGCGATCGATTGTTTATGATTATGGAAACCGATGATAATTTCTCATTCGCAGAAAAAGCAAAACTAGATGCAGAAAATCCAAAAGTGCAGGAATGGGAAACTTTAATGTGGAAATTCCAAAAAGCACTTCCCCAAGCCAAATCTGGAGAAAAATGGATTTTAATGGATAAGATTTTTGAACTAAAATAAATTTTTATGGCACACGGATTTAACGGATTTGCTTCGCCAAAAAAGCTGATAAATACAGATTTATTTATATTTTTTATAAAAAATCTGCGGGCATTTGTGCTTTGCGAAGCAAATCCGTTTCATCCGTGTGCCAATTTTAGACAACTATAATTATGAAATTTTTTATAAAGATAAACTTTGCTTATGGTTTGTTACTTTTTGGCCTTACTATCAATGCGCAAAAAAATAATTTGGCGCAGACATTTTATAAACACGATAAATATCTTTCTTCAGATAAATTGGAAGGCCGTTTCGTAGGAACGAAAGGAAATAACGATGCAGCAGCTTACATCAAAAAGTACTTTAAAAAATATGGTTTGAAAAAGTTCAATGATACTTATGATCAGCCTTTTAAAGTGTTTGTAAAAGAAGGAATTAATAAAATGAAATCCGACAGCGTTTCGACACAAAATGTTTTTGGATTTATTGAAGGTTCTGATGAAAAACTCAAAAATGAATTTATTGTTATAGGTGCACATTACGATCATTGGGGCTGGGGCGGAAAAGGATCTGGAAGCAAGAAAAAAGATACCATAGCCATTCATAACGGTGCAGATGATAATGCATCTGGAGTTTCGGCTTTGTTGTGTATTTTAGAAGAAGTTTCTAAATTAAAAATTAAACCTAAAAGGAGTATTATTTTTATTTCTTTCAGCGGAGAAGAAGAAGGTTTATTAGGTTCAAAATATTTTGTAAATCACTTACCTGTCAAAAAAGAAGCCGTAAAAGTAATGCTCAATATGGATATGGTAGGAAGATTAAATGCTGAGAAACAAATCTATATGGGCGGTGCAGGAACTTTTCCAAATGGAGTAGAACTCATGAAAAAATTAGGAGAAAACAGCGGACTAAATCCAGTTGTTTTTGCAGGTGATGTTGGCGGTTCTGATCACGTTTCTTTTTACAAAGCTTCGATTTCTGCCATAGGATTTCACACAGGCGGACATCCGCAATATCATACACCCGAAGATGATATTGAATTAATTAATTTTGAAGGTGGCGCTTTGGTTTCAAAATATATTTATAATGCTTTGGTAAGTATTGCGAATTATAATGAAGAATTGGTTTTTATAAAGCAGGATTAAATCAAAAAGCTCTCATTTGTCAATTTCTTAATTTTATCTTTTGATAGTAACTTGTCCGAAAAATTGTATTTTTGTTTGAGATGAAATAGAGCATTTAAATTATTCTAATTTGTATCTTACAAGAGATAAGATGTTTTTTACAGATTGCTTTATTTTGTATTGCTAATTATTACCTTTGAATTATGAGCACATTAACAAAACAAAACCACATAGGGCGAAAAATAAGCCGTATTCGTGAATTAAGAGATATGAAGCAGGAAGCATTGGCTCAGGCTCTCGGAACAAATCAACAAGCTGTTTCTATTATAGAGAATAGTGAAACTATCGATGAAGAAAAGTTGGTTGAAGTAGCAAAAGCTTTGGGTGTAACTGTCGAAGCAATTAAAAATTTTTCAGACGAAGCTGCGATTAATTATTTTAATAGTTTTACTGATACAAAGAATAGCCAAGTAAATTTCGGAAACCATTGTACTTTTAATCCACTTGATAAATTGGTAGAAGCTTTTGAGGAAAACAAAAAACTCTATGAGCGTTTGTTAGAATCTGAGAAAGAGAAAAAATCTTATTTAGAGAAATTGTTGAAGGATAAATAACTTTTTATACAATAAAAAATGGTTTGAGCTTCTTAAGTTCAAACCATTTTTTTATTTCAACAAAACAATATTAAGTATTGAAAGTTAATCCTTTCGCTTTAAAATTGCTAAATAAAACTTGTTTCGCTGTACTGATAGTTTCTTCGGTTCTATAGATACTGCACCAAAATTTGATTTGTATTTTAAATTTTCCATCAGAAATTGAATTGTAATAAATCTGAGATGGTTTAGTGTTATTTACCAAAGGAAGACTTTCAAGTGATGCTGAAATTGTTGCATTTATATCTTCTGGAGTTGCATCTCCGCTGATTTCAATAGAAATATCTACCAGTTTAAAATTATCTGTATACGTCCAGTTGGTAATGTTTTGAGATAATAAATTACCATTCGGGATGATGATTTCGGCACCATTTGGAGCATTGATTTTGGTTGTTCTTAATCCCATCGATTTTACTCTTCCAGATTCAGAACTTATATCAATAACATCACCAATTTGAATTGGTTTATCAAAAATCAAAATAATTCCCGATACAAAGTTGTTTACGACATTTTGAAGCCCAAGTCCAACACCAACACCCAACGCTCCCAGAAGAATACTCAATTTATCTAACGGCATTCCCGATGCAGCAACAGCTAAAAGATAACCCACAATCAAAACAACAAGTCTTGTAATAAGTAATTTAGAATGCTGTCTTTTATTGATGTTTTCTTCGTTTTCGTCTTCAATTTCTCCAAAAAAATATGCAACATAGTTTTGCAATAAATGTGCGGCCCAGACAATTATAAAGAATAAAACAATATTTCCTAAAGTAAAAGTGATGCTTCCGATAGTGTTAGGGCGACTCAATAAAGTGCCAAGAGAAGAACGTAACGATTCCCAAATATTTAAATTAGAAGCAATTACGACCAGCCACATATAGCTGATTACGATTATGAATGGTTTTTTGAGTGTGTCAGATAAATTCTCATAATCAAAAATCTTTTCAATACCTCGTTTTACTCGGGTTGTATAAATCTGTAAAAGAATTATTTCCAGAATTATTTTTAAAAGGACACTCAATGCAACAATCTGAGTAAGAGAAATAAAGGCAGTTAAACTCAGCATGTTTGAAAGAGAAACCCTTCCAAAAAGATTGTAAAGTATCGATAAAACATTTAATCCGATAAAAATGATGCTGGCCCATTTAAAGAATCCTTTAATGTATAACTGATCTTTTAAACTTTTAATCTGAACCAATCCATATCGAATTCCTAAAATATTAATGATAATGAATGAACAACGCTGAAATAAGCCTACTTCTATAAAAAGATCCAGAAAACAAAGTGCAAAAAATAATCCGAAAAGCAATAACCAGTTTCGCATTGATTTTCCAGACCAGTCATTTTTAAACAAGATAGTCAGAACACCTAATAAGCCAAGCTGAAGTAATTCTAAAAACAGGGCAGGTGCATACAAATTTGTTACTACAGCAATGTTTAGGGTAATGACAACTATTGGCAGAATTACGCCTCTGTTTAAATATTTAAAATTAAAAAGAGTAAGATTTTCGTCGTGTCCATTTGATTTTAAATATTTCAAATTGCGTGAAATATACCAAGCCAAAAGTCCCATAAAGAAACACAAAGTAATTAATGCTCCCGCTTTATAACTTAAATAATAAGCGGCCACATTTTCTTCAATTATAATTTTTGCTTTAATGTTATGTGATACCACTTTTTTTGCTGTGGTATCAGTGCTCCATAACGAAGGATATTCTTTATTTAGAATACTTATTCCTGATTTCTCGAGTTTAGTTTCTACAGTTGCAAGAGCGTTAGAAACATCAATTTTATGCTCTACAGTCAGTCTTTTTTTATGGTTTAAAGTCTCCTGATTTTTAGTCATCAGACTGTCAGTTCTAAGATACCTTTTTTTAAGGTTCGCTAATTCAGTTTTGAATTGTTTTCTGCGAATAGTATCTTTTATGAGAGTAAATAAAATTTTGTCTTTACGAAGATCAATAATCCTGGTTTTAATTTTTTCAAGATTTTGATTACGAATGTTTATTGCATTATTTTGATCGTTTAATTCTTGTTCGATTTCTTTTAGAACAATACGATACATCTGCTGATTTCGCACATTTGGATTAGCTCCTTTTAAACTTGCTAATATTAAATCAAGTTTGCTTTCGGTTCTTTTAATGTCTCCAAACAAGTGGAAAGTACTTCCTTCAAACTCGGCATCATTTGCAGCCGATTCTAAAACATCTCCGGCTTTTTCTATCGCCATCAAATAATCACTGTCGGTTGTGGTTTCTTCAAATAACTTGGACTTGTTTTCAGCTTTAGGTGCAGTACTTGAAGTCTGAGAATAAGAAAATGATGCAAAAAACAGCATCATTAATAAGGCTGGTAAATAGAACGAATTTCTTTTTGAATTCATAATTAATTTGGTGATTTAAGGTCTCCAAATTTAATTGTTTTTGTTTAGGATTTGAATCTCTGTCAGCGAAAAAATAAAATGTCTTCGAATATTTTTTCATATAAATTTAGAAAAAATATTCAAAGACATCTTAGATATTAGGTTTACAGAAAATTTATATTAACTAATTATAAATACTGTAATAATTCCATTGGAATAATTGTTGCCATTTAAATATGGAACGTAACTAAAATAAGATAGGCCATAACTACAATATATTGTAAAACCATATCCGGAAGATGGAACATGTCGTGCAATTCAATAATAATTTATGCTGGCTTCTTTTATACTTGCAACATAAAAAACATATAGTTCATAAATTGGTGTAGAATCTGATTGAATCATGCTGCTAGATGTTGTGAAATTTTAATGTTGGCAATCCATTCTCTAGTATAATATTACCTGCATTAACAATTTGTGGTTGATTAACCCAAATTGTTTGAATTTTATTTCTTTCATTCCCACTTTGATCATACCAGATAGAAACAAATCTATCATGTATACCATAAAAAAGTGAGAAGCTGGATAGTATCAATTTTATTATTAAAAAATCCTATATTCATCTAAGTATTATTAGAGCTTCTTCTTAACTCTAATACAATTTCCTTTATACATTTTCGATAATTTTCTTAATGTAAATGCACAGAAAGATGGATCTGTAACTTCGTCTAAAAATAATTTTGTTTTATTTTTCGCAAAAACTGTATTCTGTAATAAGCTTCCTATATAAAATTATACACCTAATAATAAAATACTATTCGTATTTCCCCTTTTTGTAAAAGTAAAAATTTGTTTTTCAGCTGTTACTGATGGTGTGCCAAATAACCATGTATGCGGTGCAGTAATCGACCATGTAATATTTACTCCTGGAAGTGTAATACCATTAAAAATAAAATTAGCAGAAAGTAAAGCTGGAACTGTAATTGTACAGTTTGCTGTAAAAAGAATAGTTTTTCCACTCCAGTCAGAAGAAATAATTTGACTAGAACTTACTTCTATTTGCTCATTGTTACTGTTTAATTTTGATGCAACATATTCTTTTGTAGCAACTGCTTTTCCAGTAGAATCTGCTTCAATTAATGCATTTGTCTGATAAGGTACAGATACCAAATTATTGCCGTTACTTAATATTTTATTACCAATATTTACAATTCCACTAACTGTTGCATCTTCCTGCGTTCCTTCTGCACCAATGTATATGTTAGAATTACCAGTAGTTACATAGCGTCCTGCAAATTTGCCCATTGCAGTGTTATCTACTCCTGTAGTAAGAGATATTAAGGAATAATTCCCAAATGCATTATTTGAATGGCCGGTTGTGTTTGCTGTTAAAGAGCTGTGTCCTAGGGCTGTATTGGAATATCCAACGGAGTTATAGCGGAGTGCATAAGTTCCAATGGCAACATTTTTATCAGTTGCGGTTGCATCAGACATGCTAAATGAACCTACAGCTACCGATTGTCCTAAACCATTTATTAATGTACCCATTGAAGAACAGCCTATTGCTACATTGTAGGAAGAAGTTTCGTTTGAGTTAAGTGAACCATTACCAACTGCTATATTTGCAATACCATCAATATTACTGGTAAGGGCGTGTTCGCCAAAGGCATCATTATAAGATCCTGTAGTATTTGATCTAAGAGCCCAATTTCCATAAGCTGTATTTTCACTTCCACTTGTATTCATGGCCAGAGCTTCTTCACCTACGGCAGTATTATGGGAACCTGTCGTACTATTTTGTAAAGCTTGTTTTCCTAAAACGGTATTTCCCGTTCCAGTTCCTTCACCAATTCCAATTCTTACTCTGTTGATTAGTTTATCTTTTCCTCCAAGTTCTTGTAAAGGTGTGTTATCAACAATTCCTGATTGTGTTGCAGAAACAGGATTAGAATTTGGAGGAACAATTTTGTTTATGTTATTAAACTCCAATTCTCCTTTAGAATTGGTAATTAAAATTTGATCCGGGTTATTTGTTTCAAGATCAGAGACTTTTATTCTATTATAATTTGTATCCATATTGCTTTTATTCTTAAATTTAAAAAATGATTTGAGCGTTAATAAACAATTTTACGATCTCCACTTGCTGTTTTATATTCACAGCCAATTGGAAGTCCTGCTGCAATAGCTGCTATATTATCTGCATAAGTAGGCATGTTCAGCCATACAACATATCCATTTTCATCAATGTAACCTCGTAATGCTTCAATTTGTAAGTCGGTCCCGGAAGTAGTTTTTTGCCCAGTTATAAATTGAATTCTAGATTGTCCTGTACCTTTTCCGACTCCAGCTTTTTGCTTTAAGGTTCCGCCATTCAAATCAGGTATGCCAGAAGAATTTAGATACATTCCATAGACATCTTGTAAACCTTGAGAGGTATTTATCCAAGCACTAAATAAAATCGTTTTGCAAATTGCTAATGTTGCACAACCTGCAAAAGAAACTCCAAGATTTATTGGAGTTCCTTCTCCATTCATAAATTTATAAATTGCAGTTAGTGAAGAGCAATATAAATCTCCAGTTATTCGATCCCAAACTATTCCACCCCAAAATGAAAATGAGGAGTCCATTTTATTAAAAGACCCAGTTGAATTGTTCTGTTTATATATATAGCCATTACCTCCCCCCAAACTATTATTGCCTCCTTCTGCAACATAAATATTGTTGTTTAAATCACAAGTTAATGATATGTAGTTTTTACCAGACTCTCCAATATTAGTAAAAGGACCAGTACTGTTTGTCTGTTTATAAATTTTACCGTTAAACGTACAGGCATAAATGTCATTATTAGGAGTAATAGTAATTCCTGTACCATAATATCCTTCTGGTAAAGTGGCATATAAAACAAAAGAGCCTATTCCATTTGTTTGTTTATATATGTTTTTTTGCTGATTAATATAGTACACATCACCATTAGGTGATTCACAACCTCCCCAGACAGTAGGACTTAGACCACTGGCATACTCCGAAAAAGCACCTGATATTTTATTAAATTTATACATAATAGTTCCTGCACATGCATAAACATTGTCAGAATAATTAGAGGAAAATACACAGGATGGGCGAGTAGAGGAGGCGTAATTAGAATATATTCTTTTAATGAGCAGTTGAGATTGAGAATTACTTGTATTACCAGCTTGTATAGAAAAATCAGTTCCGTTAAAACCTGAACTTGATCTTTCTGAGCCTATTGAATTTAAGTTTTTAATTGAATTGAATTGCAAATCAAATTCAGCAGTATTGTAATTGTCTATTAAAATATTAGAACCTGTGTCAGATATTCTGCTGTTACCTAATGAGGTGCCATATAATCCATATTTAGGAATAGTATTTTGATTACCATAATTTACAATGTTGGTAATGTCTGATACCAATGCTACAACTCCATCTTTATTGGGTAACGTGTAAGTTCTAGATGAAGTATTGGAATTGGTAAAAAAAGAAGTGAAAGTATTAGCCACATTTCTTAACCCTATTTTACCAGACAAAAATGTTTTGGTACCAGATACATTTTGGTCGTTTGAAATTCCTAAAAAGAATGTTTCAAAAAAAGTTTTAATGTTATCTATCAAATCTTTTAAAACTTTACCTTGTCTGGCATCTAAAGCTTTTCCTTCTTGATTATAATCTAATCCATTATAACTTTCTGCTTTTATGTTGTTAATATCCGTAAAATCTAACTCACCTTTAGAATTTGTAGTTAAGATTTTATCTGGCTGATTTACTTCTAAATCAGCCACTTTTATTCTGTTATAGTTTGTGCTCATTTTTGTATTATTTAATTTATTCAAAAATATTTAGTAATAATCGCTTATAGTGAATTAGTATTTAATCCTTACTCTATTACTGATTTTTAATTATGTTTTTTGAGTCAGCCGAAAGATTTTTACAAAGAGAAATCTCTTAAAATTCTTCTTCAAAATAAAGAGATAAAGATGGTGTACGCCAAACACCAGTAGAAGTAGTAGGATTTAGAAAACCAAAACTGACATAATCTGCAGTTTCCCAGACAATAGATTTATCAATATCAACATCATAAATAAAAGGAAAACTTTTTCCAGCTGCATAAGTTCCTATTATGGGTTTAGTAGCAGCTATAGTAGTCTGCCCGGATTGAACAGATTTTTTTAAAACATATAAAGTTAAATCAGATGAACCTAAGGCATTTCCTGCGTGAACAGCGGCTTTCAATTTGCATCTAAAAGGGACAGCGAAACCTTGTGATGAATTATTTACGCTCATTACAGGAGAGTTTAAATTAGCTGCTTCTCTGTCAGGTGTGTACACTCCGCTGCTTGGACCATATGTTCCATGCCAAGCGAAATTAATGTTAAATGATCTTCTATTAGTATTAACTAAAAAGCCATCTATTAACCACTCATTTGCACCAGTTTTTGTTAATATTCGAGTCTCTCCATTTGAGATTGTTAAAGGAATGTTTGTTATAAAAGAAATTCCTGTTCCGTTTATTGTAACCAAACCAGTTCCTTTCTGTGTAAATTCTTTTTTTGTTCCTATTGGTAATGAAATTACAGAATCATTTGGTATTGTGATTGTAACAGGGCTTGATGATGAAAATACAGTTCGTTTATTAATATTTTCAGCATTTAATGTATATGCTGTAGAAGAAAAATTTTCTATACTAAGTATCCATGTTTTAAAAAGACCTTTACTCCAATCATAAATAGATTTAATACTTGGAAATGCTGTAGAAGAGTTTTTATTTATTTCAATATCCTGAACCTTATTAGAAGTATTTTCTTTTTCATTAAGATTAGAGTTTAAATTATCTAAAGAATCTTTTAGAGCTTTACCTTGTCTGGCATCTAAAGCTTTTCCTTCTAGAGTATAATCTAATCCATTATAACTTTCTGCTTTTATGTTCTTGATATCCGTAAAATCTAACTCACCATTAGAATTTGTGGTTAAGATTTTATCTGGCTGATTTACTTCTAAATCAGCCACTTTTATTCTGTTATGGTTTGTGCTCATTTTTATTTTAAAAATTTACTGTTGGAATGTATTTGATATATTTAATTGTTTCCATGTAGTTTACAAGAATTTCTTCTCCTTTTTCAATCAGCCTGATAGCTTTTAATTCTAATTTGTCAGGATAATAAATAACAGAAGTATTCGGCTTTATTGAGTGATTGCAAAATCTTCCCAAATCATCTGTTTCCCACCATTTTTTTAGCATATGCGGTTGAAAGAGACATCTCGATTTTTTACTTGTTGGTTTATCTGCAATCCAAAGTCCGATAATTTCATTTTTATCAATATTTCTGATAGAACATATTTTGTTATTGTATGGATCATTTTTATTGATAATAAAAGATTTGTCAGAATAGTTAGTTATCAATAGGTTTGATATTGTGGGTTAAAATTCCATTAGCAAAATAAGTGTGAGATGGACTCAAAGTAAGAGGATAAATTTTTCTTTTCTCTGAGTTTATAAAAACAGAGGTAATTGGAATAATTTCCTTATCGATGCTGTATAAATTATCTCCAACGATTACGTCACCAAGTGGAATAAATTTCCAGATTCCATCTCTTTGAATTAATTGCGAATGGCTTGGAGTTGCTTCTAATAATCCATTGTTAATAACGATAGTTTTATCAGCAGTTAAAGATCTGATTTTGATAATTGGAGATGTAATTCGTTTTTCTAATAAATAGCTGCATGACCAATTGTAAAGCTTTTCAACATCATTAGTATCATTTAGAGTTTCAATTTCTGTAGAAAGCAATAATTGGTTTAATTTTAAGGATTCAATTGGTGTCTGAGTTCCGTCTGGTATTGTGATTAATGTTCCTTCGACAAAACAGACTGGTATATTTTCTGCAGTAGTTTGAGATGTTTCGTTACTGAATGGTGACCAGCTTGTTGCAGTGTATTGAGCTTTTATCCTGTAAAAGTAAGTAGTTTCTGAATCTAATAAATTATCATAAAAAGAGGTTAAATTTCCATCGTTTATAGATCTGTGGAACTGCCATTCCCCGGTCGAGCTTTTTTTTCTATATAATTGGTATCCAATAATTCCAGGATTATCGTACGATGCTGTCCATGATACGTTTATAGATTTTCCATCAGATGAAAGACTGCTGTATATAATTGGAGTATTCTGAGGATTTGAATTTATTTCACATGTTCCTTTACTATTAGCATAAATCTGAGCATTGTTATCCAGCCAGGCTGCAGCCTGATTATTGGCATCAATTAAGCTTTCGTACGAAACAAATTGATTTGCATCAGCAATGAGTGTAACACTGCTGCCCAAATATCCAGCGGCACAATCATTTTTTATAACACTTTTGGATTGTTGAGTATTATAATATCTTGTGACAGGAGGACAGCTTATAGTATCTAAAAAAGGAGCTATGTAATCTGGATCAGATATTGCATTTGGTTTTGTTTCACCAGTTGAAGTACCATCGTCTGTATAGTATTTTTCTAAGAGAGCAAAAGATTTATATCCTGTATTTTCCATATTTTTAATAAGTTATTGCAACTTTTGCAGTTGAGAGATTTGTAGAATAGTTAATATAGCCAATGTTAGTAACTTCATTAATTAGTTTACTATGTCCAACAACAGAAATGTTTTTTGAGAAATTTAATTGTTGGATCTGCTGACCGTCATTATTGATAATATCTTTGCCTATTTTTGTCATTGTACCTCCCAGAAAGGTGGTAATTTCTACATCAATATTTCCTGTGGCCTTGGATTTCCACCAAATCCCAGCCATTCTTACTTGGATATCGTTTAACTGAGAATAAGCTTGTTTTAATTTTTTGAAATTTACCAGACACGTTTCGGTTCCAGTTAAATCTGTTATATCACCACCCCACATAATGTAAGAATCCTGTGCGATTGCGTTAGGAGGAACTTCGTTTACAAGTCCATATCCTACCCATATATTGTCTAAACTGTTAATACCTGTATTTATTAAACCAGTCAAAGTGTCTAAATCAACACCAGCGCCCGGAGCCCATTTGTATTTAATGACCATATAATCAAAAGGGAGTAATGCCGCCGGCGACTCTATTACGCATGAAGGATTTGCTCCACGCCATGCAGTTGGTCTAATACTGCAAGTTCCAATGTTATTGGCATAAGCCTGAGTATTTGCATTTAACCAATATTGAGCTTGTTCATTGGCATCGGCTATGCTTATTGTTGACACAAATTTATTGGGATTTGCGATTAAAGTAACTGGGTTTCCTGATGTTCCCTTAGAACAATCATTTTTTCTAAGAGTTAAAGTTTTTTCTGTGTTATAATAAACCTCTGTTCCTTCAATTGGAGTATATTGGTCGAGATATGCAAAAGGTTTATATGTTGTGTTTTCTTCCATACATTATGTTTTAATAAATAATAATGTTGTTTTTATTTTTGTTTAGAACCATTTAGATGTCATCAAATAATTTTTGTTATAATGGTTTTAAAGGCCAAATTATATTTGTTAGATTATCGAGATTAGTTAAATCTCTAAGTTCCTCCCTGTAATTTTTCCATTCGTCTTTTTTATCTTCAGAAAGAGGAGAGTCTTCTAATTGAGTCCAGTCACTTTCAGCTAATAATAAGTTTCGTGTAATTCTTAAATTGCTAAGAATTTCTTCCTGATTTTGGATAAAAGAAGAATAAGTATGTTTACCATTAACTACTTTGTAGTTTTTTGATAAGGCCTGGTGCCATTCATCTTCGGTTAATTCAATATTTGGCTGTGGAATATTTTCATGAATTCCTTCAACATAAAAGCCTGTGTATGTTCCGTCTTCGCTATACGATCCTTTATACATAATTTTTTATTCTTGATTTTATTATTAATAACCAATTGCAAACATGTAGCCATTAGGACCATCGATAATCGCTTTGTATGTTGTGTTAGTAAGATCATAAACATGATTAAATCCTTTGTTGCCAGAGTCAATCCTGTAAGTAGAAAGTACAACACTGCATGCTTTTGCCGGCCAGGCAATAGGGAAACTGTAGGTAGTAGATCCAGATGAAAGATAGGCCCACTGTAATATTAAACCATTACTGAATTTTTGAAATCCGCTGGTTTGAGAAGTGTTAAATGGAGAATGACCAGCATCATAATCAGAAGCAGTAGAGGTTGAAACTGAACCATCTGCCATTAAGTACTGGTTAGAAGTACCGCCAGTTTTAATGAAACCTTTACTTTCAGTCATTTCTGTGAAAGTTTTATTTCCTTTAATAGATTGATTTGAGGTTAAATCAACATATTTTGTATTTAATTCAGGATCAGTTAACGAAATAGGACCTTCATACCAATAATCTACCTCAATATTGCGATTACTTATTGGTGCAGAAAAAGTAATGATTTTACTGCCATCAACAATTGAATAGTCTTTATTTTCTCTAAGTAATTGTCCGTTCTTGTATATTCTTGAACTGTATTTTAGGGGTGTTTTTTTTAATGTAATTGTGTCACTATTAAAAATATCAGCACTAAAATTTTCTTTATATGGTATAGAGGCTTTTCCGAACATTGAGTCAGAACCTCCAGATGTTGGATTAATGTTCTTAAACCAATAATTTGCTTCAATATTTCGGCTTGTAATTCCTTCAGAAAAGATGATAACTCCAGTATTATAATTTAATTCATAGTCTTCATCTTCCTCTAATAATTGTCCATTTTTGAATACTTTAACGCTGTTTTCAATTGGAGGATATTCTAATTCTATTGATGATCCTGTAAAACTGTCTTTATATTCTTTGAAAGGAGAATAGCAGTTTCCGGAAAGAATTCCAGAATTCTGAAAAATAGCTTTTAAAAGTGCCGGAGTAATGTAATGTTCATTATCAGTACCGGTTTCGACCATTTGAAAATCGGCCTTGTCATCTTCTTTGTTAACGAAATTGTCAAAAATTTCAACAAAATCTGCATGTGATGGAATATCACCATTATTGAATTTGTTGTGAAAATCATTTCTTGTTATTGCCATGTTATTTAATTTTATGTCTTGCTATACGTTTTTGCTTAAATAAAGCTGAGATAAATACCAATGATTTGAATCATTGGTATTTAATAGTTTTAAAGAGTTAAGATTTTTTCTTCACTGCTGTACATGCCTGAAGAGTTTTCAGAAATTACTTTGAAATGATGATAAATTCTTTGACCATCTTCGTTTTTGATAATTAATTCATCTGTATAAGATTCTATACTTTCAAGAGGAAGAGTAATATCATTTAGGTTAGAAGCTGCTTCATGAATTTTTTCCCAATTTCCTGCACGAGTCATTTTGTATAAATGATATTTACCATTATGAACCGTTTTGTTCCAATTAAAAATAACTGGTTTTAAAATTTCTCCATTAGCCCCAGTTGTACTTCCAGATGCTTTTAATTCTGGTGATTCCGGCGAAATAGTATCAGCAATTACAGTAGCAGTAATTTTTGAAGGCTTCGAAGGAGCATAATCAATATTAATAATAGGATTTTCTTTAGTCGAACCAGGGTCTGCATATTCGATTTTTCGTGAGGTCGTAATTCGGTAAAAAAGACCGTCACCAAATGGAACAAATTCTAAATCATCAAATTCATCATAAACTGTCCAAACATTCTCAAATTCATTCGATAAAGTATCTTCATCGATTAAAATTTCTTTAGCCAGTGTCATTGTTCGTATTGATTGTGCATCCAGCATTGAAGAGGCACGATAAATATTGATTTTTCCAATTTTATATTCCGGCTGATAGGCATTTATTTCAAACTGAATAGAAGGTTTAATTCCTAAAACCTGATTTTCAAAAATTGGCATAATTCTTTTAATTTCAGGTGTTTGAGGTGGATTTGAAGCGACTAGTTTTACAGGCCCTAAAGGATCACTAAGTTCACTGAAATTCATCTTAATATCCATTTCGCGAACCGCATAGAAATAAATACTTTGCGAATTTCCATCCAAATTAAAATCGGTAAACTGCGTTATGTTTTCCTCTTCATTAACGATCTTCATCATTGGCGCAATATCGAAATCTGGATCAGTTGGCTTTAAGGCATGACCATTTTTGTCTTTAATAGTCTGCTTTTTATTGGTTGGAACATAATTTTTGTCTTTAATGTATTCATAAACCACTGGCACTTCTGTTAACGGAACATAAGCTGATTTTATCGCTTCTTCAATGAAATAGGCAGCTAATACAGGTTTTTCAACCCCTTTTGAGATTATTACTTTATTAAGTGCTGTTAACGAAGTAATTTTAGCCTCTTTAAATTCTTCATTAGTTTGTGCCTGATTGTGCCATTCTATAAAATCATTAATTAGTTTTATAAAATCTTCATTATCTGGTAATGGAAATCTATAGTTTGGCCCAGATCCATTTTCAGGAAAGGTTTTGTAATGGCTATTAGTTTCAAGGTAATTAAAGTTTAAAAAGTTTTTCCATCTTTGGTCAAAATCAGGTTCTTCATTCCCTCCGAGTTTATTTAGTTCTTCGCGAATTGTGTTGATAGTCGGTGTTTTATACAAAAGATTTAGAAAATCTTGTTCATTGGCTCTATAGTGTAATGCGCCATAAGGTTTACGTCCTTTTTTATATTGAGTTGTAAAAGTAAAGGTCGAACGATTGTAAAAATCAGGTCTTGTGGCATATAGATTATACCCTTGTGTAATTTCAGGTTTCTCAGCTTTTTCGATTTTAACCGCATACATCGGACTAGGGATACTAATCTTTGATTTGTAATTGATATTTGGTCGAACAGCGCGTGAACTAATTCCGAAAATAGAGTAGCGGGTACTTTCATTTGCCCTTGGCTGAATATTTTCTTTAGTAATTCCAGAAGCCACATCTTTATACAGATATACTTTATAACTAGGATAATAATTAACTTCTTGATCTCCTACAATGATCTCATCGTGTTTTTCATCCATTACTTGATTTATATAATCTCCTAATTTGAAATCGGTATCGTTTACATATAAAATTAAGTCTCCTGTTGTGCCAATGTTTTCAGTTCGAACTACTTTGAACTCTTTTCTGGTTTTTACAGGAAGAGAAATTCCTTGTTTAACAGAACTTTTTGTAAATAAACGAACAATACCATTAGACCATTCTACCGAGTTTTCGTTTTCTGATTTAAACTGAGGATGCTGAGGTAAATTAAAACCAGAGAAAGTAATTTTATATAAACCTAAGTGTTTTTTATCATCTAATTTGACCGGTTTTTCATCTTCATTTAATTCGTACTTTCCATTTTGATCCATTTTGTATGCATCCTCCAGCAATCTTTCAATTACTGCAGGTTTCCATATTCCTCTGGTTTTTTCCAGCTGTAAATCTTTTGTGTTTTCGCTATCCGGCTGAATTACCTCACGATGAACAGTATTTAAACTTTCCGGATATTCAACTTTAAAACCAATTTCCGGTTTATGCCAGTTAGAGTCTGTTAACATGTTTTGAACCAGAGTACATAATTTACTCTCAGGCATTTCGATGCCTTTAATTTGGTCAGAATCAATTGTTGCATCTCCATCAGAATGAGTTCTGTCACTTACTTCTTTTTTAAGGACTGTTATGTTGGCATAATCAAATTCATCAGGATCTTGAGGGTTTTGTTTTGGTTTTATGAAAACATTAATATTCTGAATCACATAATTTTGATCCCCCACTGTTAGAATCCCTCCAGTAAATCTTGTCTTATTGTTTTCAGTTAATGTTACTTTAACTTCTTCACCGCTGCTAAGAATTTTATACTCTCTTATTTTAATAATAGAGGTAAGTTCGTTAGCATTATTGATGCTTTCAATTTCACCATACTCGACCTCAGGAAGCCCGTCTTTATAGTACAGTTTAAAATGATCTGCAAATATTTCTTCAGTATCTGGAAAAATACTGTTTGTATTTATTTTCGCTTCTTGAGCAGACATTTCTGAAGGAACGGTATAGCTTGATAATTCCTGAACCGAATAATAGTCAAACAAGATTCTAATTAATGTTTTATCTTCTCTTATAATTTTTCCAAGACGTTCTTGTTCCGTTTGAGATGTAAACATTAATGGATTTTCTTCTGTAATTAACAATGTGTTAATACCAGTTGGAGGCATTAAATTATCTGCCGGTTTAATATCTGATTCAATACTTATTTGTCTCCCTGCTGATGCTCTTGAGAAAATATTAATACCATACCCCTGATAGATATAGGTTTTTTTACCAACTTCTTCCTGACGGATATTTAAAATTGACTTTCCAGATTCGGGAATAATAATTGGAACAGGTTCATAATCTGAATTTTCCAGATTTTTATTAATATTGCGATATTCAATATCATGTGATAGTTCTGGTTTTCTCCAGTTTGTTTCGCCTTCAATTTTAAAATCGACACCTAAGTAAATAGGGAATGTGAATGTACTTCCATCATATTCTAATGAAGATTTAAAAAAATCATTAACATTACCAGATGTAATATCATAATCCATTACATCCTCCATAAATAAACTCACATATCTTTTCTTTCCATCAAAACTATATCCGTTTGGATCTGTAATTTGAGTATTTTGATTTTCATCAGAACCTGCGTTTAAACCGGGAATGATTTTATTCAATTGAACAGGCAGAGAAAAACGCTCTGTAACTATAGAGGTTGGAATACTCATAGAAAGATGCTGTACTTCGCGTGATCCTGTACTATCCAAATCACCAAAAGTGGTATATTCAGTTAAATAAATATAGTCTCCGGAAAAGATTTCGTCATCAATATCAATACATCCCAAACCAAGCATACGTGCAATATGATAATCGTTTGCAGCAATATTTAATAAGTCAAGATTAGATATTTGAGATGCATTGTTTTGTTCTTCTCCCTGTTCCGGATTCATATCAGCATCCAGATCTCCAAAGTTGATAGATTCTAATGCAGTTGGATCATTTGGATCTTTACTTAACTCAATATATCTTTCGACAATTGACTTAATATTTTTGTCACTTTTATCACTTGGAACAGTTGGTCTGTTCCATTTTTCTTTATAATTGGCAATATTTACATATTCACCATCATTATATTTTAACCATTTTCCGTGAACAGCATTTAATTTTGGTTCTAATTGTTC
This sequence comes from Flavobacterium johnsoniae UW101, assembly GCF_000016645.1. NCBI lineage: Bacteria > Pseudomonadati > Bacteroidota > Flavobacteriia > Flavobacteriales > Flavobacteriaceae > Flavobacterium > Flavobacterium johnsoniae. The sequence continues at coordinate 2,430,352 of NC_009441.1, forward strand.
AAAAACTTTAATATCATTATTGCTTAAGCCATATTTTCCTTTTAAATCCCAATCTCCATTAACATTTGCATGGGTAATAAAATCAGAATAGAACTCAAAATCTATAGAGTTTAAACGACAGCTATTCGCTTTAAATCGAATGCTTCTTCCGTTTTCTGCTATTAAACGAACGTTATTTAACTGTGTTGAAGAATAAGTTTTTCTATTAGTGACTCTCTTAGGAGCAATAATAGTATTTTCTGCAACAGATAAAGTTTCCAGCTTTACATTACTTGAAACACTTGATGACGAAAAATTTAATTCAGCAGCAAAAAACAATTCAGTTTTATTTTCAATTTCAATTAAGTTGTTTCCATATCCAAGCATAAAAACAGCTGGGTTTACTAATGGATCTACAGCAGCTTTAATTGCTTTATATTTTGTTTTGTTTTCAAATGAAACATAAATTGATCTTTGCGGATTAGTTGTTTTATAAATCCATAAACCCTTTTGATTGTCAACAACGTTTGGCGGCTGGTTTAAATCTAAATGATAAGTTTTCTTTGTATAAGGAGCTCGGTAGACTTTTACAAAGTCATCTGGTTTGTTAAAATTTAATTTTTCACCAGTATATAAATCTCCTTTTGGAAGATGTTTTTCACCTAATTTACCTGCAAGCATCCAACGAAGATGAATTCCTTTTGTACTGTCAACTCCTCTGGAACCTGAAGCTGCAATTTGCAGATAGGTAGACTGCAGATTTGTTTTTCCTGAGGTAATATCAATAAAAGATGATTCTTTCCCGACATTAAAAGAAATACTAAATCCGAAAGGATTTTTAACATTGTTTAAAATAATAGGAGTAGAAAAATTTCCAAGGGCCAATGGTTTTCCTTCAATTCTAATTGCAGCTTCAATTTGTGATGAACCAGGAATTGTAATATCATTTTGAAGTTTAAGACTTAAACCATTTAAACTTCCGGCACGATGTATTTTTGTTCCTGCACTTAAGTTGAGGGAAACCCTGCTTTTGTTTCTAAGTACTAAAGTACCGGCTTGCTGGCTTATTTTTATACCTTTCTTTAAAACAGGATAAACTATTTTGTTTCCAACAATACTTACGTTTGAGATACAGCCAACCTGAGCAGTTGACATATCAATAATAAGCTGATTTAATTCCTTTCCTAAAGTGCTGAAATCAGAAACTCTAAGATAATCGGAATCTAAAGCAGAAACTCTATTCTCTTTTAATTTTGGGGCTCTGTCTAAGAAAGTATTTAATGGTATTGTTAATTCCTGAATGTTCTCGCCAGTACTTGTAACACCATAAACGAAAATCTGTGATTTTAGATTTAAATCAGTAAATAAATCTTTTAAAAATTGAGAATTATTTACCTGTATACCATCCGTTACAACAAAAACAATATCAGGTGTAACAGATAGATTCTTGGCTGTATTTAATCCAGAAGCCCAATAATCAGATTGGATAGTAACTTTACCATTGCCATATAGATTAATCCAGTTTAAAAAATCTTGTTTGTTACCGGCAATTTTTTTCTGAATAACATTATCGGTTCTGACAGCTGTATCGCTGTCAGACATTCCGATTAATGAAAGTGTAATGTTGCTTTGAGCCTGAGAATTGATAAATGAAGTCAGCCCATCTCTAATTTGCTGTGCCTCATTGGTGTTTATCGAACCCGATTCATCAACAACGATTGCTATATATTTTTCACAGCCTGAGAGTTGGCTTTCCTGAAGATTTATAGAACTCATTTTTTATTGTTTTTTAAAGATTTGTATTTTCTGATTCTGGATATAGTTGTATCTGTATGTCTTGCTTGTCAATAGATGAAGTCAATAATCTTGTTTCATTTACAGCTGTTTCGTTATTATTCCACATTCTGTAGTCAAATAAAATATTCAGACTGCTATCCTGAATGAATTTATCATCATGCATTATCAATACTTGTGAATAATCTTTTGAATGCAGTACTTGATACTTGTCTTTTTTAGTATAGACTTTATTTTCGGCTGCATCACGAGTGATATCTACAACAGAAACAGTATTCTGAATTTCTTTTAATGGTATTTTAGGAATATTAAATGGCTCAGGATTACGAATTAAAAGTGCTGTGATTTTACCTGTATTACTGTCAATAATTTTATTTACTTCAGTATTTTGAGCAGGATCTAGAGGAGACAGTTTTAAAACTCCCTCAATTGCACGATCGAATGAATGCTGATATTTTAATGCTATTGAATCACTTAATTCATTTGCTTCAGTTTTTGAGGCTGTCAAGTGGTATAAAGCATCAATTTGTTCCTGATTAATATTTACATTTATCTCAAATAATGCTTTACGACCTGTGGCTTCATCAGTATTGTAACTTTGAATTTGTTCTTCAAAACTTTTATATCGGGAAGTCTGGAATCCGTATTGGTGTACTAATACATTTTCTTTTTCATCTACTTTTTTGTTTTGGTTAGCATCAAAATAATTATTAGCTAAAACAGTGTATAATTTAGAAGGTTGTAAATCGGTTAATTGCACTTCGTACCCAAAAGATTTTGGTTGTAAAGGATCTCCCAGTAATTTACCGCACTTCATGTCAGGTTGAGCATTGATGAAATTATTTACCAATTGAACACCTAATGGAACTCTTGGATCGTTATCACTTACCCATTCTGGTTTTTTTTCTGCTCTTGGATAGGTTACAGTTCCTTCTTCTGGAAGAGGATAAGGAATTAATGTATCGTTAAGAGGATCTTTTATAATAAGATTCAATGATCCATTTATTTCATCATGTGTTCCATAACTTGACCAGCCTTTAAACATATGATAAACATAAGGGCTTGTAAAAAACATTGAAATTTTACACTGTTCATTTCCATAAAAAACAGGTTTAGATTGTAATAAGCTTCCATCAGCATTTGGATAAGAACGGTTGTAATCTAGATATTGTCTTAATGAAGTCAATGGTGATTTTGATAAATCTGTCAGCTCATTCTTTGCTTGAGGTATTTCACCCGGCAATACTGGTTCCGAAATAGGATCTGGAACAGGGTAGTGACCTACAGGTCCTAATGTTTTAAATCCATAGAAATAATTAAAATCGGTTGTTTTTTTGTCATCTACAGTATCAGTTAAAGTAAAATTTAAACAGTACGTTGTATTAGGTCTCCAAATTGGCTGAACAGTACTTTGCACTGCAGTTTCCATAGCTTTTCGATCTTCTTGTACAGCTTCAATTTGAGGAATTGTTGTATTGTGGAAATAGCTTTCTTTACTTAACCATTCAACACTTTGAATACTGGTTGTATAATCTAATTCCGGATCTTCTTCAGCATATCCATTTGAACAAATTGTATCATTAACCGTAATTAATTTAGAATTTTTAGTTCCTCTGTTATAATTCACTTTATCAGTTAAAGAAAGTGATGTATGACTTGTCGTTTCAGTTGTTAATATTGAGACAGATGAAGTCAATGTAACATTTTCTGCAGCAGATAAAGAACAATTATCAAATTGATTATTAAACAATGAGAAATAAACTCCCTTTTCATTTGGTTTAGATGAAAGCATTAAAATTTCGTTATCAGAAGGTTCATTTTGAATATGAATAATAGACGCATTTTCTACTGTATTCCCTCTTTTAATTAATCTGATGAGTTCTAATGTTGAACTGAAAACAAATAAATAATCTTTATTATAAGCAATAATCGAGTTGTCGGCTAAAGTTTTGTTAGATAAGTAAATTGCCGAATCGAAAATGATATTATGTTTTACAATGTCTAATGAATTTCCGTTAATTTGGGCTAAACCAAATTTTCCGTCCGAAAGTTGAACAGTTATCAAAGTTTTTCCAACTGTAATACCAGCATCAATAATTTCATATACAGATGTATCAGAAAGTACTTTTGTATCGGTTACAGAAATTGTTTTTGTATGTGTATCAAGAGTAAGACGAATAATTTTTTTGTCCTTTGTAATCAAACTAAACTCAGTATCACTATGCTGAAGAACTTTAATTGTTGTTCCAATTACTTTTACACGCTGAATAAGGGCACGATTAATTCCGTTAATCCAATTAATTTGAGTTTCATTTTCTAATGTATTAACCCAAAACAACTCATTATTAGCCAAAGACAATACTTTGTTAAAGCCTAAAGAATAACTATTTAGATACTGAACACCAGTACTTAAATTCAATTGATCATCAAGTTCAATAATAGCCATTGCATTAATTGGAGACTCGCAGCCTACAATTAGATCAAGATCAATAACAGCTTTTCCTATTCCCTTACATTGATTAGCATTTAAAGCCTGAGTTAGTAATAGATTATCATTTACAACCTGCATAGAAGTGACGATTCCGTTTAATAAACGTTCTCTCAAAATATCTCCTTTTGAGTTCACTTGCAGAAGTACAGTCGTATCAGCCTTTGGATGGAAAGAGATAATGTAAGTATCGTTGTATTTGATCACTTTATCAAAAGCATATAAATCTTTTCCTTTGTATCCATAAAAATGAGTAAAAGTCAATGCATTTGGCGTTTCTTCCTGAATATTATCATTTCCGGCATTAGCTTTTAATTCGTTTAATTTTGTAATTAACAAATCATATTTTTCAGGATCACTAGGACCAGACATTACAAAGTCTCCATTTGCACTTGTATAAGTATCGTTAAATAATACTGCGATTTCATTTCTAATTGCCTTAATACTTTCTGCATTTGCTGCAATTGGTGTAATAACAATTTTGTCGATTTTGGTTTTTAAGCTTGGATCAATTTCTTCATTATACAGAGTTATTTCTTTTAATAATTCGGCTTTTGTATATGTTAATTCTGTAGAAACAGGGCCATTATTTGTTTTTCTTATATTTACAATTTCGTAAGTAGTGAATTTGTCACCTTCATTTTTGATAACTGATGTATAAGCTTTTATTTTTACTTCTTTTGCCTGTGTTGTAAGCTTAAATGCTGGCTCAATTGCCGATTGAGGGAAAATGATTTCTAATTCATTATAGTTCTTGAATGCTAATGATTTAAAAAATTTATGAGGATTTCTCTCTCCCGTAATACTCATAAAATCTCCACCTTCAACTTTATTTTTTCCTGTAATTTCTGGAGTTTCTCCGATTAATTTAAAAAACAATCCGCTGATTTTATCTGCTTCATATTGGGTTGGAACATAATAGCGCTGCCCAATTTGTTTATTAAGGAAATCAGTATGTTCTTTTTTAATTTTATCAGAGACACAGAACAATTTAGAAGGGGTAATTCCGAATTGTTCCGGTACATGCCATCCTGGCTCTCCAGAACTTAAAAATGAAAAAGGATTTGTTGCCAGAACGCGAATACTGTCATATTGGTCAATTGCTTTCTGCCATTGTGCCCATGGTAAATTTGTAACCAGGCTGCGAGCTTCAGGGGTATTTTCTACAACTGCTTCAAACGGATGATAATTTTTCCACTCAGAACCATTCCATGATTTTAAATTAATTGACTTAATCTCGTATTTATGTTTAACCTGGCGAATTGGTCTTCCGGCAATCTTTTCAATTGGCGGCATCATATCCGTGTAATTTTTAGCATCTCCGGTGTAACCTCCAATTTTTTTAGATAATGATGGATCTGGCAGTAAACCTTTTGCCATTTTAATATCGATATACGTATCTAATGGAATTACATTTGTAATTAGGTCTGCTTTTGGCATTCCGTTGTAGAATTTGGCTGGATCGTAATTATTATCATCTGGCGATTTAAAATAATCCAGAGCAAACGCCTCATTGGTAAGCATATGAACCCCTTTAACATTTTCTAATGTTCGGTTGTCCTGTTCGTCTCCAAAAGTTCCTTTAGGAAGCGGACTGTACGGTGTACGATCAACAATTCGGTTAATATCCCATTGAAGCTCTACTACAAAGTTTTTACGAACTCTTACAAAAGCAATTTTTACACGAACACTTAATTCCAGTTTTGCATAAATCAGGAATGGTTTAAAAGATTCGATAGAGAAAATAGTATCTAAAACAATTTCAACATTGATAATCCAAAGTTTAATTTGAATACCTCCGCCGGCAGTAATGTAACCACCCATTTGTGGACGTTTGAACGAAATTTTTCCTCCCAGTTCTAAATAAGCCCATAATTTTACTTTAGCCGGACCAAAGCTCTTTTCGAGTTTAAAATCTAATCTGGCACCAGCCTCAATTCCCTGTGCCGAAAGCATAATAAAGGCTTTTGCAGAAAATAAAGTCAGGATTCTGGCCATAATTGGGTCTTTTCTGGAACCAATATTTACATACCAAGGTTTCTGATTTTTAAAGAAGAATCCTGCTTCTAGTAAAGCATGAAGCTGAAAGATTTCTCCACCGTCTTTAGGAATACTAAAATCTGCTCCGGCAGCCAGCTCTAACGAATCATCTCCAAATGCCACCATAGCAAAGAAAGGAGGATTGCTTGGGTCATCTTCAATAAGACCTAATCTTCCGGCAATAACATTTAATCCTGCTTCGATATAAAACAGAGTAGGAAGAGACAACAGCAGCATTGCTCTTAAAGACAATACATGTCCGCCATCGGCAATGGTTCCAAAAGTAGCTCCGGCCCCAATAGAGAATGGCGATTTATACTGCATAGAGTCTGGCGGGCCGCTGAATTTATTGATGTTAATTCCAGGTTTTGGATGTTTGTAGAACTCATACCAAGAATTATCTTTATTTAATCCTGCGGCTTCTTTGGTCGCTACATATCTATATCCTAACAAGCCTCTGAAGGCAGAAATAGCAAGAAATCCTAACGGGATAGGTGTAGGTAGTTCAATATAAGCATCGACTAAAAATGCAGGATACTTAGGCATAAAACGCATGGCAACACCACCGGCAATTTTTGCTTTAGGCAGTTTTAAAGAAACCTGACCTTTAAATTCTTGAGATTTTCCAGGTTCAGGAAGTGAAATCATACCGTTAATAATAGCCATTGCTGATGCTTCTGTAGCAGTTCCCGGAATGATTAAATCAACTTCGATAGTTTGAATTCTGATAAATGAATCTTCATAACCATCTTCGGTACAGAAATAATATTTAACCCCTTCACCACGAGCATCTACTCCAAGTGGATTGATACTGATGGCACCATCAAAACCAAAGAAATTATATTTACGACCGTTAATTTGGGTAGAACCAAAATTTACGTTTGTAACCGACATTTTAACCGGGCCAAGCTCTAATGAAAAATTGATAGGAATTGGAATAGAACCTCCTTCAACCTCAATGCTTCCATCACTGTAAATTCGAAGTTTTTCAATGTTAATTCCTTGTCCCTTCATTAGTCTCTGCATGACAACACTAGGAAACGAAACATAACATGAAGTTCCAATGTAGTAATCTTTATTTTCTTTACCTAGTTCAAAACTGTAAAATTCAAAATCAACAAGCTTAAATAAATTGGCACGAGGAGCTGTTTCTTTAGGAAAAGAAGCAGTAAGATTAAAATCGCCGTCATCGTATAAATGCCCTTCAAGAATAGTACTAAAAGGTCTTTCAGGTTCATTTGGTCGAACTATTTTAAGTTTTTCAAATAATAATTTTCCTTTAATATTAGAACCTATTACTTTGTTTTGTTTAAATGAGATATCAAATTTGTTGAAACCAATTTTAAAACCTTTTTCCGGAGAACCAATAGTTCTCCAAAGAGTATTATCTGCATTTAATTCGGATAAAAAACTTTGATATTCTTTAGCATTACTAAAAGTATAAGTAGTTGAAGACTTAATAGTGGTAGAAGCTAAATTAGAAAGTGTTGTTAACGATAAAGGATAATCAAAAGCATACAGTTTTCCCTGACTGCTTAATTCTTGTAAAAAGTTAAGTAAAGATTCATAATCAGCGATTTCTTCTTTATATACAACACCATCTTCGCCTCTATCGAACATGGCGATTGGATAATTGAAATTGAATTTATCGTTAAAATAATTAAATGTAGTACCCATACCTCGAACAGTCTCCAGGTAAATATTTCCGGAAATACCGCCAGAACCCACTAATAAATCTGAAGCACCAATTCTTAGTGTTTTGTTTTCATTTTCAGAACCTTTTAAGGGATCATGAAACCATCTTGAAGGCAGTGTAACCGAAACGGCACGGGCATAAACACCAACGAAATCATTAGGACGCCCGTCAGCATCTGCTTCAGGGATATTGGTCTTTTTGCTTAAATCGACTTTTAAAGTGTCTAACTGAAGAATTAATCCAGTATTACCAATCATCGCAAATGTAGAAGGACTTAAACTTCCTCCTAATTCTAATTGATAGCCAATTCCGGCTTCGGTATCGGCATATAATTGTGCTTTGCCAAATAAAAACATTGATTTAGCACTTGGATCTTTATAAGGAGAACCGTCTTCATTAG